>DASSNC010000041.1:0-54009 GCA_035688305.1 Rhodanobacteraceae bacterium
TCAGGGGTCTTGCGGCCAATCCGGAAGCGGCACGCGGGCGCGCCGTGCAACATGCACTGGGTGCGTTGCACCGGGCGCCCCGTGGCGGCGCTCATGAACGCGATATCGAACCGGCACACGTCGGGATGCGTCTTTGCCAGGTTGTGGAACACGCAATTCCACGCTTCCACTTCCTGGTGATCGCCGGCAGGGATCGTGCGGGCTTCGTAACCCAGCACGTCGAGCTGTTCCGCCAGCAGGCGCGTGGCTTCTTCAGCAGTCGCGGCTGCGTCAACACGCGCAGCGGCTTCGGCACCCAACTGTGCGCCCATCGCACCCAACATGTCCTGCACCGCGGCGGTACCTGAATGGGCGTAGAGGTATTCGATCATCCCGCGTGCCATCAAGGCGTAATTGCGCGGGAACAGCTCGCGCCCGGCAGGCTGCAGCAGGTAGCACGCACGCGGCCGGCCGCCGCTCGCGATGGATTCACCACGCGCGACGAATCCCGCCGCCAGCAACGCGGTCAGGTGCTGCCTGACCGCGTTGTGGGTAATGCCAAGGGCCAAACACAAATCTTCCACGGTCGCGCCCTGCGGGGATGCGAGCAACTTGCGCAGCAGACGTTGCTGCGTGGTGCCGAGTTGCCGCAAGGCGCTCGCGTGATCCATGGCGTCAATTTGCCTTGGTGGGGAACTGTTTGGCAATACCACTTGCCAGTGCATCGGCAATGGTGTTGGCGTGCATTTGCATGTGGGCCCAGGTCGCGGCCTGCTCGGCCTTGGGCGCATTCGACATCATCTCGTCAACCTGCATCTTGTGGTCGTTGACGTGCTGCAGCCACAGACCCTGCACGGTTGCCTCCGGCAGGTTGGGGTTGGCACTCGACAGGAACTTGGCAATCTCGCCACCATTGCTGGCAAGATCCTGCATGGCCTTCTGCTCGGCCGCCGCATCGTGCGAATGCGCGGCATTGGTGAGGGCCTTCACGCCACCCCAGTGTCCCGCCAGCAGCTGCATGAACGCATCGCCACCCGCCTTGCCGTAGAAGCCGGCCACGGCATCGGCTATCTGCTTGGCGTTGGCGACCGCGGCGTTCTCGGCCTTGGTGGCGCCGGCGTGGTCGCCGGCATGCACCGCCAACGCGTAATCACGGGTAGCAACGATGTGACCGTGCAAAAGGGAGCGCATCGCCGCGTGCAATTTCGGTGCAGTGGCTGCTGCGGCCGGGGCGGCAGCGGCTGGAACAGCGGTGTCCGCCGCATGGGCAACAGCGGTCGGGGCAACAATGGTCATGGTCAGACCGAGTGCCAACGCACAAGCAATGACAAGAGGTTTCATGGAGGTCTCTCCTGATGGGAATGGGGTATCGCCTCGCGACGACCCACCCATCATGCACTCTTTCAACACATTTGAACTAAATATATGTGAAAAGGCCGTGTGACAAAAACCAAGGCAGGTCGCCCGGGGTCGGTCAGGGTTTCTGGAAGCGCGGTACCGCGTCCCGCAACGCGGCCAATCGCTCCAGTGGATCGGTCATCTCCAGCAAGTGCTGGCGTTCGGCATCGTCCAGCGGCAGCAGCTCGGCCAGCCGGAACCCGACCCAACTGGCATCCTCGTAGCGCTCGCGCGGACCGTTGCGCCAAGACAGGCCGGCCTGTTCGGCCAGGCGTTCCAGGATCGTCGGCAACAATCCGAATTCGACCGGAACCTCGATCGTGGGCTCCTCCGGCCAGCGGCGGATTTCGCCAACCACCAAACCATTGTCGCGTACCCGCGACCTTTGTACCCGGAAGCGCGGGCCGCCGGTGACACTGATGCCCAGCAGGCCATCCGGCAACGTGTCGAAATCCACGATGTGCGCGAGCGTGCCAACGGCCGCCGGCAACGCCGGCGTGGCCCCGGCCTCTTCACCCTGCATGATCAGGCAGATCCCGAACGCGGCATCCGTGCGCGCGCATTCGCGCACCATGTCGAGATAGCGCGCCTCGAATATCCGCAGCCCCAGCAAGCCTCCGGGAAACAGCACGGTGTTGAGCGGAAATAGTGCGATCTCTTGGCGCTTCACGCCCCGAGTCTAACCGCGCCGCAGGGCGTCCAGAAAGCGCCGCGGCGCATTCTCGAAACCGCCATTGGACATGAACACGACATGGTCACCGGCACGCGCCTGCGCCTGCAACGCCGTCACCAATGCAGCGACCGTCGCAGCCTCGGTACCGCGGCCGGCGAGTGCCTCAATCACCCGGTGTGCGTCCCACGGCAACTCCGCACGATGCAGCAAGACCACCGCATCGGCATCGCCGAGCGATGGTGCCAGCGCCGCCGCGTGCGCACCCTGCCGCATCGAGTTCGACCGCGGCTCGAATGCGACCAGGATGCGGGCCTTGCCGACCTTCGCGCGCAGGCCTGCGAGCGTGGTCGCAATCGCCGTGGGGTGATGCGCGAAGTCGTCGTAAACCTGCACACCCGCGCATTCCCCGATCCGCTCCATCCGCCGTTTGACACTTTCGAAACCGGCGAACTCGGGCAACAACACGCGCGGCTCGACGCCTGCGGCGTTCGCCGCCGCCAGCGCCGCCAGCGCATTCATCACGTTGTGGCGGCCGTTGAGGTTCCAGTGCACCTCGCCGACAACCGCGCCCGCATGCGTCACCGCGAACGCGGAGCCATCGGCGCTGAGCAGGCGCGCACGCCAATCACCCGCATCGATGCCGAAGGTTTCGACCGGCGTCCAGCAACCCATCGCCAGCACCTCGGCGAGGCGCGCGTCTTCCGCATTCACGATCAGGCGGCCATTGCCCGGTACCGTGCGCACCAGGTGGTGGAACTGGCGCTGGATCGAGGCCACGTCCGGAAAAATGTCGGCGTGGTCGTATTCGAGATTGTTGAGGATCGCGATGCGTGGCCGGTAATGCACGAACTTCGAGCGTTTGTCGAAAAACGCGGTGTCGTATTCGTCCGCTTCCAGAACAAACAAGGAGCGGGACCGGGGACCGGGGACCGGGGAAGTCATCGCCCCGACTGGCGCCGCACTTGTTCCCTGTTCCCTGTTGCCTGTTCCCAGTCTTGCCGACACGCCAAAATTTTCCGGCACGCCGCCGATCAGGAACCCCGGCGCCAGTCCCGCCGCATCCAGCAGGTACGCAAGCAGGCTCGTCGTCGTGGTCTTGCCGTGGGTACCGGCCACCGCCAGCACCTCGCGCCCACGCAGCACGTGCTCGCCCAGCCACTGGGGTCCGGACACGTACGGCAAGCCGGCATCGAGCATGTATTCGACCGAAGCATTGCCGCGCGACAACGCATTGCCGACGACCACGAGATCCGGGGCGGGCTGCAAATGTTCCGCGGCCCAGCCTTCCTGCAGCGTGATGCCGAGCGCACGCAACTGGTCGCTCATCGGGGGATACACGTTGGCGTCCGAACCTTCCACGGTCACGCCCAACCCGCGGGCCAGTGCGGCGACACCGCCCATGAAGGTTCCGCAGATTCCGAGGATGTGGATACGCATGTCGCTCCGCCCGCCGCTCACACCGCGCCCAGCACGCCGGCGGCCAGCACCGCAACGATCATGTAGACGACCACCAGCACCAGGAACGCCAGCACGCCGCCAGCGATGGAAATTTCCAGCGACCGCCGCAGGCAGCTGACCCAGATACACAACTGCCAGATGCCCAACACGACCACGGCCAGAGCCATCAGGTCCTGGGCACCGGTCAGCTCGGGCAGCTGGCGGGGCGTTGCCATGAGCTGCTGGCGCCAGGCCGCAACCGGCAGCTGCAAGGTCAACAGGTTCTGGAGCAATTCGAATACGAGGTACACCGCCGTGAGCGCAGTGGCTGTCTGCACGAAACGCTCGGACTTCTCGCGCCCGCGCAACAGCACCCACACCATGCCGAGGCCGGCAAGACTGCCAATGGCGATGCTTGCAGCCACCCCGGGTTTGACGCCAGCGTTCAAATTGAAACCGATCTGCATCGCCACGCACGCGGCCAGCAGGGCAGACAACAGGCGCGGCGCATACGGGATGTCTTCCGGCCCGCGCCGGAACAGAAACAGATCGCGGAAGCTGGCGAGGAAGCCGGTCAAGATGGGGCGTTGGCCGCTGCGCGCGCGCGCAGCGCAGCGAGCAGGCGCCCGCCGATCGCATCGATGTCGCCGACCCCGTCGATTTCGGTAAGGACGCCGCGACGTGCGTAAAAATCCGCGACCGGCGCGGTCTGTTCGGCGTACACCGCCAGCCGCTTGCGCACGGTTTCGGGGTTGTCGTCGGCGCGGTGTTCCTGTTCGAAGCGGATTTCGCAGCGCTTCACGATGTCGGCATCGGGAACGTTGAGCTTCAGCACTGCATCGAGTGGCTGCTGCAGGCGCGCCAGCAACGCCTCCAGTGCATTCGCCTGCGCCAGGTTGCGCGGATATCCGTCGAGGATGTACCCCGGTCGCGTGTCGGCCTCGGCAAGCCGTTGCTCCAGCAAGCCGAGGACGATGTCGTCCGAGACCAGTTGCCCGGCTTCCATCACGGCCTTGGCCTTGAGGCCGAGCGCCGTGCCGGCCGTGACCGCCGCACGCAGCAAGTCGCCGGTCGAGATGTGCGCGATGCCAAGCTCCGCCTTCAGCCGTTTGGCCTGGGTGCCCTTGCCCGAACCAGGGGCGCCTAGCAACACGATTCGCATGGATACTCCTTGAGATTGGCGCCACGACGTCGAACAACAGGCGTACGCTAGCGGTTGCGCAGCAGCGCCGTCAAACACCACGTCTGACCACCCTGGATGCCACCGTGAAACAACCTGGAAAATTATTGTACGCGCAGTCGGGCGGCGTGACTTCCGTCATCAATGCCACCGCGGGCGCAGTGATCGAAGCCTGCCGACATCAAAAGGTCACCGCCTATGCCGCGCGCAACGGCATCCTCGGCGCCTTGCGCGAGGACTTGATCGACACCTCGAAGGAATCACCCGCGGCAATCCGCGCGCTCGCGCACACGCCGGGCGGTGCGTTTGGTTCGTGCCGGGTCAAGCTGAAATCGCTGGAGCAAGATCGGGCGCGCTATGAACGCTTGATCGAAGTGTTCCGTGCGCACGAGATCCGCTGGTTCCTCTACAACGGCGGCAACGATTCGGCCGACACCGCGTTGAAATTGTCGCAGCTCGGCAAGGCCATGCATTACGACATCAGTTGCATCGGCGTCCCCAAGACGGTCGACAACGACCTGGCCGTGACTGATTGCAGCCCCGGATTTGGTTCGGTCGCCAAGTACACCGCGGTCAGCCTGCGCGAGTGTGCGCTGGACGTGATGTCGATGATGGACACCTCCACCAAGGTGTTCGTGATGGAGGTGATGGGCCGCCACGCCGGCTGGATCGCGGCGTCGGCGGGACTCGCGGGTAATGGCCCTGACGAGGCACCGCACATCATCCTGTTTCCCGAGCTGGCGTTCGACGAAGAACGATTCCTCGCGCGGGTGCGCGCGACCGTTGCGCGGGTCGGCTGCTGTGTCATCGCGGCCAGCGAAGGCATCCACTATCGGGATGGCCGCTTCGTGGCTGACGCGAACGCCGGCACCGATGCCTTCGGGCATACCCAACTCGGTGGCGTCGCGCCGGCGCTTGCCGGCATGGTGCGCGACAAGCTGCAATTGAAAACCCACTGGGCACTGCCGGACTACCTGCAGCGTTCGGCGCGGCACATCGCCTCGAAAACCGATCTGGAGCAGGCTCAGGCTGTGGGCCGCGCCGCGGTCGACTACGCGCTGGCCGGCGCCAATGCGGTGATGCCGGTGATCCAACGCGTGTCCGATACGCCGTATCGCTGGACGATCGAATCCGTCCCGCTGGCGAAAATCGCAAACCGCGAAAAGAAATTGCCGCGCGCGTTCATCACCCGCGATGGCTATAGCATCACCGCCGCGGCCCGGCGTTACCTCGCGCCTCTGATCCGCGGCGAATCACCGCCGCCTTACGGTGCCGACGGACTGCCGAAATATGTCACGCTGAAAAACGCGGTGGTACGCAAGCGGCTGCCAGCGTTCGACGCCCAGGGCTGACGCGGCGGTCCGCCTGGATTGGACGGGCCGCCGCGCGTGGATTCATCACGCTTGCGGAGAACCACATTCGCCGCAAAAGCGGTCTCCGGGTGTCAACACTGCGCCACAGTTTCCGCAAGTAACTGGCGCAGGCGGAGCCGCTGGCGGGGGTGCTGCCGCAGGTGGCGCCGCTGCCGGGGGTGCTGCAGGCGGCGCTGCAGGTGGTGTTGCGACAGGCGGCGGCGCGACCGGAGCCGCCGCCATGGGTGCCGGGGCCACCGGCGCAGCTGCTGCCGGCGCGGCCGCTGCGGGTGCCGGAGCAGGCGCCGCTTTCGGTCGATTCTCGTCAACCTTCGCCTTCACCTGGGCTGCCTTGGCGCGCAGGAAATCCGCCGAACCCGCCTCCGTGTTGCTGGCGAGCGAATCGAAGATCAGGATGTTGCCCAACATGCCGATCAGGACAAACAGCGCCCACACCGCGGCGACCACGATCCCGAGTGACGCGCCCGCGGCGCCGAGCGACGCGCCGCCGCCCATCAACATGCCCAGCGGGCCACCGCCGCCATAGGCACCGTAGCCGCCATACGCACCACCGCCGCCACTCGCGTACATCAAGGTGGTCAGCGTGGAACCGCCGAACAGCACCGCGCCCACGAAGATCTCGATCGGCACGATCAACAAGGCCAGCACGATGAAGTGCAACACCACGTCGAGCGGGCGCTTGAGCACGATGTCCACGGCGCGCCCGATCGAGCCGAGCATGCCGTTGCCACGCCACAGTGCGACGAACATCAGGGATACGCCGAAAGCCAGCACCGCGTAGCAGGCCGCGAGAATCAGCATCGTCGGCCCGGCCAGCAGGAATGCAAACGCGGGACCGATGCCCGGAATCTTGCCGAGGAAGGACAAGGCCCACAGGATCAAGATGATCAACAGCAGGCTCACACCCAGGATCAACAGGCAGACTATGGACTGCACGGTGACGCCGAGTCCGCCGAAAAATGCCGCGCCAAACCCACGCGACGGTTTGCCGTCGGCCTGATCGACCAACAACAGGCCGGCGCCGTTGACACCCGTGAGCACCACCAGCAGCGCAATGATCGCAAGCAGTCCGCCCAGCAACTTGGCCAGCGTGAAGCTGTGCATCACCAGATGCGAGAAGATCACGCCATTGAGCACCATCAGCAGTGCCGCGATCACGAATCCCGCCGCCAGCATCGCCAACGCCCGCCAATTGCGCAGCCCTTCGTAGCAGCGCAACAGCAGCCCCAGATTCGCCACTTTCGTTTCAGCCATTACCGCCCCTCCCCGCTTGCATGACCAAGCGCGACATCGCGATCGCGATCCACGCACGCAACTTGTACCCCGGGCGCCCGCGCGACAACGCGGCTGGGCGCATCAATCATCCTTGCCGCTGCACACCGTCGTACCCGGCGCTCCCGGCTTAACTCCCTGGCACACTTGTTCGCGAATCTTGTGGCGGCAGTGCGAGCCGAAAAATCCGCGGTGACACTCGCTATGCGCGCGCTGGTTGTAGATTTCATCCGGCGTCGGCGTGCGTGGTATCGGAACGGCGGCCTTCCGCGCGGCCTCCGCCGCAGCTTGCCGCGCGGCCTCGGCCTGCTCGGCCTTCTCGCGCTGCGCGCGTTCCCTGCGCTCGCGCGCCCGCTGCGCGGCAACCCGTTGCTGCGCATCGGTAGCCTTCTGCAGCAAGGCTTGCGCGTCGGCGTTGCCAGGCTGCGCAGCGAGCGCGGACTTCGCCTTGCGGACAGCGTCGTTGTAGCGCCCACGCGCGTAGTCATTCTGACCCTGTGCGACCAGGTCCGCGGCCTGCTGGCTGGCCTGGTCCACGGCCGGGGCAGTCTGTGCCGGTGCCGGTGCGGTCGCCACCGAAGCTGCGCCGGGCGGCAACGCCGCGGCCGGCGCAGCAGCCGAACCTGCCGTTGCCACCTCGCCCGCAACGGATCCACCGGACAGCGGCCCAGCGGGCGCTGCCGCCACGCCTTGCGATGCCGCGGCAGCAGGTGCCGCCGGAGCCATCGCGATCGGCGCGGAATTGACGGGCGTGTCAGTGGCGGCCGGAGCGGATGCAACCGGGGTTTCGGCTGCGGTTTCCGCAGGTTGGGCATGATGGAAGAATTTCACGTAGGCAAACGCGGCGGCCCCACCGACCACGATCAACACCACCGCGACGATGACGCCGATCAGCCAGCCCGGCAATCCGGAGTTTGCGCGCGCAACCGGCGCCACCGGTCGCACGGGTGGCGGCGGCGTGACCGCTGCCGCAGGTGCGGTGCCGGCTGGTGCGGCACCCGCGGCGGTTCCCGCTGGCGGCGCCGCCAACAATTCGTCGAGCGAGGTCGCGGCGCCTGCAACTTCGTTTGCACCTGGCAATTCGGCGGCGGGGGCCGCGGCGGGCGGCGGTGCATCGGCGGGGCGAACCGGCTTGAAGACCGTCGAATCCTCGTCCACGGGTGCGGCAGGCGCAGGTGGCGGCGCGATGGCATCCTCGAAGGGTTGTCCACACAGCTTGCAAAACCTTACGCCCGGCACGCGCGGCGTGCCGCAATGCGGACAGGCCTCGGCTGCGGCGGCTGCAGGCGGCACAGGGGCAGGCGGTGGCGTAGACGGTCCACTTTGCGCGCCGTAACCGGGGATCGTCGCACCCGGGTCTCCTGCAGGGATCGCTGGCGGCGGAGCGGCCGCCGCGACGAACGCATGACCACACTGCTTGCAGAACTTCGCATCCGCGGGATGCGCCGCGCCACATTGCGGGCACGCCGGTTCCGCCACGGGTTCGATACGGGTTCCGCACCCGACGCAGAACTTGGCGCCTTCGGCGAGGCTACGTCCGCAACCAGGACATTCCATATGCCACCCCTCAATGGCGTGGTACCGAATCGCCTTCGGTAACACGGATGCCCACGCGTGGCCGACACTGCCCAGCCGACGGCGCGCAGGCTTGATGCAATTCCACAGCCCGGGTGTCGATAGTGCCAACTACCGCCGTTGAACGCAACGTCAAGATTCGGCGCCGCCGCCGGGGCCTTGTCAGGTCGCTGGCGACGCCGGAAACAGAGCATCCACTTCGCCGTGGGAAGCCGCACCGGCAAAGCCGTCAAAACGGCCATCGGCAAGGCCGCGCGCGGCACGCAGCGCAGCACCCCAGGCCACCCCGGCCAGCGCGCCACCGACGCTGATGCGGCGCACGCCCAGGCGCGCGTAATCATCCAGGGTCGACGTCACCGGCCGCCCCACCAACACGTTCACCGGTTTGGGCGCGACGGCCGCAACGATCGCGCTGATCTGCTCGGGCGTACTGGCGCCGGGCGCATACAGGCAATCGGCACCGGCGGCGGCGTATGCCTGCAGGCGCTTCAGCGATTCATCCAGCGGATCGGGATGGCCGACCAGGAAGCACTCGGCGCGGCCAATCAGCATCACGTCTTCGCCGGACGCGTCGATCGCCGCGCGCGCGGCGCGCATGCGCGCCAATGCTTCATCGAATGCATAAAGTGGCTGCGCGGCATTGCCAGTCGAGTCTTCGATCGACAAACCAGCAATGCCGGTGTCGATGCAGCGGCGCACGTTGTCGGCGAGCTCGGCAAGATCGCGCGCGTGGCCATCTTCGAAGTCGACGTTCACCGGCAACTCGGTGGCCGCGACGAGCTCGCGGCAATGCGCAAGCACGGCATCGACCCCCATCGCATGATCGCGCTGACCCTGCGACCACGCGAACCCGGAGCTGGTCGTCGCCAGGGCCTTGAAGCCGAGCCCGGCCAGCATGCGCGCCGAACCGGCGTCCCAGGGGTTCGGGATCAGGAAGCAACCCGACTCATGCAGCTTGCGAAAGGCAGCGCGGCGGGCGGCGTATGAAGAAGCGCTCATCCGCACAGTCTAGGCTCGAGTGTCGCCATGCTCAAGACAATGCGCCGTGAGCGCCGAAAGTTGACGGGCGCGGTTGACACTCCAACGGCCGTCAGCGTGGTGGCATGCGTGCGCCGCCGAACCGATACGGTTGCGCGGGCACGCTTGCTTCGCGGAATCCGTGTGTCCTAGAGTTCCGCGGTCGGGGAGATCATCACATCGAATACAAGGGAGTAAATCATGCATTCATTCATTGCACGGGCGACCATGATCGCAACCGTTGGCTTGATGATGGCCGGTTGCGCCGGCATGCAACGTTCCACTTCGCACCCTACGCCAACCGTCGAGCCGGAGCACGGCCTCGTCTACTTCTATCGCGAAAGCCATTTCGCTGGAGCAGCTGTCCAGTTCGACGTGCGCGACAACGGCAATGTCATCGGTGCATTGCAAAGCGGCACCTATTTCTTCGAGAACGCGACCCCGGGTGAGCACACGTACAGTGCCAAGACCGAAGCGAAAAGCGACGTAACCTTCAACGTCGAGCCAGGCAAGACCTACTACGTGCAGGGCTCCATCAGCATGGGGTTCATGGCGGGTCATCCCCACCTGAAAGAGGTGGACGCCGCGACGGCGCAAGCTGCGCTTCCCAAACTCGACTACGCCGTCAAGGCAGACAAGTCCAGCAAGTAGTCAGCACCCCTACTGCAAGCAAACCCCGGCGGTGCTCCGCCGGGGTTTTCGCTACCCACTGCGGCTTCGGTTCGCCACCCCTTACCGGTTATACTTGCGGAAATGCCCGTTGCGGGCCTGTGCCAAAGGGGTTGTCCGATGTTGCAACAGTACGGGATGTGGTTCGCGCTCGCTTGCGCGATCATCGCGATTCTTTATGGTGTGTTCTCGACCGGCTGGATCCTGAAGCAGCCGACCGGCAATGATCGCATGCGCGAAATCGCGCAGGCCATCCAGGAAGGCGCCAAGGCTTACCTGAATCGCCAATACATGACGATTGCGCTGGCCGGCGTGGTGTTGTTCATCATCATCGGCTTCGCGCTGGACTGGGCCTCGGCCATCGGCTTCGCGATCGGCGCGTTACTGTCCGGCGCCACCGGCTTCATCGGCATGAACATCTCCGTGCGCGCAAACGTGCGCACCGCCGAAGCCGCGCGCGGCGGGCTGTCCAAGGCCCTGGGCGTCGCTTTCCGCGGCGGTGCCATCACCGGCATGCTGGTGGTCGGCCTCGCACTGCTCGGCGTCACCGCGTACTTCATGATCCTGACCGAAGGCTTCCACGTCGAACAGGAAACCGCGCTGCACGCGCTGATCGGCCTCGCGTTCGGTTCTTCACTTATCTCGATCTTCGCGCGCCTCGGCGGCGGCATCTTCACCAAGGGCGCCGACGTCGGCGCCGACCTGGTGGGCAAGGTCGAAGCCGGTATCCCGGAAGATGATCCGCGCAACCCGGCGGTGATCGCCGACAACGTGGGCGACAACGTCGGCGACTGCGCCGGCATGGCCGCCGACCTCTTCGAGACCTACGTGGTGACCCTGGTCGCGACCATGCTGCTGGGTGGCGTGCTGGCGGCCGGCGACGTGACCGCCTCGCTGTTCCCGCTGGTGCTCGGCGGCGCCTCGATCATCGCCTCGGTGATCGGCACCTTCTTCGTGCGCACCTCCGGCAAGGGCAAGATCATGAACGCGCTGTACAAGGGCGTGGTCGTGTCCGGCGTGCTGGCGGCGATCGCGTTCTGGTTCATCACCAGCAACATGTTCCCGCAGGGTTTCGTGACCAGCGACGGCACTTACAGCATCGCGCAATTGTTCGGCGCCGCCGTCATCGGCCTGGTGCTGACCGCGGTGATCGTGGTGATCACCGAGTACTACACCGCCACCGAGTACAAGCCGGTGCGCCACGTTGCACACGCATCCACCACGGGCCACGCCACCAACATCATCGCCGGCCTGGGCGTGTCGATGAAGGCCACCGCCCTGCCGGTGCTGGCAATCTGCGCCGCGATCTGGGGCGCCTACGCGCTGGCGGGCCTGTACGGCATCGCCATCGGCGCCACCGCGATGCTGTCGATGACCGGCATGATCGTCGCGCTCGACGCCTACGGCCCGATCACCGACAACGCCGGCGGCATCGCCGAAATGGCGGGCCTGCCCGCCGAGGTGCGTGGCGTCACCGATCCGCTGGATGCGGTCGGCAACACCACCAAGGCCGTGACCAAGGGCTACGCGATCGGTTCGGCCGGCCTTGCCGCGCTGGTGCTGTTCGCCGACTACACCCACAACCTGTCCAAGCTCCCCGGCCTGGACGGTGTCACCTTCGACCTTTCGAACCATTACGTGATCATCGGCCTGATCATCGGTGGCCTGATCCCGTATCTATTCGCCGCGATGGCGATGGAAGCCGTTGGCCGCGCCGCCGGTTCGGTGGTGGAAGAAGTCCGCCGCCAGTTCCGCGAGATCAAGGGCATCATGGAAGGCACCGGCAAGCCGGATTACTCGCGCGCCGTCGACCTGCTGACCAAATCCGCGATCAAGGAAATGATCATCCCGTCACTGCTGCCCGTGGTCGTGCCGATCATCGTCGCCTTCGGTTTCCGCTGGCTCGGCGGCCCCGCGGCCGGCGCACAGGCGCTCGGCGGCGTGCTCATCGGCACCATCATCACCGGCCTGTTCGTCGCGATCTCGATGACCACCGGCGGCGGCGCCTGGGACAACGCCAAGAAGTACATCGAGGACGGCAACTTCGGCGGCAAGGGCTCCGAAGCCCACAAGGCGGCCGTCACCGGCGACACTGTCGGAGATCCTTACAAGGACACCGCCGGCCCAGCCGTCAACCCGCTGATCAAGATCATCAACATCGTGGCACTGTTGATCATCCCGCTGCTTGCAGTTGCGGCGCATTGATCACGGCAAGCCGCAGCACCGTTGAAAAAGCCCCGCCCCGCGCGGGGCTTTTTTTGCCCACCGTTCCGGATCCCAAGTCCTGCGCACCACCCTTTTGCGGTGCGCCGCGGGTCAAATCCGTCGAACAACTTTACAGTTTTGGCAATTCTTGGACTTCATGGAATACGCAGAAAGTTGATTTGCAATGATTTTTGGTGTTGGCACCAGAAATGCCTGCACGCAGCCGTGAGATCGTCAGATCCGGCAACACCAAACAGGAGGTTTTCATGAAGCTTTTGACTATCGGCCTGGCCGCGCTGCTCGCATCCGGCCAGGTCGCGATCGCCTATGCGACGCCATCCGTCAACAATGGTGATTTCGGCTCTGCCAAGACGGCACCCACGCAATTCGGTGGAAGTACGCGAAGCGGGCACGACGGGAATGGAAGCTGCACTTTCGGCGGGCAGTTCGTCACAGGCTGGACCGGCAACGGCGGCTACGAGATCTGGTACCCCAGCGCGAGCGCAGCGTCCAGCGTGACGTCGTGCAACCAGTACAACGGCAGCACCACACAGCGCCTGCCATCGGGAGTCGTGGCGCCTCCGTTTGGCCCGGGTACTTTTGTCGGTCTTGACGGCCAACACGGCATCCAGGGCGGCATTGGCCAGATGATCAACGGCCTGACGCCGGGCGGCAAATACACCGTGAGTTTCTACTGGGCCACGACCCAGGAGATGAGCTTTACCGGAGCCACCTGGGATTACCTCCAGGTTTCGTTGGGAAGTGAAAGCCACGACACCACGACCAACCATATTGGCACACACGGCTGGTCCGGCTGGTCGCTGGCCTCGCTCACCTTCACCGCGGACTCCGCCTCCGAATTCCTGAACTTCCTGTCGTTCGGTGGGCAGGAAGGCAAGTCATTCGAGGATTCCGCAGGCCTGCCCCCGTTTGCATTGCTGACGGGCGTTTCGATCACCCGAAACGTTCCGGAACCTCCCGAGCTCGCCTTGTTCGGCGGCGGTCTGCTGGGCCTGGGGCTGCTGACCGTGTTGGCGCGTCGTCGCGCACTGCGCCGCGGTGTGGCAACGGGCGACGACAACCTCGTTTGACGATCTTGCGTTTGGCTGTCTTGGCCTCGTCCGGGCGTGTCAAACTCCCGGACGAGCGCCGACCCAGGATTTGTCCCCCGACGTGAACGCACTGGTCTCCGAGATCCTTCGCCTGACGGTCTGGCTGGTGCTGCTGTGCGCGATTTTCGTGCCACTGGAGCGACTCGCGAGCGTCAGGAAGCAGTCGATCTTCCGTCCCGAGTTCCTGACCGATCTCGGTTACTTTGCGCTCAACTCCCTGTTCGTGGGCCTTGTGCTGGGGGCGCCGCTGGTCCTGATGGGCGCGGCGGTCCATCAGCTCATTCCCTCCGCGGTGCTTGAAGTCATCGCCGCGTGGCCGGCGTGGCTGCGGCTGGTGCTGGCGCTGCTGGTGGGCGAAGTGGGGTTCTACTGGGGCCACCGGATGTCCCACGAGATTCCCTTCCTGTGGCGCTTCCATTCCGTCCACCACAGCGCCGAAGAGATCGACTTCCTCACCAACACCCGGGCGCATCCGGTGGACATGGTGTTCACCCGGATGTGGGGTTTCATCCCGGTGATCGCGCTGGGGCTGACCGGTGATTCAACGACCGTCACGGCCCTGGTGCTGGTGCTTGGGACCCTGTGGGGATTCTTCATCCACGCCAACGTGCGCTGGCGCTTCGGTTTCATGGAGCACGTCATCGCCACCCCGTTTTTCCATCGCTGGCACCACACCGATGACCGCCGGCGCGATGGCAACTATGCCGCGATGTTTCCGTTCGTCGACCATCTGTTCGGCAGCTACCATTCGCCCGACCATTGGCCGACCGGCTACGGCATCGACACGCCGATGCCCACGTCGTTGGGTGGCCAGTTGTTGACTCCCTTCCTGCCCGCTCGCCATCGCGCGCGCCGGCACGCCTGAATCTTCCACACGTCCGGCCCAGGTGACCGTGCACGGCGCAGTGCAGCCGCGCGTTACCCCCCAATTCGTGGCAGCGCGATCAGCGTAAACCTCTCGGCCAGACGGTCAGCCTGCGCCACTGGTACCAGCACAGATGCCCTCGTCTACTCGATCCCGTCGCGCGGCAACGATTGAATCGGGGCGACAAAGCCACCAAGATAGCGCGGCCAAGGTCCGGATCAGGATCCACGCAAGCAACCCGTTCGGCGAAGCCCGTAGCATCGCAGCGGACGATGCCGCTGGCGAGCTGGCACCACCACGCAAGGGGAACCGGAGATGCTGCCCGCATTGATCCTGCTGCTCATCGCGGCCGCGGCCGTCTGGCTCTTCAACCGGCTGGTACGCCTGCGCAACCAGGTACATGTAGCCTGGAGCGACGTCGATGTGCAATTGCAGCGCCGCCACGATCTCGTGCCGATGCTGGTCGAGACCGTCAAGGGCTACGCACACCACGAACAGGGCCTGCTCGAAAACATCGCCAGCGAGCGCAGCGCCGCCTTGAAGGCCACCGCGCCGGGCGCCCGCGGCGCACCCGAAACTGCGCTGGGTAACGACCTCGGACGCCTGATCGCGCTCGGCGAGGCTTACCCGGATCTCAAGGCCAGCGCGAACTTCAGCCAACTGTCGAGCCAACTGGTGCAGGTGGAAGACACCCTGCAACACGCGCGCCGCTTCTACAACGGCTCGGTGCGCGAGTACAACACCGCGCTGGAAACCTTTCCGACCTTGCTGATCGCGGCTCCGCTTGGCTTCAAGCCGGCCGAATTCTTCGCGGCCGAGGCCGATGCCCGCGCCAACGTCGAGGTCAAGCTGGACTGACAGGAGGTATCCGATGCGCGCACGCTTCGCCGCCACGCTGCTCGTCCTGCTCGCCCTGCTGGCATGCGCCGGCTCTGCGCTGGCGCAGGAACGCATTCTCGCTTACCACTCTGATATCGCCATCGCTGCCGACGGCAGCCTGGATGTCACCGAACACATCCGCGTCGTGGCCGAAGGCGCGCGCATCCGCCACGGCATTTACCGCGACTTCCCGACCGACTACCGCGATCCGCAGCACAACCGCTACAAGGTCGGTTTCGAGGTGCTCGGCGCCACGCTCGATGGCGCCAGCGAAGACTGGCACACAGAGCGCCGCAGCAACGGCGTGCGCGTGTACCTCGGCGACAAGGACACCATCGTGTCGCATGGCGAACACGATTTCACGTTGCACTACCGCGTCACCCGCGAACTCGGTTTCTTCGCCAGCCACGACCAGTTGTTCTGGAACGTCAACGGCACCGGCTGGGATTTCGACGTCGACAAGATCAGCGCCAGCGTGCGCTTGCCGTCCGCCGTGCCCCAAGACCAGTTGCAGGCGTACGGCTACACCGGCGCGCAGGGCTCGAACGAACAGGCGCTGACGACGACGCTGCAACCGGGCGGTGCCGATTACGCGGCGACGCGGGCGCTCGGCCCCGGAGAAAACCTGAGCATCGTGCTCGACTTCCCGAAGGGCGTGGTTGCAGCGCCAACTGCCACGCGCAAGGCCATGTGGTTGCTGCACGACAACCGCAATCTGATCTGGGGTTTGCTCGGCCTCGTGGTGCTGTGGGCGTACTACCTCGTGATGTGGAACCGCCACGGCCGCGATCCGGCATCCGGTCCACGCATGGCGGAGTACGAACCGCCCGATGGCGATTCCGCCGCGGCGCTGCGCTTCGTGCGCAACATGGGCTACGACAACACCTGCTTCACCGCCGGCATCCTCGGCATCGCCGCAAAAGGCGGGTTGACCATCGAGCGCCGCGACGACAAGAAGTGGCTGGCGCGGCGCGCGGGCGCCGACATGATTGCTGCGCTCAGCGGGCCGGAGCAGGCGCTGCGCACGGCGCTGTTCGCGGGCGGCGACGAACTCGTCTTCGAACAGACGAACCACACCCGGGTGCAGGCCGCCAGTGCGGCGTTCAAGTCGGCACTGAAGTCGGGCTTCGAGCAGAAATACTTCCTCACCAACTACAAGTACCTGCTGCCGGGCCTCGGGATCACGGTGCTCACGGCGTGGCTGGCGTCCCTCGGTGGCGGCGCCGGCACTGCCGGCATGCTGCTTTGGCTGGCCGGGTGGAGCGTCGGCGTCGCATTCCTGCTCAGCGCGGCCATCCAGGCGGGAACCGGCAAGGGCGCGGTCGGCGCGTGGTTCATGGCGCTGGTGTTTTCGGTCGGCGAGGTCGCTGGTCTGATCGGGCTCGCGCAACTCGCCGGCTACGCGGTGATCCCGATTTTCCTTGCACTCATCCTCACCAATATCGCGTTCTATTTCTGGATGAAGGCACCGACGCAGCTCGGCGCAAAATTGCTCGACCGCATCAACGGCTTCCGCTGGTATCTCGGCGTCGCCGAGAAACAGGAACTGGATGCCCGCTACAAACCCGAAGCGCGCCCGGAGCTGTTCGCGGCGTACCTGCCCTACGCGCTGGCGCTGGGCGTCGGCAACGCCTGGGCCGAGCGCTTCGCCGCTGCGCTGACGCCCGCGCAAATGCAGGCGGCGCAACCGGGCTGGTATTCCGGCGGCAGCACGGGCGCATTCACGGGTGCAAGTTTCGCCAGTTTCGCCAGCGACATGTCCTCGGGATTGAGCAGCGCAATCGCCTCATCGTCGGTTGCGCCCGGCTCAAGCTCCGGCGGTGGTGGCGGTTTCAGCGGTGGAGGTGGTGGCGGCGGTGGTGGCGGCGGCTGGTGAAGCTTGTGATGGGGCGAACCGGCGAGATGCCGCTATCGACTCAGCATCCACACCAAACCCGCAACCACAATCGCCACGCCTGCCAGCAGCGCGATCAGCGTCGCACGCGACATTTGCACTTCACCATCGGCGCTGTCGGTTGCGGTCAAACGATACGAGCGCAGCGAAGGCGAGCCGCGCATGCTTTCCGGCATCGATCCACCCATCGGCAGCGTGTAGCTTGATGAAGTAACTTGTTGGACGACCGTCGCGTGGTGCGACCCATCCTCGGCAATGTCCGGGATGCCATTGTTGTCCTTGTCCACGAGCATGCCTTGCATCTGCTCGAACTGTGCGCGCACATCCGGCGGCATTTCATCGACGCTGTGATAGGTCTTCCCGTTGATGGAAATTTCCGTCCAGGTGCTGGATTCCATGAATAATCCCCGTGACTAACAGGCAAGTAGCGAATCCCTATCATAGCCACGCGATTGGACTGGGGGATCTGCAAAGACTTCACGCTTTCGCCGAACGCGCCGGCATGGCACGCCGGGTGTTTGCCAGTGCACATGGACATGGCGGCGGAGGTGGTGGATGCTGAAGTTCGAGATCGATCGCACCCGGCGAGGGATCGCGCGCATTCTGTGCCTCGTCGCGTTGGCGTTGGTCGCCACCACGGCCACGGCCCAACAGACAGGCCAGGATGACGGCTCGCCGACCATCCTCGCGCGCGACGCGAAGCTCTACGTCCACTACGACGGCTCGGTCGACGTCAGCGAGATCACGCGCGTCAATGCCGTGGCGCCGCGCATCTTCCATCGCGACCTGGTTTTCCCGGGCCGGAAGGTCAAGCCCGACGATATATTTGTGCTGGAGGCGAGCGAAAACGACGCAACCGTGAACGCCGAGGTGACGCAACTCGGCGACGGCGTGCGCATCAGCATTCCGCAGCCGACACGCCGGATCGGACCAAGGGAATTCGATCTCGAGTACCGGCTGTTGTACGGCGTGCGCGATCAGCAACTGGATTGGCCGCTGACCTCGGCCAGCAACCCGCTGCCGGTGCAACAGGCAAGCCTGCGCGTGACCCTGCCGGAAGAAACCCCGTCCGACCAGATCCACGCGCAATTCCAGCTCGACGGCGCGAATCTCGGCGGCGCGCACGCGGACAACGCGGTCACCGGCACCCACGTATCGCTCACGTGGCCGCAAGGCATCAAACCCGGGCAAGCGCTGAGCGCGGTGCTGACGTTCCCGGAGGTTTCCGATTCATCCATGGCCAGCAACACACCGCACGGGCCGGCCTGGTTGCACGACGGCCGGGCCTGGCTGGCGCTACTGGTCCTGTACTACCTCGTGGTGAAGTTCGCCTTCACCGGCCGCCGCGACAACCAGCCCGTCATCGCCGAGTACGCAGCGCCGAGTGGTTGGTCGGCTGCGGCCGTGCGCCTGCTGTGGCACAACGGCTACGACCACAAGTGCTTCAGCGCGGGCATCCTCGGCATCGCGGCCAAGGGCGGGCTGACGCTCGACAAGCGGGCGGACGGTGCGTGGGTCGCCACGCGCACCGGCGCGGACGAGATTCCCGCGCTGACGCTCGACGAACGTGCGTTGCGCGCTGCCCTGTTCACGTTCAACCACACCATCACCTTTACGGGGCCGGATGCCGACAGCCTCGATGTCGCGGAGACCTCGTTCCGCGGCATTCTGGAGAGTCGCTGCGCCAGCGAACGTCCAATGAGTCTCGCCGGCCTGCTGATACCCGGCTGGATCATCGCAGTATTCGGCGCCGTGAACATGTACTCGGCCGGTCGCAATCCGGCCTATCTGGCCGCCGAACTGATCGGCGCGACGACGGTTGCCGCCATTGCGGTGGCAGTGTTGACCAAAACCGTGCCGGGCGGGCTGCTGCGGGCCATCAAGGTGCAGGGGCTCCTCGCCGCGGTCGTCTGCGTGGGTGCACGGCTCGCGGGCACCGGAACCATCCAGTGGCTCTGGATCGTTGCGCTGCTGGGGGGCCAGGTCGCCGCCGCCTGCTGGCTGCTGCGCCAGCACGGGAAGGAAACGCCATTGCTGCTGAAAATCCATGGCTTCCGCTGGTATCTCGCCACGGCCGAGCAACAAGACATGCAGGCGCGCTACAAGCCGTCGCTGCATCCCGAGTTGCAGGCCAGCCTGCTGCCTTACGCGATGGCGCTGGATGTCGAGGTGGAATGGAACGCCCATTTCGTACGCACCGCGAAGGCCGCCGAGCCGCAGGATTTCATCGCCGGAATCGACCGCGAGTCCTCCGCGCACGCGGACGCGGCCGCTGATCTGTTGAACTTCGCGCAATCCATGGCGCGGCGCAACAATGAAGCCGCCGTCGCCATGCCACCAGTGACTTCAGACACATAAACCGCACGCGGATCGGTGCGATGCTTGGTGGACTGATTTCCCGTCCGCGGAGCATCCCGATGCGACCCTACTGGCTGATCCTCGCCCTGAGCATTCCCCTGGCACCCACCATGGCCCACGCAAGCACCCCGCCTCCCGCGAGCACAAGCTCCACCAGCGCCGCCACGGACGATCCCTGGCTGTGGCTGGAAGCGACCCACAGCCCGCGCGCGCTGGATTGGGTGCACGCGCAGAACGCCATCACCAAAAAGGCGTTCATGGAAACGCCCGAGTTCAAGCAGACCCGCGGCGAAATCCTGCAGGTACTCGACTCCGAAGCGCGCATTCCCTACGTCGGCAAGATGGGGGATTACTACTACAACTTCTGGCAGGACAAGACCCACCCGCGCGGTATCTGGCGGCGCACCACCCTGGCCGAATACGCAAAGGCCGATCCGAAATGGGAAACGGTGCTCGACATCGATGCGCTGAACAAGGCCGAAGGCAAGCAGTGGGTGTTCAAGGGCGCGCAATGCATGAAGCCCGAGTTCGTGCATTGCCTGGTATCGCTGTCGCCGGGCGGCGGCGATGCCGTCGAGGTGCGCGAATTCGACATGGCCACCAAATCATTCGTGCAGGGCGGCTTCTTCCTGCCGGTCGCGAAAACGCAAATCAGCTGGATCGACGCCAACCACGTGTACGTCGGCACCGACTTCGGACCCGGCTCGATGACGAAATCGAGCTATCCGCGGATCGTCAAGGAATGGACCCGCGGCACGCCGCTGACCGCGGCGAAACTCGTGTATGAAGGCAAGCCCACCGACCTGGCCGTGAGTGCGTATCACGATCGCACCAAGGGTTTCGAGCGCGACTTCGTCTCCGTGCAGAAAGACTTCTACCACGGCACGATGTTCCAGCGCGTGGATGGCAAGCTCGTCAAGGTCGACATCCCGGAAGACGCCAACGCCGACGTGCACCGCCAATGGATGCTCGTTGAAACCAAGTCGCCGTGGACGACGGGCGGCAAGACCTGGCCCGCGGGCGCGCTGCTTGCGATGCACTATGCCGACTTCATGGCCGGCAAGCGCGACTTCACGGCCCTGTTCACGCCGGATGCGCACACCGCGCTGTCAGGCTACAGCTGGACACAACATCATCTGATCCTGGAGACCCTGCAGGACGTCAAAAGCCGGATCAGCGTGCTGACGCCGGAAGCCGACGGCAAATGGTCGAGCGCGCCGCTGCCCGGCGTGCCCGACAACAGCACCGTGGGCGCCAGCGCGGTCGATGCCGACCACAGCGACGCCTACTGGCTCAATGTCACTGGCTTCCTGACGCCCTCCACGCTGGAGATGGGCACCATCGGCCAGGGCGCCGCCAAGGTGCTGAAGCAGGAGCCTGCGTTTTTCGATGCCTCGAAGTACGTCGTCAGCCAGCACTTCGTGACCAGCAAGGATGGCACTCGCGTGCCCTACTTCGAGATCGCTCCCAAAGACATGAAACTGGACGGCAAGAACCGCGTACTCGAATACGGCTATGGCGGATTCGAAGTCTCCTTGCTGCCGCATTATTCCGGCACCATCGGCCGCGCCTGGCTGAGCCGCGGCGGCGTGTATGTGGTCGCCAACATCCGCGGCGGCGGAGAATATGGACCGGAGTGGCACAAGGCCGCACTCAAGGCCAATCGTCCCAAGGCCTACCAGGATTTCGCGGCAGTCGCCGAAGACCTGATCAAGCGCGGCGTCACCTCCCCGCAACACCTCGGCGCCGAGGGCGGCAGCAACGGTGGCCTGCTGATGGGCAACATGCTCACCGAGTACCCGCAACTCTACGGCGCGATTTCGTGCGAAGTGCCGTTGCTCGACATGAAGCGCTACATCCATCTCGACGCCGGCGCCTCGTGGATGGCCGAATACGGCAACCCGGATGATCCGAAACAGTGGGCGTTCATCAAGAAGTTCTCCCCGTACCAGAACGTCAAGCCGGGGATGAAATACCCGGACGTATTGTTCTACACCACCACCAGCGACGACCGCGTCGGCCCGCAACAGGCGCGCAAGATGGCGGCGAAGATGGAGGCCATGGGTTACAAGAACGTGTGGTTCTTTGAAAACACCGAAGGCGGCCACGGCGCCGGTGCCGACAACGCGCAGGCTGCCACCATGCACGCGCTGGCCTACGATTTCCTGTGGGACAAGTTGAAATGACGTCTTGAGCGATGCTGAACCGGAAGCCCCGCCCAGCGCGGGGCTTTTCGTTTGCGTCGTTGCTTGCAAGGCTTGATCTCCAATGGCAAGCGCCTCGCGGCTGGCCGGACACCGGCAGCCACTGCCTCGACCCTATGGACGCGCGAGCGGGTGCACGGCGCGGGCGTTGTGCGTGGCCGCGATCGCGTAAAATGCGCGGTTTCCGAAGGACATCCCCATGGGCCTGGACCTCGTCCCCGCCGGCCGCAACGTGCCGGATGAAATCAACGTCATCATCGAAATTCCGAAGGATGCCGAACCGGTCAAGTACGAGGTCGACAAGGCCTCGGGTGCGATCTTCGTCGATCGCGTGCTCTCGACGCCCATGCGCTACCCGTGCAACTACGGCTACGTGCCCAACACGCTGTCGGGCGATGGCGATCCGGCCGATGCGCTGGTTCTGCTGCCGCTGCCATTGATCGCGGGATCGGTGATCCGCTGCCGCCCGGTCGGCATGCTCAACATGGACGACGAGGCCGGCGGCGACGCCAAGCTGATCGTCGTGCCCGCCGACAAGGTGTTCAAGGGTTACGCCCACATCCGCGACATCAACGACGCACCGCAACACTGGCGCGACCGCATCGCGCACTTCTTCGAACACTACAAGGATCTGGAAGCCGGCAAGTGGGTGAAGATTTCCGGCTGGGGCGACGCTGCCGCCGCGTGCGAGGAAATCCGCGTGTCAGTGGAGCGCTACCAGAATGCACCGGAAAAGCCGAACTTCTAGTCATCCAAGTCCGGGGTCAGAGTGCAATTTCGTCTGAGGTGATCTCGTTGCAGGCGGAGCTTGCCCGAAATTGCACTCTGACCCCGAGCCCCGGACTCTGACCCCGAGTCCCCGGTTGCCGCTTGTGCTAGCGTTGCGGAATGAGCAAACAAACCCGCCGCACCCGCATCGTCGCCACCCTGGGGCCCGCCACCGACGCACCCGGCATGCTGGAAAACGTGCTGCGCGAGGGCGTGGATGTTGTCCGCCTGAACCTCTCGCACGGCAATGCCGAGGACCATCTGCGACGCGCCGCCGAAGTGCGCGCTGTCGCAAAAAATCTTGGGCGCGAGGTGGGCGTGCTGGCGGACTTGCAAGGCCCGAAGATCCGCATCGAAACCTTCGCCAACGGGCCGGTGACACTCGACACCGACGCCCCATTCACGCTCGATTGCCGCGCCGATGCACCGCCGGGCGACGCCACGCGCGTGGGCGTGAGCTACCTCGGACTGCCCGACGACGTGCAGGCCGGCGACCGGTTGCTGTTGGACGACGGGCTGGTGGAACTCGAGATCGAAAAGGTTGATGGCGAGCAGATCCATTGCCGCGTCGTGGTCGGTGGCAAGCTGTCCGATCGCAAGGGCCTCAACCGCCGGGGCGGTGGCCTGTCACTGGATGCGCTCTCGGACAAGGACCGCGCCGACATCGAGTTGGCGGCCCGGATGGAAGTCGATTTTCTTGCGGTCTCGTTCGTGCGCTGCGCCGACGACGTGCGCCAGGCACGCAAGCTGTTGCGCGGGGCAGGCGGCGGCGCGCGCGTGGTGGCCAAGATCGAGCGCGCCGAAGCCATCGAGGTGCTGGAAGAGATCATCGATGCATCCGACGTCGTGATGGTCGCGCGCGGCGACCTCGGCGTTGAAATCGGCGACGCGGAACTGCCCGGCCTGCAAAAGAAGATCATCCGCGAGGCGCTGACGCGCAACCGCGTGGTGATTACTGCCACCCAGATGCTGCAGTCGATGGTCGAATCGCCAATCCCGACACGCGCCGAGGTGCTCGATGTGGCCAACGCGGTGATCGATGGCACCGACGCGGTGATGCTGTCGGCCGAATCCGCGACAGGCAGGCACCCCGATGTCGCGGTGGCGGCCATGAACCGCATCTGCCTTGGCGCTGAACGCCAGTTCCAGTCGGTCGAGGGCATCTCCAGGCTGTCGCACCGTCTGGATCGTGGCGACCAGGCCATCGCGATGGCCGCGATGTTCCTGGCCACGCAACTGCCGGTGCGCGCGGTGGTCGCGCTGACCGAATCCGGGACCACCGCGCAATGGTTGTCACGCTACCGGACCTCGGTGCCGATCTTCGCGGCTTCGCGCAGCGCCGAGGCACGCCGGCGCATGCTGCTGCTACGCGACGTCAAGCCCATGACCTTCGATGTCCGCGACGCCGCCCACCCCGCCCAGGTCGTTCGCGAAATCCTCGAGCAACTGTTCGAACGCGGCGAGCTGGCCGCGGATGACCGGATCCTGGTGACCCACGGCGACCAGACTGGTCGTGGCGGCCGCACCAACACCATGAAGTTGCTGCGCATGGGCGCGGACGGGATCGCGGAGAGTCTGAGGGATTTGTGACGAGAGCCGGGACTCGCAACCTGAAATGACGGCCACCTTTTGTTCACCCTGAATCGCGCATAGTGCACACAAGCACACCATCGCGCCACGCGGAATCACCGATATGAGAACACGCATCTTTGCCATTGCCGGACTGGTTGCTGCCGTCGCCGCCAGCGCTGCCGCGGCCACCATCAACGTGCTCGCGGTCACGCCCGACCAGCTGACCAGCTATTGGGTGATGACCAACACCTCGCTGACGGTTGACGTGCCCAACAGTGGTCACGGCATGGACCGGCCGACCTGTGCGGCGGTCACCTACATGATCGGCTCGGACGGCGCGACCCATGACATCGTGGTGCGCAACACCATTCCCATGGGCGATCTGAAGTCGGTTGCGGCCAGTGCCGTGAAGAACATGCATTACTCGCCAACCACCACGAACAGTGCGCGCCAACCGGTGTTCACCTACATCATCGTGCCGTTCAACCTGCCGGAAGATCCGGCGGCCCGCAAGCGGATCACCGATGCGTGCGCGTTGAAGGATTTCCCCAACGCCTACCGCTGAGGCCAAAAGCCGCGCGTTCTCCTATAATTGGCGGTCCCCCGACTGCAGCGGAACACCGCCATGAGCATCGATCAACTGGAAGCCGTCGCGCAGGCGATGGTCGCGCCCGGCAAGGGCATCATCGCGATCGACGAATCCACCGGCACCATCAAGAAGCGCTTCGATGCAGTTGGCGTGCCGGACTCCGAAGAGCACCGCCGCGCCTACCGCGAGATGCTGCTGACCGCGCCGGGGCTGAACGCACACATCTCCGGTGCGATCCTGTACGACGAGACGATCCGCCAGTCGACCAAGGCCGGCGTACCGTTCACCAAGGTGATGAAAGACGCCGGCATCATCCCCGGTATCAAGGTCGACATGGGCGCCAAGCCGCTGGCCGGCTTCCCGGGTGAGTTGGTCACGGAAGGGCTGGATGGCCTGCGCGAACGTCTTGCCGAATACGTGAAGTTCGGCGCCGAGTTCGCCAAGTGGCGCGCGGTGATCACCATCGGCGAGGACATGCCGTCGAGCACCTGCATCGAAGCCAACAGCCACGCGCTGGCGCGTTACGCCGCGCTGTGCCAGGAAGCCGGCATCGTGCCGATGGTCGAGCCCGAAGTGCTGATGGACGGCGACCACGACATCGAGACCTGCTACGAAGTCACCGAAGCCACGCTGCGCTCGCTGTTCGCGGCGTTGTACGAACAGAACGTGATGCTGGAAGGCACCATCCTCAAGGCCAGCATGGTGATTTCCGGCAAGAGTTGCCCCGAGCAAGCCGGCATCGAGGAAGTCGCCGAATCGACCATCCTGTGCCTGAAGTCGGCGGTGCCGGCGGTGCTGCCGGGCGTGGTGTTCCTGTCCGGCGGCCAAAGCGACGAGGACGCCACCGCGCACCTGAACGCCATGAACCAGCTCGGCCCGCACCCGTGGCCGTTGTCGTTCTCGTATGGCCGCGCGATGCAACAGGCGGCCTTGCACCTGTGGGCGAAGGATATGGACGGCAACTTCGCCGCCGCGCAGAAAATCGTGGTCGAGCGCGCGCGCGACAACGGACTGGCGGCACTGGGCCAGTGGAAAAAGGCGGCCTGAGCCACGGGTTTTTCCGCAGGTTGGGCGGAACGCAGTGATGCCCAACACTGCCTGCCCGAGCATGCGGGCGTAGTGGAAGAACGCGGCCTGAGCGACAAGCCACCCTGTAGGTTGGGCTGAACGCAGTGATGCCCAACATCTTGCCCGAGCACGTTGCGTCAGGCAGTGGAAGATGGTGGCGTAGCACCTTGAGAGGAGTTTCGCGCGCGGAGCGCGCGACCCACTTTCCTTTCGGGGAAAGTGGGCAAAGCCATTGCGCCGGGCATGACGGTTTCGTCGACGTCGTGTCGACGAAACTCCCATGCGCTTCTCGCGCCAAGCGGGCCGGCGCGAACTCGCACGTCCCTGTGCTCGAACATGCACGCCTTGCTCCCGCTTGGCGCTGCGATGCTCGGCGTCATGCAACGGCGCGTTCCTCGCTTCGTTGCCGGCCATCCGTGGCCTAACCTGTGGCTGGAACAAACTATCCGCTTCGCGGACGCCTTTTTTCCAAACCGTTGCATCCCGCACGAATTCTTTCTATCTTGATGGAAAGATATATGGATGCCGGAACGCATGACTTCGATCTCGTTGGAATTCTTCCCGCCCAAGACCGACGAGCAGCACGCGCAGCTTGAGCGCGCGTTGCCGAAACTCAAGGCACTGGCACCGGAATACGTCAGCGTCACCTTCGGTGCCGGCGGCTCGACGCTCACGCAGACGCCGACCACCGTCAAGCATCTGCGCGAAACGCATTCGCTTTCGGTCGCACCGCACGTTTCCTGCATGGGCGGTACGCGCGCGGAAATCGGCGCGCTGCTGGCGGAATATCGCGCGCTCGGCTGCAAGCGCATCGTCGCGCTGCGCGGCGACCTGCCTTCCGGCATGGCCTCGCCCGGCGACTTCCGTTACGCCTCGGACCTCGTTGGTTTCATCCGCCGCGAGCACGACGGTTACTTCAATATCGAGGTGGCTTGCTATCCGGAATGCCATCCGCAATCCGACCATGCGCAAGCGGACCTCAAACACTTCAAGGCCAAGGTCGACGCCGGCGCCAACGGCGCGATCACGCAGTACTTCTTCAATGCTGATGCGTACTTCCGCTTCGTCGATGATGCGCGCGCCGCCGGCATCACGATCCCGATCGTGCCCGGCGTGATGCCGATCGCGAACTTTTCGCAGCTGCGGCGCTTTTCGGAGATGTGCGGGGCCGAGATCCCGCGCTGGATCGGCAAGCGCATGCAGGCATTCGGCGACGACGCCGAATCGGTGCGGAACTTCGGCGCCGACATCGTCGCGGCCATGTGCCGGCGCCTGCTCGACGGCGGTGCACCGGGTCTGCACATCTACACGCTGAACCGGGCAAGGGCGACGACCGCGGTGCTGGGGCGACTGTAAACACGCTGCACGCTGGCAACGTGCCGGCCCTACACTGGCCGGACGATGTCCCCGTGGCTGCTGAAATCAATGTGCCTGTTCGCGCTGCTGGCCTGCGCTCCGCTGGCGCACGCGCAGGTGTACCGCTGCGTGGGCGCACAGGGCGAGCCGGTATTCTCGGGCGAACCTTGCGGCACGCCGGCGCCCACGGAAAGTGCGGCCGGCCCGGCGCAATCCTTTGCCGGCATCTGCGCCGACTCCCCGCAGTCGCTGCGCGACGAAATCGCCCGGGCATTCGCCCGGCATGACGTGAATCGCCTCGCCGGGCTGATCCTGTGGGCCGGCTACGACCAGGGTTCCGCACGCAGCACGTTGCAATCGCTCAAGGCATGGCTGCAGCAACCGCTGGTCGGCATTGCCGTCGTGTACGCCACCGGCCCGCCCATTGCCGGCGACGTTCCCGAAGCCGGCGGCGGCGCGGCCACCACGCCTGAACCACTTCGCACCGCGGCGCCAGCACCCTCGGGTTTCCGGGTCTCGACGGCCGAGGACACCCGCGATTTCGGCATCACCCAGTCTGGCGGATGCTGGTGGCTGACCTTCTGAATGGGTCACGCCGGCGAAGCGCTACACTAACATCATCGCCCACATCGCAGCTTGCGCCCCGCGGCGCGCCCAGAACCCCACCATGCTGAAACTTTGTTGCGCGCTCGTGCTCTCGTTGTTTGCAACGAGCGCCTGTTCGTCCCGCAGTGCTCCGGCCACGGCTGCCGCGACACCTGCGCCCAGCGCCACCAGCGTGCACGCCGCCGACGCAGCGACAGTTACGCCGGCCACGCGCTCGGCCATCACGGCCACCTTCCACACGATGGCGCCCGAGGTGAAGGTGCAATCCATCCTGACCTCGCCGATCCCGGGCCTGTATCAGGTCATCGCGCACGGGCAGGTGTTTTACCTTACCGGCGATGGCCGTTACGTCATCCAGGGCGACGCCTTCGACTTCAAGACCCGCACCGCGCTCAACGACCTGACCATGAACCGGCTGCGCCGCGAGGCGATCGCGAAGCTCGAACCGGGCCAGATGGTGCGTTACGCGCCGCCCGATCCCAAGTACACGGTGACGGTTTTCACCGACATCGATTGCCCGTACTGCCGCGCCTTCCACGCCAACATCGCCGAGATCAACAAGCTCGGCATCGCAGTGGATTACCTGTTCTGGCCGCGCACCGGCCTCGGCACGCCGTCGGCCCGCAAGGCGGTGGACGTCTGGTGCGCAGGGGATCGCCAAGCCGCCATGACCGCGGCATTCGAGGGTCAGGCACCCAGGCCAGCCCAATGTACGTCCCCGGTGGCCCACGATTTCCAACTTGGGCAGGATATCGGCGTGGGGGGTACCCCGACGATCATCGCCGGCAACGGCGCGGTGCTGGGCGGCTACGTTGACCCGCAGGAGTTGCTGAAGCGCCTGCAGCAGGTCCACGGCGGGGCCGGCAACGCGTCGCCCTGACGCAAGCGGCTGGCGTGAATAGTCAGGCGCCCATGGCCCATCTGACGCCAGTCGCTGGCAACGATTGACACCCACGCCGGTTCTTGAGGGTCCAGCGAGCATGGACGATCGCATTTATAATGTGCGGCTCACTCCGGCCAGCGGGCTCCCATCCCCATGATCGTCCTCGACGGGCGCAGCGCCCTGTCGGATTTCCGCCTCGACCGACTCAACCAGCGCATCGGCGCACTAGCGCCGGGTGTGCGTGTGCGCGGCGCGCGCTTCGTGTACTTCGTGCAGAACGCATCCTCGCTGGCGCCGGCGCTGCACCAGCGCCTCGCCGAAGTGCTCGACGCCACCGAAGCACCGCCCGCGAACGCCTCGTTGTGGGTGTTGCCGCGCCTCGGCACGCTGTCGCCATGGTCGTCCAAGGCCACCGACATCCTGCACCACGTAGGCGTGCACGTGAGCCGCGTCGAACGTGGCACCGCATACCTGATCGACGGCTTGCCCGCGGCTGACGACCCGGCCTTCACGGCCGTCACCGAAGTCCTGCATGACCCGATGACCCAATCGGTGTTGTGCTCGCTGGCGGACGCGTCGCGGATCTTTGCGGCGGGCGCTGCCGGGCCGCTCGCCACAGTCGCGCTGGGGGGCGATGCCACCGCAGCGCTGCAACAGGCCAACACCGAACTCGGGCTGGCACTGGCAGCGGACGAAATCGACTACCTCGCGGTCAACTACGAGCAACTCGGCCGCGATCCCAGCGACGCCGAACTGGTGATGTTCGCGCAGGCCAACTCCGAGCACTGCCGGCACAAGGTCTTCAACGCGAGCTTCACGGTCGATGGCGCGCTCCAGTCATCCAGCCTGTTCGCGATGGTCCGCAGCACGCACGCGGCGTCGCCTGCGTACACCTTGTCGGCCTACAGCGACAACGCAGCGGTGATCGAAGGCAACAGCGGCGCGCGCTTCTTCGCCGATGCCGATGGCGTATGGCGCGCGCACGTCGAATCGATTCCGTACGCGATCAAGGTCGAAACCCACAACCATCCGACCGCGATTTCACCCTTTGCGGGCGCCGCCACCGGTTCCGGCGGCGAGATCCGCGACGAAGGCGCGGTCGGCCGCGGCGGCAAGCCCAAGGCCGGCCTCGTCGGGTTTTCCGTCTCGCACCTGCGCATCCCCGGCCTGCCGCGCCCGTGGGAAGCAGAGCGGCCGTTGCCGCCACGGGTCGCGACCGCCTTCGAGATCATGCGCGACGGCCCGCTCGGCGCCGCCGGTTTCAACAACGAATTCGGACGGCCCTGCCTCGCCGGCTATTTCCGCACGTTCGAACTCGAGACCGGCAAACCTGGCATGCGCCACGGCTATGACAAGCCGATCATGCTGGCCGGCGGCGTCGCCAACATCCGGCCGATGCTGGTGCACAAGAACAAGCTCGCCCCCGGCGATGCGGTGGTCGTGCTGGGGGGTCCGGCGATGCTGATCGGCCTCGGTGGTGGCGCAGCCTCGTCGATGGCCGCGGGCGCTTCCAGCGCCGAACTCGACTTCGCTTCGGTGCAGCGTGACAACCCGGAGATGCAGCGGCGCTGCCAGGAAGTGATCGACGCTTGCTGCGCGCTGGGCGACGCCAGCCCGATCGTCGCGATCCACGACGTCGGCGCCGGTGGCCTGTCGAACGCGATTCCCGAGTTGCTGCACGACGCCGGCGTCGGCGGCGAGATCGACCTCGACGCCATCCCCTCGGACGATCCGCAACTCTCGCCGATGCAGATCTGGTGCAACGAGTCGCAGGAACGCTACGTGCTCGCCGTGAAGCCCGGCGACGTCGAGGCGTTCCGTGCGCTGTGCGAACGCGAGCGCTGCCCGTTCGCCGTGGTGGGACACGCCACCGCCGCGCAACGGCTGTTGGTGACGCGAGCCGGGGACCGGAATGTGGCAAGCATTCCCGAGTCCCGCGAAACGGTCATCGACCTCGACCTTGCGATGCTGCTCGGCAAGCCGCCGAAGATGCAACGCGACGCGACTCGCATCACACCGAAGCTCGACATCGTTCCGGACCTCAGCAACATCGGCCTCGACGCCGCGATCGAGCGCGTGCTGCGGATGCCGGCGGTGGCCGACAAGGCCTTCCTGATCCACATCGGCGACCGCAGCGTCGGCGGCCTGTGCGCGCGCGACCAAATGGTCGGGCCGTGGCAGGTTCCGGTCGCGGACGTTGCGGTGACGCTTGCGGATTTCGACGGCTACGCGGGCGAAGCCATGGCAGTGGGCGAACGCGCGCCGGTCGCGGTGCTGGACGCCGCGGCCTCGGCACGCGTGGCACTGGGCGAAGCGATCACCAACCTGATGGCGGCGCCGGTCGCCTCGCTCGCGGAGATCCGCCTGTCGGCGAACTGGATGGCCGCGATCGGTCACGCCGGTGAGGACGCGGCGCTGTTCGACGCGGTGGAAACCACCACCGCAATGTGTCGCAAGCTCGGCATTTCAATTCCGGTCGGCAAGGACTCGTTGTCCATGCGCACGCTGTGGCAGGACGACGGGCAAGAGCAACGCACGATCGCGCCGGTGTCGCTGATCGTCAGCGCCTTTGCGCGCATTGCCGACGCTCGCCGTACGCTGACGCCGCAATTGCGGCTGGACGGGGGCGACACCGAGTTGTGGCTGATCGACCTTGGCGCCGGCCGCGACCGCCTCGGCGGCTCGGTACTGACACAGGCCTTCGCCCGCGGCGGCGGCATGCCGCCCGATTTCGACGAGCCCGAGCGCCTCGCGGCGATGTTTGCGTTGGTGCACGCGGCGCGCGCCCAGAACCTGCTACTCGCCTACCACGACCGCTCCGACGGCGGCGTGATCGTGAGCCTGCTGGAAATGGCGTTCGCCGGCCACTGTGGTCTCGAGATCATGCTGGATGGCTGGGCCGACGGTGCGCTGCGCGCGCTGTTCAACGAGGAACTCGGCGCGGTGGTGCAGGTGCGCAAGGCCGACCACGACGCCTTCGCGGCGCTCGCCAAGGCGAATGGATTGGACACCATGGCGCGCGTGGTCGCGCGGCCCAAGGCCAAGCTCGGCATCAAGCTCTACAGCGGCGACGAAACCGTCGCCAAGTGGAACTGGCAGAAATTGATCGGCGCCTGGCACGAAACCAGCCATGCAATGCAGCGCCTGCGCGACAATCCCGACAGCGCCGAGGCCGAACGCGAGTGGCGCATCGACGATGCCGATCCCGGCATCACGGCGAAGCTCACCTTCGACCCGGCCGAAGATGTCGCGGCGCCGCACATCGCCAAGGGCGTGCATCCGCGCGTCGCGGTCCTGCGCGAACAAGGCGTCAACGGCCAGGTCGAAATGGCCGCCGCGTTCACGCGCGCCGGCTTCGAAGCCGTCGACGTGCACATGAGTGACCTCGCCAGCGGTCGCCACAAGCTGGCCGACTTCAGCGGCTTCGCCGCGTGCGGCGGCTTCTCCTACGGCGACGTGCTGGGAGCCGGCCGCGGCTGGGCGGCGTCGATCCTGTACCACGATGCATTGCGCGAGCAGTTCGCCGCGTTCTTCGCCGACGAGACCAGGTTTGCGCTTGGCATGTGCAATGGCTGCCAGATGCTGGCGCAGTTGCGGGACATCATTCCCGGCGCCGAGCACTGGCCCACGTTCATGCGCAACACCTCGGAGCAATACGAAGCGCGACTGGTGACGCTGGAAGTGCTGGACACCGAGTCCATCGTTTTCCGCGGCATGGCCGGCTCGCGCATTCCGGTGGTCACCGCGCATGGCGAAGGCCGAGCGGTGTTCGGCGAAGGCCACAAGGCCGGCAAGGCCACCGCCTGCGTGCGCTTCGTCGACAACCGCGGCAAGCCCACCGAAACCTTCCCGTACAACCCCAATGGTTCACCGGAAGGCGTGGCTGGTTTTACCGCCGCGCGCGGCCGCGTAACGATCCTGATGCCCCATCCCGAGCGCGTGTTCCGCAGCGTGCAGATGAGCTGGCATCCGGCGGACTGGGGTGAAGATTCACCCTGGATGCGCATGTTCCGCAACGCCCGCAAGTTCGTCGGCTGACGCAACCAGCAGGCGACGCCGCTACGGCCACTCGTTCGCGTGTGGCCCCAGCTCGCCGTTCCGTTGTGGACGGATCACGCAGAAGCGTTGGCCGCTCGGGGCCTCCATCACCACCCAGGTGCGGATCGCCTCGACGCGCCTCGCACCCAGCGCTTCCAGCCGGCGCACTTCCGCTTCAATGTCGTCACTCTCTATGTCGAGGTGCACGCGACTGGCGTGCTCGACCTTTTGCAGTTCGATCACCGGTTCATCGGCGCGGGTTTCGATTGGCACGTACTTGTCGTGCGCAGGATCGGCACCCGCACGGATCGGCCGGCCCAGGGCCTGCGACCAGAAGCGCGCAGCCTCGCCAAGGTCGCCGGCATTGCAATCAATGATGACGCTGCACAAGCGGCTGCGGTGCATGCACCCACCTCACGCCCGATGCAATGCGCGATCCAGGCTCCACGGTCCCGCACCGGCGGCCGAGAGGTAGAGGAACACGAAGCAGAACAGGACCGCCGACTCGCCACCGTTGAGCAACGGAAAGATATGGTTGTGCGGGAAATGCGCCATGAAGTACGCAAACGCCATTTCGCCGGAGAGGATGAACGCAACCGGGCGCGTGAACAGCCCGATCAAAACCAGGAAACCGCCGCCCAATTCCAGTACCCCGGCCAGCCCGGGCACCAGCGTGAACAACTTGTCGGACGCAATCAGTTCGAGATGATCGTTACCCGGAATCCCGAGCAGCTTCATGCCGCCGTGCGCCATGAACAGGAACCCCACCACGATGCGCAGGATGCTGAGCAGGAACGGGGAATTGCGGGTCCAGAAACCGTTGTTGCCGGCCATGCAGGTACCTCCCGGGGTAGACCATGTGGGCCGAGTGTAGCTCGCCGACGCGATGCGGACATGTGCGTCGCAGCATGTCGGCGAATGAATCAGTTCACCAACGCCTCGACGCTGGCGACGTCCTTCGGCAACGCCGCAGTAAGGACTTCCTGCCCGCGCGCCGTGACGGCGACATCGTCCTCGATGCGGATGCCGAGCCCGCGCCATTTCGCCGGAACCGTGGTGTCGTCGGGCGCAATGTAGATGCCGGGCTCCACCGTCACCACCATGCCCGCCTCCAGCATGCGCGGCTCGTCGTCGACGCGGTAATCGCCGACATCGTGGACATCCAATCCGATCCAGTGACCGGTCTTGTGCGGGAAGTAGCGCTTGTAGGCTTCCGATTTCAGTGCGCTGCGCGGGCTGCCGGGGATCAGCTTGAGTGCACACAAACCGGCGACGATCACGCGCGTCGCCGCCTCGTGCGCAGCGGTAAAGGCGCGGCCCGCGCGGACTTCGTCAATCGCTGCCAGTTGCGCGTCCAACACCACTTCGTACAACGCCCGCCGCTCGCGTGGATAACAGCCGCCAACCGGCCACGTGCGCGTGACGTCCGACGCGTAGCATTCAACTTCGGCACCAGCGTCGATCAACAGCAAGTCGCCGCGCTCGAGCTTGCCGCGATTGGCGGTGTAGTGCAGCACGCAGGCATTCGCACCCGCGGCCACCGTCGGCGGATACGAAGGCACCGCGCCGTTCGCACGCAAGGCGTGCAGCAACGCGGCCTCCACTTCGTATTCGGCGGCGCCGGGGTGGGCCGTCCGCAGTGCGGCGAGCTGGGCCGCGGCGGCGACCTTCGCCGCGCGCCGCATCAGGACCAGCTCGGCTGGTGATTTGTACAGCCGCAATTCGTGCAGCAGGTGGCCGAGGGCGACGAATTCGCGCGGTACCACACTGCCGCCGCGGCTGCTGCGCAGGCGGCGCATCCAGCGCAGCAACTGGGCATCGAATTCGTTCTCGCGGCCGAAATGGCAATACAAGCGTGCGCGCCCTTCCAGCATGCCGGGCAGGATGTCGTCGATGTCCTCGACCGGAAAAGCATCATCCAGACCGAAGCGCGCCACCGCATCTTCCGGTCCGATCCGCGGGCCATCGAGACGTTCGCGCTGCGGGTCGCGTTCGCGGCAAAACATCACCACCTCGCCGCGCACGCGACCGGGCAGCAGGGCGAGCACGGCATCGGGCTCGGGAAATCCGGTGAGGTAGTGAAAATCGGAATCCTGCCGATACGGCCACGGCGCATCGGCGTTGCGCATGCGCTGCGGCGCGGCGGCCACGACCAACGCGGCGTCTTCGCCCGCCATGCGCATCAGCTCGCGGCGGCGGCGCGCAAATTCGGGCGCTGCGATCATGAATTCGCCCGCGGCGCCAGCGTCTGGTGCAGGTGCGCGACACCAGTGCGGACGAACTCCAGCACCTCGCCGAGCGAACCCTCGTCATCGTCGTCACTGTCCAGGTGCGTCGACGCGATATGTCCGAAATCGACGAGCACGCTGTCGCGGTCGCGAGCGTGTTTTTCCAGCACACCGGTCAGGCCGATTCCACCGAGGAAACCGCGGCACCAGTCGACCATCGCATCGGCGCGCCGCCCGACGCTGCCGTCGGGAAGCAAGGGTTCGACGCCCTCGCCACGCTGGAAGCACGCGTGGATATCGCGCGATGCGGCATCCAGCAAGGCATGCAAGGCATCATCAGCTCCGGCGTCACCACTTTCCAGCGCCAAAGCCGCCAGCAGGTCGTGCGCGCGTCCACCCCAACCGGCGCACAGGTAGCCGGTGACCGAACCATGCAGCTCGGCTGGCGTGACGCCAAGCTTCGCTTGCGCGATTGCCGCGCTCCAGTCTGACCAGGTGGCCACCGTGTTGCCCGCCCGCAATTGCCCAACCGGGCGCATCCTAACAGGTCGTTCCACCAGCGCCCGCCAACACCACGCCGCGCAGCGCCAACAGGCTCAGGCCCGAATTGCCGCTTTTTTCAACGCATCGAGCCCGGCACCTGTCCGCGCTCGGCCGTGCCGGATCAAGCACTTGCGGTGCATGATCCGCGGCGGGTCAGCCATGGCCTGCACCGGGAGCCAGGACGGCCGCATCGCATCGCGCACGTTTCACGCACTGGCTCGGTTTGGGTACACTGGCTGGGCGTGGCGGAACGCTTGAATCGCCTCGACTTGGACGTCCAGCTGCTTCAGGGGTACCCAACCACAACCATGATCCAAGCCGCGCCGCGAACCGCAAGGCGAGTCCCGCAGACTGCACGCCGCTGGGCCGCGCTGGTAGCGGTGGGCGTGGCTGCATGGATGTCCGCCTGCACGCCCGCGCGTGCGCACGCAGCGCCGCCGACGTGGCAGGCCTATCAGCGCAACTTCTATTTCCAGCAGCTCGACAGCCGCAATGGGCTCGCGCAAAACACCGTGTCACTGGTTTTCCAGGACCGGCGAGGCTACATGTGGCTGGTCACGCAAGGCGGGCTGTTCCGCTACGACGGCTATACGCTGCGGCGCTTCTCGCACGAACCCGAGCACGACGACAGCCTTCCGGGCGACTACCAGATCACCTCGCTGGCCGGGGCTGCCGACGGCAACCTGTGGGTCGGCTCATCCTCCAGCGGACTGTTGTTGTTCAACCCGCAGTCGAACAAGGTACTGCCGCTGCCCAAGGCCGTGCAGCGCCACCAGCTGCCGGTCTCCGATTTGTTGCCGCTTGCCGGCGGCGGCCTGCTGGTCGGCAGCCGCCTCGGCATCGACAAACTGATCCCCGCGCCGGCGCCGCACCTGCAACCGGTGTGGCGCGAACCCAAGGCACAGGAAGTCGCCATCCAGTCGATGACCGAGTGCCCGGACGGTTCGATCTATGCCGTAGCCGGCACCGACGTCGTCTCCGTGATCCACGCCGACAGCGGCCACGTGTTGCTGACTGGCCATTCGGCAGTCGATGCGCTGTATTGCACGGCCAGGGGACAGTTGTTGCTCGGCGACGCGACGGGCCTCGCCAGCGTGGATCGCACATCCGGTGTCGTGGCGCCCGTGTGGCACGCTGGTGGTGGTTCTCCGGTCGGCGTGCGCGCCATCGTGGCAGACCACGCAGGCCGCGTGTGGGCCGGCCTGAGCGACCGCAGCCTGCTTCGGATCAGCCCGGATGGTTCACTCACCCACGTGCGGCCAGCACCGGTCGGCATCAGCGGCGGGTTGCCGGATTCTTACATCACCACGTTGTTCGTCGACCGCACCGGCCTGTTGTGGGTCGGCACGGCCGGCGACGGCGTGGTGTGGACGCAACCGGACGGCAGCGCCACCCGGGCGGTGCTGAACATGTCGGGAGATCCACGCACGCGCCTGTCCGTGCGCGCCCTGATGGAAGCACCTGGCGGGCAATTCTGGGCGGCCTTGAACGGCCGCGGCCTGGTCCGCTACGACCCGGCATCACAAACGATCACCGGCTTCGGCGGAGTCCTCGCCGATTTGTTCAGCAGAACGCATACCCGCGAGCACGAACCGAAAAATCCCGCCTTGCCCGGCGCCGGGCGGATCGAGGCCACCGCATTGCCCGCCGTGCCGGCCGATGTGCGTTTCTACAACTTGCTGAAGGGCGATGGCGGCACGGTGTTGATGGCGACCAACTACGGCATCGTGAAGTTCGATCCGGCAAGCGGCGTGGCCAGCTTTGCGGAGCCTGACGGAGTGCCTGCCCGAACCCCGATCCGCGTGCTGTTTCGCGCCCGCAATGGCGACCTGTGGGCCGCACCCTTCGGCGCCGGGCTGGTGCACTACCACGACGGCAGCCGGGTCCAGCAATTCGACAAGCACAGCGGCCTGGGAAGCAACAGCGTCATCTCGATCGTCGAGGACAAGTCCGGCCGGATCTGGGCCGGCACCACGCATGGCGTGTCCTTGATCGATCCAGCCAGCGGCAAGGTACGCACGTTCCGCGAAATCCCCGGCCGCAAGGATTCACTCGCGGGCCGGATCGTGGTCAGTCTGCTGGTGGCGCGCGACGGCACGGTGTGGGCGGGCACGCTGGCGGGTCTCAGCCGGCTCGAAAGCATCGACGCCGAAGGCGCACATTTCAAGCGCTACCTGTTGACCGGCAGCGTGCCCGACAACACGATCGATTGCCTGCTCGAGGACCACCGCAGCGACATCTGGTTCTCGACCAACCTCGGCATTGGCCGGCTCGATCCGGCGTCCGGACGGATCCGCACCTTCGGCATCGCTGACGGCCTGCAGGGCGACGAATACAACTCCGGCGCATGCATGCGGACCGCCGACGGCAAACTGCTGTTCGGCGGTCAGGGCTTCGACATCATCGACCCGGCCAACATCCGCCGCCGCGACAAGCAGACACCGGTGGTGATCACGGCGGTGTATACCGGCAAGAGCGAAGTACACGTGCCGGCCGGCGATTCGGCGCCCATCAACATCGCCGCCAACGATCGCAGCGTTTACGTAACCTTCGCCACCCTCGATTACGCCGCAACCAGCCGCAACCGCTTCCGTTACCGGATGTCCGGCGTGGACAAGCACTGGAGTTCGCCCAGTTTCGCCCACTCGACCGGTTACACCGACCTGCCACCGGGCGACCATCAGCTGGAAATCCAGTCCATCCTCCCGGACGGTGAACCGGGTGACATCGCCACGCTTTCCGTCCACGTCGCGAGGGCGTGGTGGTGGACGTTGCCGATGCGCATCATTTACGTGGCATCCCTGGTCTTGCTGATCCTGATCGCCGTGCTGGGTTGGCGCAGCCACCATCTCGAACAGGTGCGCCACCGCCGCCAGCTGCGCCTGCGCGAAAGCCGCCTGCGGCACGCGCTGTGGGGATCGGGCGACCGGTTCTGGGATTGGGACCTCGCGCGCGGCACCATCCTGCGGCTTGGTCCGGAAAGCGCGCCCGGTGGCCACCACGAGGAATCGATGCCGGTTGACCAGTGGCGGCACAGCATGGTCCACCCGGACGACCTCGCCGCCGTGGACCTCGCGCTGTCCGAACACCTGGCCGGGCGCAGCGAACACTTCGAGGTTGAACATCGCGCACACGGCGAGGGTGGCGAGTGGGTGTGGGTATTGTCGCGCGGCAAGATCGTCGAGCATGACGCCAATGGCAACCCGTCGCGGGTGTGCGGTACCGAACGCGACATCAGCGCGCTGCGCGCTGCTGACCGCGACCGGCGCATCGCGTCCGAAGTGATCCGCAACATGAGCGAGGCGGTCACGGTGACCGACCTCGACTTCCGTTTCATCTCGGTGAACACCGCATTCACGCGCATGACCGGTTACGCCGAACACGAGGTGCTCGGCCGTGACGCTTCCATCCTCAACGGCAGCCGCCACGCGCCCGACAGTTACACGCACCTGCGCCAGGTACTGGCCGAGAGCGGCCACTGGCGCGGCGAACTGTGGCAACGCCGCAAGGACGGCGAGGAGTTCCTGTGCTGGGTCGAGCTCAACGAAGTATGCGACGCCACGGGCACGCGCACCCACATGATCGGCGTGCTGACCGACATCACCGACCGCAAGCGCGCGGAACAGGAACTGCGCTACCTCGCCAACTACGACACCCTGACCGGCCTGCCCAACCGCGCGCTGCTGGGCGAACGCCTCGGCGCCGCCGTGATCAGCGCGCGCCGCGGCGGCCACAAGGTGGGATTGCTGTTCCTCGACCTCGACCGCTTCAAGCACGTGAACGATTCACTCGGCCACATCGCCGGTGACCGTACCCTCAAGGCAGCCGGCGCGCGGCTGCGTCAGTGCGTGCGCGAAAACGACGTGGTGGCCCGTCTCGGCGGCGACGAATTCACGGTGGTACTGGAAGACCTGATCGACGCCCGCGGCGCCGAGGACATGGCGCAGCGCCTGGTGCAGGCCTTCGCCAAACCGCTCAACGTAAGCAGCGCGCAGGAAACGGTGATTTCGCCATCGATCGGGATTGCCTTGTATCCCGACCACGGCCAGACCCCGGCCGACCTTCTCAAATGCGCCGACACCGCGATGTATTACGCCAAGGAACGCGGCCGCAATACCTGGGCGATGTACCACTCCGGCATGGATGCGCGCGCGCGTGACCACGCCACCTTGATCGGCGCGCTGCGCCGCGCGCTGGAACGCAACGAACTGCGATTGGCCTACCAGCCGAAGATGTCGATCCGCACCGGCACGATCACCGGCATGGAAGCCCTGTTGCGCTGGCACCACCCGGAACTCGGCGAAATCCCGCCCAGTACCTTCATTCCGCTGGCCGAGGAAACCGGCCAGATCCACGAACTCAGCGCCTACGTGTTCGCCACCGCCTGCGCCGACCTCGGCCGCTTCCGCGATGCCGGCCACCGCCATGTCACGATGGCGATCAACCTCTCTGCGGCCCAGCTCAACCGCCCCGACCTCACCTTGCACATCTGCGACATGCTGGCCGAGCACGACATCGCGCCCAACCAGATCGAACTGGAACTCACCGAGAGCATGGTCATGGCCAACGCCGAACAGTCGGTGCGCCTGCTCGGCGAGCTGAAATCGATCGGTGCGCGCCTCGCGATCGACGATTTCGGTACCGGTTATTCCTCGCTGGCCTACCTGAAGCGGCTGCCGATCGACACCCTGAAGATCGACCAGGAGTTCGTCGGTGACGTCACCACCGACCCGGACGATGCCGCAATCACCTCCACCATCATCACCATGGCGCACTCGTTGCAACTGAAGGTGGTGGCCGAAGGCGTGGAAACCCCCGAGCAACTGGCGTTCCTGAAAGCCCAGCGTTGCGATGAAATCCAGGGCTACTGGCTGTCGCGTCCGCTGTCCGCCGACGCATGTATCGAATTCCTGAACCACCACGCCGCCAGCCGGGTCAGCGTGACTTGAACGCTGGTCACATGCCGGGCGGCGGTTTTTCACGTATATTCGGCGTCATGAATACCCCGACCCGTCCTGTCGAAGAAGAACTCGCCGCGCTTTCAAGCACGCTGGACGCCGCGCTCGATCGCATGCGCCGGCTGGCCGAGGAAAACGCCAGCCTGCGCCGTGGCCGCGACCAGCTGGCCGGCGAGCGCGCTGCGCTGGTGACGCGCAACGAACAGGCGCGCGCGCGGGTGGAAGCCATGATCGAACGCCTGAAGTCGCTCGAGAACGCCGGGTAGTGAACGTATGAGCGACGAAACCGTAACCGTCACGGTCAAACTGCTTGACCGCGAATTCCTGGTCGGCTGCAAGCCCGATGAACGCGAAGGCTTGCTGGCCGCGGTCACCCATCTCGACCGCAAGATGCACGAGATCCGGCACGCCTCGCGCAGCCCCGGTTACGACCGCGTCGCGGTGCTGGCGGCGCTCGGCATCACACACGAGCTGTTGATGCTGCAACGCAGTCAACAAACCCTGTCAAGCAACGCCGGCGAGCACATCGCGATGCTGCGGCGCAAGCTTGAAGCGGCCCTCGACGCGCCCCTAGAATAGCCTTGCTGGCGTCCCCTACGGTGCACGGCAGCGCGCCTCCAGCAATGTGCCTTGTTCCTAATGTACGACCTGGGGCTGGCGACTACCGGACCCGTGTGCAAGTCCGCCGCGAGCGGAAAGCCTGAAAGTCCGGTTAGCCTACCCACTTGATCCCTCAGGATCAGGGTCGCTCGGCGCGCACCGTCATCGTGGAGGGCGCTGGTTTGTTTGTGCGGTCGTTTATTTGTGCGATCGTCCCTGATCGCTGCACGGCTGGATTCCGTCGCTCCCGGTCGGATACTCAACCACCGATCATCAGAACGGCCATCCATGGCCTGACTTTGCGTGTTTGTGCGATCATCCATGATCGCTGCGTCTCGGAGTGTCCGCTGCGCCACATCGAACGCGTGCTTCGGCAACACCAAGAACGGCCATCCATGGCCTGACTTTTCACATTTTTGTGCGATCGTCCCAGATCGCTGCATCCCACGTGTCATGCGGTGCCCTGTCGCGTCAAAGCTTCGGCAGCACCAGAACGGGCATCCCTGCCCTGACTGTCCACAACAGCCGCTGCGAATGGTGCAACCACGTAGTCCGGAAACAGCGGTGCATAATCCGGAGCATGATTTGCAGACCAGGCGCCACCCATGAGCGATAGCCGCGCCCTGCTGCGCGCACGCATGTCGGTGCGCCGCAATGAGCTGGACGCGCGCCAGCGCGTGAGCGCCGCGGCCGGCGTACTGCGCAGCCTCGAATCGCTGCCGGAATTTCTCACCGACAGCAACATCGCCGGCTACTGGGCGGTGCGCGGCGAGTTGCCGCTGAATCTCGCGGTGGCATCGCTGCAGCGGCGCGACCAACATTATTTCCTGCCGGTTCTGGGCGCAGCACGCCAGCTCGGCTTCGCCGAGTTCACGCAGAGTGGCGCACTCAAGGGCAACCGCTTCGGTATCCCGGAACCGCAAGTGCCAGCCGCCGCGTTGCGCAACGCCAGGGACATGGACGTGATCCTGTTGCCACTGCTGGCGTTCGATCGCGCCGGCCACCGGCTCGGCACCGGCGGCGGTTGGTACGACACCAGCCTCGACTTCCTGCGCGACCGGACGCGGCCCGGCACGCCGTTGCTGGTGGGCGTCGGTTATGCGTTCCAGGAGGTCGCGGCCGTACCCGTCCAGGCGTGGGACGTGCCACTCGACTACGTCGCAACCGACGAGGAACTGATAGCCTGCACAACCGCAACCGCGGCTTCGGAGTGAGTGCTCACGTGCAATATTGGTTGATGAAGACCGAACCCGATACGTTTTCGATCGATGATCTGAAGGCGCGCAAGGTCGAGCCCTGGGACGGCGTGCGCAACTACCAGGCGCGCAATTTCATCCGCGCGATGCGCAAGGGCGACGCCGTGATGATCTACCACTCCAGCTGCGCGGTGCCCGGCGTGGCCGGCCTCGCCAAAGTATCGGGCGCGCCCAAACCCGACCCGACCCAGTTCGATCCCGAGAACGACCACTACGACGCCGCCAGCGATCCTTCCGATCCGCGCTGGACGCTGGTGGACGTGCGCTATGTGCGCAAACTGAAGCGCGTGATCACGCTGGACGAAATCAAGGCGCTGCCGGAGCTTGGCGACTTCGCACTGGTACGCCGCGGCAACCGCTTGTCGGTGCTGCCGGTGGCGGCTGCACAGTGGCAAGCCATTCTCGCATTGGAATAGAGGGGAACCCGTGGACATCGAAGCCCAGAAGCGCGTCGCCGGCGAAGCCGCCATCGAGTTTGTCGACGACAAGATGATCGTCGGCGTGGGTACCGGCTCGACGGTGAAGTATTTCATCGACGCCTTGGCGAGGATCAAGCAACGCATCGACGGCGCGGTGTCGAGTTCGGAACAATCGAGCAAGCTGCTGCGCGAACACGGCATCCCCGTGCTCGATGCCAACGCGGTGGGCGAGATTCCGCTGTACGTGGATGGCGCGGACGAATGCGATCCCAACCGCTGCCTGATCAAGGGTGGCGGCGCCGCACTGACGCGCGAGAAGATCCTCGTCGCGGTCGCGAAGAAGTTCGTGTGCATCGTGGATGCACACAAATGCGTGGACGTGCTGGGCCGGTTTCCGCTGCCGATCGAGGTGATCCCGATGGCGCGCAGCCACGTCGCGCGCGAGATCGTCAAGCGCGGCGGGCAACCGGTGTGGCGCCAGGACTGCGTCACCGACAACGGCAACTGGATCCTCGACGTGCATGGCTTGCAGATCACCGATCCCGTGAAACTGGAATCCGAATGGAACCAGATCGTCGGCGTGGTGACGGTCGGCGTGTTCGCGCAACGACGTGCAGACGTGGTGCTGGTGGGTGATGGGCGGCGGTTCTAGCGCTGGCGCGCAAAGTGCTGCCGACCAACAAGATGTCGTCGCCGGAATCCAGTCGCGAAGTGCGCGGCCTTGCGTGCCGCCCCGACACGCAGCAAGTCTGAGCTTGGCACTCCACCGCTCTGCAGAGAACTTCCACCAATTCCAGGACACCATCTCACCGATGCACGGTTACGACTCTGCTGCGAAATGGTTGCACTGGTTGATCCTGCTGCTGGTCGTTGCCCCGTTCGGGATCGCCATATCGATGCCGGACATCGGCCCGCGCACCGTGGCGGGAACGCTGATCAACCTGCATTTTTCATTCGGCGTCCTGATCCTGGTCGTGATGGCGATCCGCCTTGGCAACCGGTTGCTGCATCCGGTGCCACTGGACATGCCGGATTCGCCGGTGTGGGAACGCCGGATCGCCGTGGGCGTGCAACGCCTGCTGTATTTCATTTTGCTGGTCGGGCCGTTCCTGGGCTGGGCCTCGGCATCGGCACACCGGCTCCCGGTCAATGTGTTCGGCATCATCACGCTGCCGGGCATCGCCGCGCCGCAAGCACACTGGGCACTCACTGCTGGCGACGTCCACATCTACATGATGTGGACATTGGCGGTGCTGATCGGATTGCATGCAACCGCTGCGCTTTACCACCACTTCCTGCGCAACGATGGTGTCCTTCGGCGGATGCTGCCCACCCACGCGCGCTGAGCAATCGCTCGCGACACTTGGGAAAAAGTACGCCAGCTACAGATTGCCAGCCAGTTGACCAACCGTTGCAGATGCCGCTGCGCAGGCGAACGCAACGATCCGACCACTGGCCACGTTCACTCGGGTGCGGTCGCGACAGCTCGACCGGCGACGTCTTCGACAAACTGACCGCCCGCGCGGAAAATCCAGTGCCGCGCGATCAGAAAGCTCACCACCGCCGTGAGGCCGTCGACCAGCGGTTTGAGCAGCCATGCGACCTGCAGACCACCCAGCCGCTCCGCTACCGTAACCAGCAGCGTGTTCGCGCCGGTCAGTGGAATCCACGTCACCACGAAGCGCAGCAGCAGTGCGCCATGCAGTCTCGACTTGAACGTGACCATGCCGTTCATCGTGAACCCGAGCAAGGCTGCAGCAACCCGTGCGACAACGTTTGCCGGCGCCACCGGCATGCCCCACGCCGTCAACGCCACGAAGCACAGCCACTCGACGATCAGTTGGGCCGCGCCCACCACGAGGTACCAAGCCACTTGCCGACCAAGGGCGTTCCGTTTCACCTTGCCCAGCAGGGCCGCGCGCGTGGGGTCCGCTGAAGCCGCACGAGCCTCATCCGGCATCGGAACGGTACACCCTGCGAACGATATACGGCGGGCGTGATTTGGATTCGATGTAGGTTCGCCCCACATACTCCCCGATGATGCCCAGTCCCAGCAATTGCAACCCGGAAAGAAAGGCAATCAGCGAGACGAGCGAAGCATAGCCCGGCAATTCGACGCCGTGTGCGAGGGTTCGAATGACGATGAAGCTGCCATAGAGCATCGCGGCGATCGCCACACTGCCGCCGACAAGAGTCACCAGCCGCAGCGGTGCAGTCGAGAATGAGGTCACCCCTTCGACCGCCAGACTCAGCAGGCGAAACGCATTGAATTTGGTCTGGCCAACGGCGCGCGCGGGGCGGATGTATTCCATTTCCTCGGTGCGGAATCCGGCCCAGGCGAACAGCCCTTTCATGAACCGCCGGTTCTCCGGCAAGTTGTTGATGGCGTCGACCACCGCGCGATCCATCAGTCGGAAGTCGCCGACGTTTTCCGGAATGGGAACGTCCGAGATCATGTTGAACATGCGATAGAACAGCCTCGCGGACACACGCTTGCCCCAGGTGTCCGAGCTTCGATTCGAGCGTTTGGCAATCACTACCTCGGCCCCGTCTTCCCAGCGCGCAAGCATTTCCAGCAGCAGCTCTGGCGGATCCTGCAAGTCGGCGTCCAGCGGAATCACCGCGTCGCCCGAGGTCGCCCGCATACCGGCGCTGAGTGCCGGCTCCTTGCCGAAATGGCGGGACAAATCGACCACGACGACACGAAAAGCGACAGGCTGGTAACGGGCCGCTTCGCGCAGGGTATCGTCCTCGCTGCCGTCGTTCACAACGACGAGCTCCCACCGATAGGGCGTGCCGGCGAACGTCCGCTCAAGCCGCTCAAAAGTGAGTTTGAGCGCCTCCTGCTCGTTGTACGCGGGCATCACCACGGAAATCAGCGGCGCGCGCCCGCTGGCATCGGTGCGTTTCATCGGGTCATTCTCGCGCTGCCATGTCGTCAGCTCCATCGCGTTGTGTCTTTCATGGCGATGAGTGTGCGGGCGACGCTGGGCGCATGATCACCAACCCGCTCGGCGCCTGGCCCACGACGATCATCGGCAGTTTGGCGGACTCGAGTTCCGGCAGCAGGTGCGGATCGACGACAGCCATCGCACTGCGCGTCGCGCGCCACCGGCCTTCGAACGCACCGAGGTTGGTGATGACACCAGTGGGTCGGGACGCGATACCCGGACGGATATCGTCCGGCTGCTCATCCACGACGGTGACCAACCGCTGCAGGTAAAAGGAAAGGCCGCGCTGGTAAGCGTGCACCGTGAACACTTCGGTATCCGTGCGCAGGTGCGGCCGCATGAGTTCGGCCACGGGTTTGGCGGAGAGACTTGCGGCGAGCGTGGCATTGCCGGCGAACAACACTTGCCAGACCAGCAGCGAGCAAGCACCGAGCACGCTCATCGCTACCACCGGTCGCCAGCGGCGTTTGAGCATGAACGCACACAACACGGCAACCACGGCCAGCAGCCCGAGTCCAGCCGCCAGCCACAGCAAGGCAGGGTGCAGCTCGGTGTGCCGGGACAGATGGCGGGTACTGGGGTGCAGCGTCAGGGTGGCCACCACGGCGGCGAGCGCCAGGACGCTGATTCCCAGCAGGCGCCACGCAAGGGCGCCGCGGGTGAGTGCCGAAACTCGGCGCGCAATGAGCAGTGCAAGGGCCGGGAAGATCGGCAGGATGTACAGCGGCAGCTTGGAGTGCGATACCGAGAAAAACACCAGGATGACCGCAATCCAGCACAGCAGGAAACGCTCGGCAGCCGATCCGGCAACCAGCTCGCGCCAACCGCGACGGCTGAGCGGCAGGAACGCCATCCACGGAAACAGGCCAGCCAGCGTGACCGTCAGGAAAAACCACCAGGGCTGGTAGCGGTCGTACTCGTTGACCAGGAAGCGGGTGAATTGTTGCTGGATGAAAAAGTAGTTGAAGAAATCGGGGTGCCGAAGACTGATGGCGATGAACCAGGGCGCCGCGATGACAGCCACCAGTGCCAGGCCCCAGCCCATCGTCATGCGTCGCCAGATGCGCCAATCGCGCTCCCAGAGCATGAAGGCCAGTAGGGCCAAGGTCGGGAACACCAGCCCTATCAGGCCTTTCGACAGCACCGCCAGGGCGAGGCTGGCCCATCCGACCAGATTCAGCCCAACACGGTGGGGTGCGGCTTGCGGGTCGAAGTTGGCCACCAGGAACACGCAGACCGCGATGCTCATGAACGCGGCCACGCCCATGTCCATGGAGTTGAGGTGGCCACCCGCAAAAAACAGCAGGGTGCTGCCGAGTACGATGGCTGCCAACCATCCGGTGGCAGTGCCATACAGCCGCTTGCCGGCCCAGCCAGTGACGGCGATGGTCGCCATGGCGGTGAGTGCCACCCACAAGCGGGCGGTCCATTCGTGCACACCAAACAGGTGATAGCAGATGCTGGTGGCCCAGTACTGCAATGCGGGTTTGTCGAAGAAGTTGAAGCCGTCGAGCTTCGGGGTCAACCAATTTCCGCTGACGAACATCTCGCGGGCGACCTCGGCATAGCGCGCCTCGTCGGGCTCCGCCAGTGCCCGCAAGTTCAACCCGAAGAACCAGAGCGCCAGCCATCCGAGCGAGAAGGTGCCGGCCAGCCAGCCGGCCAGCGGTCGCCGCACCGTGGGCAGCGGCGCCGTGCTGGCGCGGGCAGTCTCGCGCGAGTCGGGGCTTTCGTTCATGGGCGTGTTAAATCGCGAAGCGCCCCGCGGTTGGAGCCGATGATCCGTGACGGGCGTTCACCCTGAGAGGCGAATTCGAGTGCGTCGGGAGCGACACGTACGACCACCATGGCATCCACCGGGCGCCAGACAAAGCTGCCGGATGTGCATTGATCACCAAGCGCCAATGCTCCACGGGCAACCGAAGTGGCCGTGCCGCTCCGCGCCGGCTTTTGGTGGCACACTCGCCAAACGCGGCCATGCCTTGAATGTAGTCCGTGGTCGATGCCGAACGACCTGCTGGCTGGCAGCAGGTCCAACGACCCCGACGCACTCACGTGAGCCCGTGGCAAGGCAGCAAAACGTTGCATGGTGTTCACTCGACGCGACTCCGGAGCGCAGACGAGTGTCGTACCGCAAACTTAGGTTCGGCTTTGCAGTCGCCTACCTCGTGCCCGGCTGCGGGCCCACGCGACCCATCACCGCACCGGCTGTTGCCGGTCGGCGAGAGCCGAGAGTGATGGCCTCGCCAAATCGGCACGCGGTAGCGATCGCCTTGGAGGCGCGAAGGCTGATCGTGACTGAATCGGGTAGACCCGTTGGACGCCCCACGCCTGATTCCGCATGGCAGCGCACCATGCAGCAGGCATTGAGAAAGCGCAGGTGCTGACGCCGCAAACCCGCTTCGGGATACACGCGCTGAAGCAGCGCGGCGTGACGGATTCGGCGGACACGCGGCGCGACAACCAAGACGCAATTGGACAACATGTCACCCACGATGTCTGACGTCTACTACCACGTTCTGGGTGTACTCGACCCGGACCGCAATCTGTCGAAAGAGCCGGATTGATTTTCGCGCCGATTTACACGGATCGGCTGAAAGTGGCAGCCCCGGAAGGATTCGAACCTCCGAATGCCTGAGTCAGAGTCAGGTCGCGACTGTAGCAGAATCAGTTATTTGCGTTCGATTGATTTATACAAACGCCCGAATCTGAACGTTTGCTTTCAATAGCTTGCAAATTGATTTATACGCGCTCAGGCGATGGTGGCGGATGGTATAGGCCAGCCGCGCCAGCCAGTTGTCATCCGTCGCCGAGCCGACGAACGATGTCGGCGCTTACCATGCGCCGAGTGCAGCCAGCACGTCTCATTTCACCAGCCGAGCAACAAAGGCACGCAGCGTCTGTTGTACGGAATGCCCCCAAGACACACGCCAACGCGGCAACTGCAAGACTGGTTTCACCGGCAGCGGGCAACCTGATCCAATTGGGTACGCTGGTAACCGTTGACCAAGGTTCTGGCATGCGCTCACCACCTCCTGGTAACGGTTGACCTCTGCGCTGGTGTTGACCGGCGCATTCGGCAGCGACGGGCCACCCTCGGCCCTTCGGCGATGGTTAGCGCCGATGAACGATTGGCTGCTCGAGAGTGTATGCGCGAGAATCTGAGCTTTGGATCTCTCGCGCACGACAACGCCGCGACCACCTGGATTACGATCACGTGCCCGATCAGGTTGCAGTGTCGCCTTCGACCATGTGATCAACAGGTCACGGGGTCGCCACACAGAAGCATTCAGTGACCGTGGCCGTGGCCACTCCCACCATGTCCGTGCCCACCGTGTCCATGGCCACGATCTTCGTCTCGCCACCAATGGTGCTGACGACCACCATAGCGGCGCACCACGACGTCGTTTTGCAGGTACGGGCGGTCGACATCCAGCGAGATGTTCACGCCGCCCGCGCGCACATAACCTTGCAGTGCCAGCGGCAAGCTAACGCCGGCCTGCCAGCCGTCGCCACCCAGCCAGAACCACATGCGCGAGGCGGGCTCGTAATACACCTCGGCAGACGGGTAATAGACGTATTGGTGCTTGGCGCGCCAGCCGTGCGCTGGCGCCCAGGGAGGCGGGTCGGCCACAGCGGCAGTGGCGACAAAACCGGCGCCGGCGATGGCCAGTGCGGCAATGACAGCAAAACGCAGCGTTTTCATCGTAACCTCCTCATACTGGTTCGCACGCATGCAGGGGCAGGATGCTGGCTTGTGTGACCTGAATGGCGTGTCACGCCCTTGGTGTGCTCAGTCGTTCGCGCTTTCAAAACGCGTACAGCATCGAGCCGCCGACGCAATGTATTGCGATGAACCTTACTTCATGTACCCCGCGCCGCCGAAGAACGTCCACGCGTCGAAGCCCTTGTAGGCGTCGATGTTCATGCCGTAATCATTCTGGCCGGTGTCGGCCGGCGTTGCCAAACACCTCGCGGCGACTGTGACGCAGTTCACTGTGGCATGGACCAGTGCGTGCGGGTTGGTGCAAGAGCCGAAGCCTTCGTTATGGATGTTGGCGTTTCCGGACTGCACCGGATTCCCTGGAGGCTGCTTGCCGAGAGTCACGCTGCCATGGGCAATGAACCGTCCCGCGACGGCTGGCATTGGCGCGTGCGTTGTCTCCGGCACGACCATCCAGCATGGGCGCATTGCATGTGCACTCACGTGGTGGCAGGACGCAAGGCGTCGTTCAGCAAACCATCCGAGTGCTGAATTACCACGATCGTGATTCAGCGACGAGTTGGGCGGCCTGTGTAGTGTCCGGGTCGTCGTGCGCCCCGACGCACGCGGTTTAACTCGGAGGACACTATGCGCAAAACCACCCTCGCTGTTTCCATTGCTGCATCATGCTTGCTCGCCCTGCCCGCGTTTGCCCAAGTCCACCTTGGCGCCGGGGGCCAGATCGGAGGTGCCGTGGGCGTGAACACCGGCCACATGATGCAACACACCTTCCCGAACACTATGCAGAATACCCTGCAAACCACGAATCGACTTGAACGCACAGGCGATCGCGCCAAGAAACGCGCGGCACGGAAAACTGCCGACGCTGCGGGCCAGTCGGCGCGCGCGCGCGTTGGCGCTGGTCAGCAGGCTGGCGTCTCCACGGCGACCCCGACGGGCAATGCACAAGTCACCGGTTCGGCCAACGCCGGCGCCGGACTGAACACCGCGGCCGCCGCAGGCAAGGCCGGCGACGCCGGACGTGGCGTCGGCGGGACGGTGCGCAATGCCGCCAACACGGCGATCCAGTCCACCGACCGCACCGCAGGCTCGGTCAGCAACGCGGTCAGCGGCATCAACGCGAGCGGCGAAGCCGGCGGTTCGGCCAACGGTAGCGCCAATGCCGGCGCGGGCATGATGGCGGGCGCCGGACTGAACACCGCGGCCGCCGCAGGCAAGGCCGGTGATGCCGGACGTGGCGTCGGCGGCACGGTGCGCAACACCGCCAACACGGCAATCCAGTCCACCGACCGCACCGCAGGCTCGGTCGGCAACGCGGTCAGCGGCATCAACGCCAGTGGGTCGGCCAACGGCTCGGCGAGCGCACGCGCGCAATCGCACTCCAACAGCCACAGCCACCATCGCAACAGCCAAGGCAACGCCAACGACAAGGAGCGGCAGCGCTGATCGGCCGGGGCATGCCTGACAGGACGACGGACCATGGAGGGGAAAAGAACCGAACGGCCGCCTTCCCGGAAGGACCTCGCATGGATGCGTAGCTTCAGTCCGGTCGATGAGAGATCCCCTCTACCCTACGGAAGAGGGGATCTTTTTCAATACGGGTCGTTCCGCGTCTGTAGTGGAATTGCCATTTACTTGTATGCGGCAATTCGAGCGTCGTGAGGATCAGACCGGGTTCTGGTCCACTTCTGTGTGCAGTTGGGTTAAGGCCAAAAACATCCGATCCCCGGCATCCAGTCGTTGCTGCACCCTTGGACAACGCAACGCGAAGACGTTGCAGCCGGCTGCCTGGAGCGACGCACACTGCAACAACCCCGGTACGGGGAGCTCTTCGACTCGCTGAGCCCGACCAGCAACGACAAGTCGCCGCGTTCGCAAGCGTTGCTGGGTGCCACGCTGTTCCATCACCGTGGTGGCAAGGTAGCTGTTACGACAATCTGCCGACGCGGCCAACGCGGTGGGCTGCCCCGCAAGCAAAAATCTTGTTCGATTTCGCCGAAAACAGCCGAGAGTGCATTTCTATCAAGGCCGAGGGCCGATTCGTGCCCCGCGACCTGAATTCATTCTCTGAAACGCCACAACATACATTTCCATTCCGTCCGGTCGTTTGCACCCGCGCGTTTCAATCGTGCTTGTGCTGGTGATGGATGTCCGGGTAGTGCCGATGAGTGTGCGTGATGGGCTCGTGGGTGTGCGGGTGCGTATGCGGCTCGGTGCCATCCCACGGGAAATCGTGGGTGTGCTGGTGGTGAATGTCGTGCACATGGCGATGGGTATGGGTGATCGCTTCATGGGTATGCATATGTTCGTGGCGCTCGCTCAGGTGTAGCCACACCCCAACAGCCATCAGCGTTGCGGCAACCCAGAACAGCATCGAGGCGTGGTCGCCGAACGCGAGGATGGCGATGGCCGCGCCCAGGAACGGCGCCGTGGAAAAATAGGCACCGGTACGCGCCGTACCGAGCCCGCGCAGGGCGAGGACGAACAGCACCAGGCTCACGCCGTAGCCCAGTAATCCGACCACCATCGCCTCGCTGATCGCCGACACGGCCGGGAGTGCGGCCCCCAGCGCCAGCGCAATGCCAGTGTTCACGATCCCGGCCACGGTGCCCTTGAGCCCGGCGAGGAACAACGCGTCGTTGGCTGAGACCTTGCGGGTGAAGTTGTTGTCCAGCGCCCAGCACAGGCACGCACCGGCAATCAGCAACGCGCCCCAGCCCAGACGGCCTGCCCGCTGGGAAGGGTCAGGCCATGCGAGCACCACTGCGCCCGCAACGATCGCCAACATGCCAAGCACAACACGGCGATCGGTGTTTTCGTGGAACACCACCCATGCGATCACGGCGGTCAGTACCGCTTCGAGGTTGAGCAGCAACGAAGCGGTCGCGGCCGAGGTGGTCATGAGCCCCAGCATCAGCGCGAGCGGCCCCAGCACTCCGCCAAAGCCAATTGCAAGCATGAGCCACGACCACTCGTGCCTCGACATGGACGGCGTCCGCCATCCACGATCGCGAACCAGCCGGATGATGCCGAGGCCGATGCCACTGCCGAGGTACAGCAGGCCGGCCAACAGCACCGGCGACACATCACGCAGCAGTTGCTTGGCAAAGGGCGTGCTGGCGCCAAACAGCAACGCCGCGGCCAGCGCAACCACCACGGCGGGCGAAAAAGACAGGCGTTTCATCAAATGAACCTCCTGCAGGGCCTGCGGGTCACCTGTTGCGGAGTCACATGCGATCAGGCAAGCCGCCGGATGATCACCCATGCCGCGAAGACCACATAGAACAACGCCATGCTGGCCAGCAGCTTGCGTGACGTGATGCCGCGGTGGAACGCCGTGAGCATCACCACGATGGCTGCGATCGTAATTCCGGCCGCAACGATCAGGGATTCATCGAAGATCCATGGCGTGAAGAACAGGCCCAGCGCGGTGGGTACAGTGGCCTGGATCATCATCGCACCACTGATGTTGGCGAGCGCCAGGCGATGCTTGCCCTGGCGCACCCAGATGATGGCGTTCATCGTTTCCGGCAGTTCGGTGGCAACCGGACTGAACAGCAATGCAACCAGTTGCGGCCGGAGACCAAGTTGCCGTCCCAGCACGTCGAGCTGGCCAACGAAAAAATGGGACGCTGCGAAAATCACCACGAGGGCCGCGACCGTTTGCGCGATGGCCGCCCAAGTTGGTGGCACGGCGTGGCGCGGAGTCAGCTTCAACGGTCCGGGCGTACCTTCCTCGACACCGGCCTCGCCAGACATCTCTTTCCGGAAATAGGCGGCATACGCGAGCAAGAACAAAATACCCAGCCAGGGTTTCCACGCGAAGACCACCAGGCCGAGCACGACCTTGCACACGAAAATGGCGAGGAACCAACCTTGGTCGCGGCTCAGGCGCTGAAACTCTTCGCGGATCGCCGCGATATGCGGCAGCTTTTGGCGGCAAGCCAAGAGTGTGATGCCAACCGTCGCATAGGCGACGGTGGACAGCACCAACGGGCCGCCCAGTGCCGCGCCGACACCAATTTCTTTCTGCGCAGCGCTGGCGCCGAAGGTGACGGCAACAAACGTCACCACGCTTTCCGGCAAGGCGGTGCCGAAGGCAGCCAGAATCGATCCGGTCGCCTGCTGGCTTATTGCCAGCTTGCGGCCGACCCATTCGACGCCGTTGACGAAATACTCGCAGGCAAGATAGATGACCACGGCCGCGCCCAGCAGCAGGCCGATGGTCAGGGCAAGGGATGTCACGCAGTTCCTTGGGGGTCGGGCGCAAGCCAAAGGCTTCGATACCCGCGCCCAACCCGCTGGCGGATACCGAAACCCGTGGTCTTGCCAAGCCCGTTACGGCTGGCCGCGCCATGGC
>DASSNC010000068.1:0-6262 GCA_035688305.1 Rhodanobacteraceae bacterium
CGGACGATCGACGAAGCTCGCAGCGACGTGTTCGATTACATCGAGCGGTTCCACAATCCAAGGATGCAACAACGGCTGGACGCCGAGGATCAGAAGTTCTTAGCCTTAACCCAACTGTCCACGAAAAAGGGGTAGAACCCCCGTACGTGTTGCAGGCGCACGCTGACCCTGTCCTCGACTTGATCCCGCCAGGTACATCTCGCCGCCACAGCCGCGCTACACCCGGTAGCAAATCCACCCGACAATTCGTGCAGGCCTGCGCGTAAAATCGCGGCGTGCCAGCACACACTTGCAGACGAGTGGCCCATCCATGAACGCACAGCCGTCACACCAGGGATCCTGTCAATGCGGGCGTGTCACCTTCCGTGTACATGGCACGATCCCGAGGGTGATGAAGTGCACGTGCTCGATATGCCGAAGAGTCGGTGCGCTTTGGCATGCAACCGACGAGCGTGGGCTGGAAATCCTGTCTGGTGAAGACGAATTGGCGCTGCATCAGTTCGGCACGATGACTGCCAGGCACTACTTCTGCAGGCACTGCGGAGTCCATCCTTTCAGTCGGCCTCGCCTTGACCCGAGCAAGTGGGTGGTGAATGTTCGCTGCATCGATGAAATTGATGCCGACGCGTTGCCGGTAACAGTATTTGACGGCAAGAACTGGGAGCAGGCGGCTGAGGCGTTTCTGATTCAGCGAAGGACCGGGGGTGCAGCCTGATCTTTCTTTCAAGCGGTCTGTTGTTCCCCCGCAGTAATGGAAGTCAGGTTGCGCCGTTTGCGCAGCGTTGCGTCGCGTCTGGAGCCAACGGTTTCGGCGCATCTGGTTGTCTGGCGGGTCGCGCCGCGTTGCTGTCGTCCCGTGTCTCCAGTAAGTGTGGGAAAGTGCACTCTGAACCCTTTCTTCCGGGGGCCAGCACGCCTGAGCGCTGGCGCCGGGTTCCACGCGCTTGCTGCCAGCGTTCCGGGGTGGGATGATCAGAGCGGGGATAAACGGTAGGCGCTGAAACGTGGCGCGATTACGTCGCGAAATTAGACGACGCGGCTGGCGCAATGCGTTGATCCTTGGCTAAGTATGGGTGCGGAGAAGTTCCCTGAGGCCTGACTAGGCGGCGGGATTACGCGCGACATTGCAGCCGAATTGAAAGTTGGGCGCAGTGCATGTTCTTGGCGATCGCGGAGGCAACCGTAAAATGAAATGGAACCACCCGATCCCCCGAGTCCTGTCCGTCCTGGCGTGTGGCGCGAGCATCGCCATACTTTCCTCGTGCTCAAAGTCACCACTGTCAGGGCGGTTCGTTCACAACGGCACACCCCAAGAAGTGGATATGGTTCAGCTCGTTGAATCATCCCCCGGAAATCTGAAAGGGTCATTCACAATATCATCGCTAAACAAAGACGGCACAAGGAAAAAAGACACCACATATAGCGTCTCGGGTAACGTCAATGGAGCCAACATCAGTATTCAAATAGATGGCGGTGTGAGCGAACTTGCGAGATTGTTTGGATCAAGTACAACTTTCGTTGGGACAATAGACGGAAGCGTCCTAAAGCTGAGTCTTGGTGGCACAAGCTCAACCTTTCACAAGGTTTCAGAGTCTGAGTATCAGTCAACACTCGGTGTAATGGATGAGTACGGTAGACATACCGAATTGGTCTTCAATTCCATGACAGCGGTCACCAAGTCACGCACAGATGCGCAACATCTAAACAATGAACTAAAGCAATACATCGCTTGGGGCGAAGATCGAGTTGCAAACGCTCCCGCTGTTGATCAATGGTACGCGAAACGTATTGCTTTCTATTCTAACTGCCTGAAAAACATTAAACCACTTGCGGAGCGTAAAGTGCCATCTTGGCGCTGGCAAGAATGCGTACTAAACATAGAAAACGACGAATACAATCGACAGCAGCAACACGCAAACATCGCCAATGCACTAGCACAAAACAAGCAACAAATTGGAAGGTTAAGCTCTGAAATAGTAACTCTCCGCAATACCTTCCCGGCCTTGGTTCAAAATTTGAGTGAAGCCTGTCAGTACGCAAACTCACCAGATGAATGCAAGGAGTTTGCTAAGTCACTAACCACGCTATCGCCGAATGGCTTTTTGGATGTCACGCTTTCCGCAAAGTATTCGAGCGTAGTACCAAAGACTGTCGATGCACTAAAGGCTGATGCTGATGTTTCAGAGAAGGGTGAGGCCACATTGTCCGCGTTGGCTAAACAAGTAACTGCAATTTATCACTCGGCTGAATAGCTATGAAGTTGGCGCGTGGCATCAAGTTTGAAGTGCACAGTTGATCAGCTGTCGTTCAAACGCTCCTCGAACGATCTGACGCCGAGTTGACTCCTCGATCGATGGTGCAACGCGCTGGTGATCGACCGGACTACGCAGCTGACGTTTGCATCGTTTGTTGGCGAGCGTCCTGCAACTTCTGCGCGACTCAATCAAACGGCCGGATGACCTCGTCGCCGTCGTCGGCATGTTCCGTGCCGTCGCTCTTGTCGCCCATCAGCCTGCGCACGACGACGTAGAACACCGGCACCAGCATGATGCCGAGCACGGTGGCGCCGAGCATGCCGCCGATCACGCCGGTGCCGATCGCGTGGCGGCTGTTGGCGCCGGCGCCGGTCGAGATCGCCAGCGGCAGCACGCCGAGTACGAACGCGATCGAGGTCATCAGGATCGGGCGCAGGCGGATGCGGCAGGCTTCCAGCGTCGCCGCGAGCAGGCCCTTGCCCTGTTTTTGCTCGTCCACCGCGAATTGCACGATCAGGATCGCGTTTTTCACCGACAGGCCGATGACTGCGATCAGGCCGATCTTGAAATACACGTCATCCTCGAGCCCGCGCATGCTGGTGAACAGCACCGAACCGAGTACGCCGAGCGGGATCACCAGCATCACCGCGACCGGGATCGACCAGCTTTCATACAGCGCGCACAGGCACAGGAACACCACGAAGATCGACAGGCCGAACAACATCGGCGCCTGCGCGCCGGACATGATTTCCTGCAACGACTGGCCGGTCCACTCAAAGCCGAAACTGGTCGGCAGGTATTTCGCGACCAGTTCCTGCATGGCCGCGATCGCATCGCCCGAGCTGTAGCCCGGCGCCGCGGTGCCGGTGAGCGAAATCGAGCCGACGCCGTTGTAGCGATCGAGTTCCGGCGCTGCCATCGACCACTTCGTTGTCACCACGCTCGATAGCGGCACCATCGCGCCGGTCGCGGCGCGCGTATAGAAGTTGTTGATGTCGGAGGGGGCCATCCGGAACGGGGCGTCCGCCTGCATTTGCACCCGCAGCACGCGACCCTGGTAATAAAAATCGTTGGCGTAAACCTGCGAGAGCATCAACTGGATCGCGTTGTAGACGTCCGGAACCGACAGCCCCATCGACTGCGCCTGCACCCGGTCGACGTGCATGTCCACGGTCGGGGCATCGTCCATGCCGTTGACGTGCACGTTCTCGAGACGTTTGTCCTTGCGTGCCTCGGCGATCAGCTTGTCCTTGGCGGCCACCAGCTTGTCGTGGCCGAGGCCGCCGCGGTCTTCCAGTTCGAAATCGAATCCGGCGAAGCGCCCGAGTCCGCGGATGACCGTCTGGTTCATCGCGAACACCTGGGCGTCGCGGATGCCGCCGAACTTGCGATTGAGATCGGTGATGATCTGGTCGGCGTCGTGGTCGCGCTTGCTCCAGTCCTTGAGGTGGATGAACGCCATGCCGACGTTTTCGCCGCGCCCGATGAAACTGAAACCGCCGATCGTGAACACGTTGGCGACGGCGGGGTTCGCCCGGACGACGGCCTCGACTTCCTTCATCACGTCGCGGGTGCGCTCGACCGTCGCGCCCGAGGGCAACTGGATGGTGGCCACGACTTCGCCCTGGTCTTCCTGCGGCACGAAGCTCGAAGGCAGTTGCGCCAGCAGCACCACCGCGACCACGATCGCGAGGCCATAGCCCAGCATCCAGCGCGGCGTGTGGCGCACGGCCTTGCCGAGGCGGGCGAGGTAATGCCGCGCCATGCCTTCGTAGCCGTTGTTGAAGGCGCGCAGGAAACGGTTGGCGCGTTCGTGTTCCGGGCGCAGCAGGCTGGCGCACAGCGCCGGCGTGAAGGTCAGCGCCATCAGCGCGGACAGCATCATCGACACCGCGATGGTCACCGAAAACTGGCGGTAGATCGCGCCCACGCTGCCGGGCATCAACGCGGCTGGCACGAACACCGAGGCCAGCACCGTGGTCACCGCGATGATCGCGCCGGTGATCTGGGTCATGCCCTTGCGCGTGGCTTCCTTCGGGGGCAGGCCTTCCTCGCGCATGATGCGCTCGACGTTCTCGACCACCACGATGGCGTCGTCCACCACGGTGCCGATGGCCAGTACCAGTCCGAACAGACTGAGCACGTTGATCGAGAACCCGAACAGGTACATGCCGAGGAACGCGCCGGTCAGCGCGACCGGCACCACCAGCGTCGGGATCAGCGTGGCGCGCAGGTTCTGCAGGAACAGCAGCATCACCAGGAACACCAGCACGATCGCCTCGGCGAGCGTGTTGACGACCTCGACGATCGACACCCGCACGAAGGTGTAGCTCTCGAACGGAATCGTCCAGGTGACGCCCGGCGGCAGGTTCTTCGCCAACTCCTGCATCTTCGTCTGGACTTCCTTGGCGACCGACAGCGCGTTGGCGCCGGGCAGCAACGAGATGCCGAATGACGCCACCGGCGTGCCGTTCAGGCGCGAGAAGTTGCCGTAATTGTCCGCACCCATTTCGACGCGCGCGACGTCCCCGAGCGTGACGGTGGATCCGTCGGGGTTGGTGCGCAGGATGATGTGGCGGAACTGCGCGGGTGTGGAGAAGCTCGATTCGGCCGAGACGTTGGCGGTGATGCCCTGGCCGGGCGTCGCGGGTTCGGCGCCGACCGAACCGGCCGCGAACATCACGTTCTGCGCGCGCACCGCGTTGAGCGCATCGGTCGCGGTCAGTCCATAACCTTCAAGTTTCAGCGGGTTCAGCCAGATCCGCATCGCATACGGCGAGCCGAACTGGTTGATGCTGCCGACGCCATCCAGGCGCGAGATCGGGTCGATCAACTGGGCCGCGATCACGTTGTTGAGCGCGGTCGGGTCGAGGTGCCCGGTCGGGTCCATCAACGAGACGCCCATCAGGAACCCGGTGTTGGACTTGCGCACCGTGACACCGATGTTGTTGACCGCCTGCGGCAGGCGTGGCTCGGCGGCGTTGACGGCGTTCTGGGTCTGCACCGCGGCGGTGTCGAGGTCGGTGCCCGGATCGAAATACAAGGTGATGTTGGCCGAACCCGTCGAATTCGACGACGAGCTGAAGTACAGCATGTGGTCGATGCCGGCGAGGTTCTGCTCGATCACCTGGGTGACCGTGCTCTGCACGACCTGCGCGTTCGCGCCCGGATAGTTGGCGCGGATCTGCACGCTCGGCGGCGCGATCGCCGGATAGGCCTCGATCGGCAGGTTCAGGATCGCGATGACGCCGCCGAGGGTGATCAGGATCGCGAGGACCCAGGCGAAGATCGGACGGTCGATGAAAAATTGCGGCATGGCGCGGCGTCAGTGGGCGACGGTTGTCGTCGTTGCGGCCGCTGGTGCAGCCGACGATTGGGACACAGGTTTGACCTGCTCGCCGGCGTGTGCCTGCTGGATGCCGGAGACGATCACCTTGTCGCCGCTGGCGAGCCCGCCGGTCACGATCCAGTCGGCGCCGTGCTGTTCGCCCAGGGTCACCCGTTGCTCAACCACCTTGTCGCCGGCGCCCACGACGAACACGTAGGCACCCTGGTTGTCGCGCTGGATCGCGGCCTGTGGCATCAGGATCGCGTTGTGCAACTGGCCGAGCTTGAGGCGGATCTTCACGAACATGCCCGGCAACAGCGCGTGCTCCGGGTTCGGAATCAGGGCCCGCAGGTCCACCGCGCCGGTAGAGGGATCGACCGCGAGGTCGGTGAAATCGAGCGTGCCTGCGTGCGGGTACACGCTGCCATCGGGCAGCACGACCTGCACCTCGGCCTTGTCGGGCGCGGCAAGTTTGAGATCGCCGGATTTTTCCGCACGGCGGAGCTTCTCGACTTCCGCCATCGGCTGGCTGAAGTTCGCGTAGATCGGATCGATCACCTGCACCGTGGTGAGCGGATTGGTGTCGGTGGGCGACACCAGCGCGCCCACGGTGACGAGGGCGCGACCGGCGCGGCCGGCAATCGGCGAACGCACCGTGGCGTAGCCAAGGTTGATTTCG
>DASSNC010000009.1:0-9342 GCA_035688305.1 Rhodanobacteraceae bacterium
GACCGACGCCTGCGGGCGATGCGTCAGCTCGACCGCCTCCCGCTTGAACTCTGCACTGAACTTCCGACGTTGCACCATGACACTCCTCCTGCTCCGGTGAGCTTACTTGGAAGTGTCCACGGAATCGGGGTAGAACCCCCACTTACATTGAGCCACCGAAGCCGCGGCAACGGTATGCGTCACACTCCCACGGAGGATGAAATCCGTGTTTTGCACGAAGTTGCAGTTGAGCGTGTCAATGGTGAACGTGACTCCCTTATGTTTTCTTGGGCCGAAGAAGCAGGATCACGTCGCGCCGAGTTTCTACAAATTGGCAAATCGCACATGCCAACTGGTGACCAACTTACCGCGCTGGTCGATAACGATGGACCCTGGCCGATTCTGATCAAACGCAAGGGTGGAAAATCGAAAACGCTCAATGTACACCCGGATCTTATCATCCGTACTCTCGACTACATTCAGTTTGGGCGTCGTGACATTGTTGAAGCATGCCTCAACACCATCGTAGGGTACCGCGAGCCTGACGAGATTTTTTTGTCTAGCCGAACTGGAATGGTCCTGCATCCAGACAGTGTGACGTCGATTGGCCGCCAAGTCTTCAAGAAAGCTGGCATTAAGCGCGCAAATATTCATCGCCTTCGTGCGAAATATGCCGTGCGTACAGTAGAAACACTGTTGGATGCCGTCTTCAACGGTGGCATGGTAGGCCCGGAGTCAAGTTGGATCGAGACGATCTTGTTGAAGGCCGCTGAGCTGATGGGTCATTCCAGTCCTGAGTCACTTCGGCCTTATCTTACGTACGTACTCAATCGTCGGATTCAGACGGCCGACGCCACAAAGGCCGCTGCGTTAGCCTCCCGTCTGCGTGAGCTAACTCTCCATGAGGGCACGCTCGTACGCCGCCTGCATCACCACTATGATCTTCAGGAGATCGCGGCTCACATACAGGCTGGGCGAAACATGGATGCGGCGTTGATGCTCAGAAAACTTGCGATACAGCTTGAGTAGCTGAGACTGAATCGCATGACAAACCCAAGGCAAGCGGTACCTCTCCGGAGCCTTCGCAGGAGGGGCTGCACATGACAGACGAAAATCACATCTGGCACCACCCCAGCGCGAGCATAGCGAAAAAGGCTAAAAGCGGGATGACCGGAAAACCGTTCAATATCGCGAGCTACGCGCTGCTCACCTGCATGATGGCGCAGGTTTGCGGCCTCGAACGCGGCGACTTCGTGCATACCTTCGGCGACCTGCATCTTTATTCGAATCACATCGAGCAGGCGCGCGAACAGTTGGCGCGTACGCCGCGCGCGTTGCCGAAGCTGGCATTGAATCCCGACGTGACATCGATATTTGATTTCCGATTCGAGGACATCCACGTCGTCGATTACGACCCGTGGCCTGCCATCAAGGCGCCGGTGGCAGTGTGAGCAACTCGTCCGGCAAAGCCCTTGTAGGAGGGCCGGAAGGCCCGACAGGGTCGCGGTTTCCGCCGCTCCTGCAGGTGGGGTTTGGATGATTTCCCTGATCGCCGCCCTCGACCGCAACCGCGCCATTGGCCGCGATGGTGCGATGCCCTGGCACCTGCCCGACGACCTGAAGCGATTCAAGCGGCTGACGCTCGGCAAGCCAGTGTTGATGGGGCGCAAGACCGCACTGGCGATCGGGCGCGCGTTGCCGGGGCGGCCCAACCTGGTGCTGACGCGCGGCGACACCGCTCCGTTCGACGGCCAAGACGTTGTGCATTCGCTTGACGTTGCAATCAGACGCGCAGGCAACACGGAACTCTGCGTGATCGGCGGTGGCGAGGTCTATCGGCTCACGCTTCCGCGGGCCACGCGCCTGCACCTGACGCAGATCGACACCGCAACGCCTGACGCCGACACGTTCTTCCCCGCGTTCGACCCGGCCGACTGGCGGGAGACGGCTCGCGAGCATCATCCCGTTGACGCGAAACACGCACTCGCTTTTGATTTTGCCGATTACGAACGGGTGCGTGATTCCATGATCAAAACCCCTCTCCCATCGGGAGAGGGGCAGGGGTGAGGGTACGGATCTTGCGCAATGACCCGAACCCTCACCCGGCCTTCGGCCACCCTCTCCCGAAGGGAGAGGGAAGGTGATCCGTGTTCTTGAAGTCGCAGCCGGCGTGATCGCGGACGCCCAAGGGCGCGTGTTGCTGATGCAACGCCTGCCCGGCAAGCATCTGGCCGGCCTGTGGGAGTTTCCCGGCGGCAAGCTCGAGCCTGGCGAGACGATTGCGCAGGCGCTGGAGCGAGAGCTGGCCGAGGAACTTGCCATCGAGGTACGCGCGAGCGAACCGTTGATCTCGATTCCCTGGCATTACCCTGAAAAATCCGTGTGCCTGCATGCGTGCCGTGTCACGGCGTGGCGTGGCGCGGCGCAGGCGCGCGAAGGGCATCCTCTGCGCTGGGTGCATGTGCGGGACATGGATGTTGCCCTGATGCCCGCAGCCGATGCGCCAATCGTCACCGCCTTGCGGCTGCCGGCTTGCTACGCAATCTCCGGCGAAATGGGGTCAGGTTCTTTTCCCGATACTGCCGAAGTCTTTGCGCACGATCAGTTGGAAAATGACTCTGACCCCATTTTGCAGCTGCGGATGCCAGGCGCAGCGCGCGCCGACGTCCGGCGCGTGGCGATGGAGTGGCTGGACAACGACCCCTCGTTGCGTGGGCGCCTGCTGATCAACCATGACGTTGACCTTGCACGCGAGCTCGGTGTCGGCGTGCATCTGTGCGCCGGGCAGCTGCGCGAATTGCGCGAACGTCCGCTGCCACCGGGCGCGTGGGTGGGGGCTTCGTGCCATGACGCGGAGGAGCTCGATCTCGCCGCCAACCTCGGCGCGGACTTCGCCACGCTGTCGCCGGTGAACGCGACAGCCTCGCATCCCGGTGCGTCGCCGCTTGGCTGGGAGCGATTCGCAAGGCTTGTCCGTGATGCCCGCTTGCCCGTGTACGCGCTCGGTGGAGTCGGGCCCGGTGACCTTGCCGCCGCGAAAGTCGCCGGCGGCCAGGGTGTTGCCGGCATCCGTGCGTTCCACATTTTGTAGGAGGGCCGGAAGGCCCGACCGGGCTTGCCGGAAGGCGCGAAATACCCCATGAGCCCGTGCGCTTATAGGCGTTCGCGCGGGTCGGCCCTGCCGGACCTCCTACATGTGCCGCGCCGCTTGCGCCTGCGCCAGATAGCGCGCATGCAACGTTGCCACCCGTGCATCCAGCGCAGCCTCGTCGCCATCATTGACGATCACGTCATCGGCGATCGCCAGCCGTTGCGCGCGGCTGGACTGCGCCGCCAGCATCTGCCCGGCGTGTTCCCGGCTGACGCCATCGCGCGCGACCAGGCGCTCAATTTGCAGCGCTTCCGGAGCATCCACCAACAGCACGCGATCCACCCAGTCGTACTGCGCGCGATTCTCGACCAGTAACGGAATCGCGAGGATGCAGTAAGGGCCGCGATCCATGCCCGCCCTGCGCCGCAGCCACGCGCGCACCCGCGGATGGATGATCTTCTCCAGTCGCCGGCGCGCCTCGTGATCAGCAAACACGCGCTCGCGCATCGCGCGGCGATCCAGTGTTCCGTCGGCGTTCAACACTTCGGCGCCGAACGTGAATTCGATCTCGGCAAGCGCCGCCGAGTTCGGCGCCACCACCTCGCGTGCGGCAACGTCGGCGTCGTACACACGGATGCCGAGATCCTCGAAACGCCGCGCGACCGCGCTCTTGCCCGCGGCGACGCCGCCGGTGAGAGCGACGACAAAATGCGTGGCCCCGCTTCGGGTCACAGGGCGGCCTCTTTCGTTGAACCCGCCGACACCCGTCCGCAGGTCTTGCCGATGCGTGCGGTGTCGAAATCGATGTGCTCGGTCTGCGCCACCCAGCGCGTGTGGTAGTGCCACGCGGGGCTGAACAGGCTCCACGTTTCGTCGTGACTGGGGAAGTCGACACCGGCCATGTCGATCAACGATTCGAAGGTGTCGGCCGAAAGCGTGCGCTTGCCGGCGTGCGACTTCAAGGCCGCCACGCGTTCGGGAAAATCGTGATCGTAGGCGCTGGAGTACCAGAACAAGGCCGGGATTTCGTATTCCGGCACCGTGCCGACGCCGTGGCCCTCCTTGTCGCAACTCGGCGTCGGAATCAATTCGCCGTGGTCGGACTCGAACCACAACGCGGTCACGGCGCCACTGTGTTTCAACACGTCGATGACCTGCGCCAGCACGTGGTCGGTGTACAGGATCGAATTGTCGTACGCGTTGCGCGCGCGCTCGATGCGCGTGCCATCGCCCGGCGGCGACACCTGCGTCGGCTGCCAGTGATCGAAGCCCGGCGGATAGCGGTAATCGTATTTCACGTGGCTGCCCATCATGTGCAGCACGATGAAAAGATCACGGTTGGATTTTGCCAGTGCATCTTTCAGCGGTTGCACCAGGTCCCCGTCGTAACTACCGGGTGCGCTCCACGAGGCGTGGTTCAGCCACTCGACGTGCTGGGCTTCGTAGGCATACATCGACACCGGCGAATCGAACTCGCCGATCGCCTGCTGGTTGGAAATCCAGTACGTCTCGTAACCGGCTTCCTGCATCGCGCGCAGGATCGATGCCTCGTGCCACGGCGCGTTCCATGCCATCGCCGGCTTGCGGCGGGTCAGGATCATCGGGATCGCCGCGATCGACTCCGGCCAGGTGGTGATGAAACGCGTGATCGGCACCAGGTTCGGCAATTTCGACAGCTCCGGATTGGTCGCGCGGTCGTAGCCGAACAATTGCCAGTTGGCACGCCGGCTGCTTTCGCCGATCACCAGCACGTAAACCTGGCGCTGGTGCAGGGCTGGCACGGACCGTCGTGCATGGAAGCGGAAATTCCTGAACTGCGCGGCTTCCGTGCGCATCTGGTCCCACTCCTCGCGATACACGACGACGCGCGGAATCACGCCGAACGGGAATCCATCCGCAAATGCGTTGCTCCAGGCGAGCAGCCCGCTGGACCCCGTCGATGCCGCTTTGCTGGTGCTGTCGTGGGAGGGCGCCGCGACGTCCATGCCGAGCGGCACCAGCAAGGCCACGATACCGGCGCACAGGAACGCGGCGCGCGACCAGCCGCGCCAGCGCAGCCCGGCGCGCCGGCTCGACCACGCTGCCAGCAATGCGATCGTGAGCGCGGCCGCCAGCGCGATCGCGAGTGGCAGCAGCACGTGCCCGAAGTATTCACGCGCCTCCAGCGGGTTGGTCGCCACGATGGTGGCGATGATTTGCGCCGAGGTCGGGTGGTGGTACTGCGTGACGTAGAACGCTTCCAGCGGCGCCAAGAGCGCGAACGGCGCCAGCAGCAGGCAGGCCAGCCAAGGCCAACGTCCCAACAACGCGAACCACAGCGCGAGCGTTGCCAGCGGCAACACCAGTGCAGCAATCCAGACCGGTGTGGAGGGGTCGTGCCAGAGCCATGCCAGGTTCGGCATTAGCAGCAGCGCCACCAACATCGCCAAGACGATCGATGCACGGAATCGCGGGGCTGGTGAGGCTGGGTACTTCATGGTTGGTTGGGGGCGCCGGCAATCGGTTTCGGGCGTCAGTCGGAAACGGAATCCGGATCCGCAGGCATTACCACCCCGCACGCCTTTCCGAAGACGGAATCGTCGAAGTTGGTGCGCCACAGTTGGCTTACCCAGCGGGTGCGATAGTGCCAGGCAGGACTGAACAGATTCCAGCTCTGGTCAAGTCCGGGAAAGTCGACGCCCGCCATTCCGAGCATCGTTGCAAACGTGTCTCCCGTCATCGTGCGTTTGGTGGCATTGCTGCGCAGGGTCGCAACCCGTTCTGGATAGGCGCGGCTGTAGGCATCGGAATACCAGAAAAATGCCGGAATCTCGAATTCGTGCCAAGTGCCGATGCCGTGCCCCTGTTGGTCGCAGGCGGGCGTCGGTAATACGTCACCGTGATCCGATTCGAACCAGAGGGCAGACACCGCGCCGGTTTGCTTCAGTGTATCTATGACCTGGGCAAGAACATGGTCGGTGTAGCGGATGCTGTTGTCGTAACTGTTCCTGATCCGCTCATCTCGAGGTATCGCGCTTTTGTCGTCGAATTGCACGGGCTTGAACGTGGCAAACGCAGGTGGATACCGGTAGTCGTACTGGAAGTGGCTGCCCATCAGGTGAAGCACGATGAACATGTCGCGGTTCGAGCTCGAGAGCGCCCGCTTGAGCGCGGGAATGATCGCGCCGTCGTAGGCGCCGGGATTGTCCCAGTAAACGGTGTGGTTGACCCACACGACGTGCTGCGCCTCGTAGGCGTACACAGCGATCGGCGAGTCGAATTTTCCGATGGGGTACTGATTGGAGATCCACCATGTCTCGTAACCAGCTTCCCGCATGGCTGGCAGAAACGAGGGCTCTTTCCACTGAGGCGCGGAGGAGGTGATGGGCTTGCGTGTCAGGATGACCGGGACTGACGCGACCGTTACCGCCCACGACGTCACCATCCTGGTGACGGGAATGATGTTGGGCAGAGTGACAAGCTCTGGGTTGGTGGCGCGCGGGTACCCGAACAACTGCCAGTGTGTGCGAGTGTCACTCTCACCGATCACCAGCACGTAGACTTGGCGCTGGTGCGGCTGTTGTTCAGTGCGCGTTGCGTGGAAGGAAAAATCTTTCAATCGTCGCGCGTCCTGGCGCATGGCTGACCATTCCTGCCGGAATGTTGCGATGCGCTGTATGACCCCGAAGGGAAATCCGTGGCGTAGCGAAGATCCGACGCCTTGCAATGGACGCATGGCGACCTGGGCACGGGACGCCATCGATCCGGGCGCCGCGATGAAGGCGACGAGCACTGACAGCAGCGGGGTCACGATTGCGATTGCGACCAGCCACTCGCGCACACGGCCTCGCCAGCGCAAACCTGCGAGAAAGGCCAGCCACGCCGCGAACAAAGCCATGCCGAAGCAGATCAGCGGCAGGGCGAGTGCCAAGGGAAGAATTCGGCCGAGGTACTGATGAACTTCGGGGCCGTTTGTGGTGATCAGTGTCGCGATGATCTGCGCCGAGGATGGCGTCTGGTACGTCGCCACGTAGAAGGCTTCCAGCGGTGCCAGCAACGCGAATGGCGCCAACAACAAGCACGCTACCCACGGCCAGCGTCCGAGAAGCGCGAACACGACTGTCAGCAAAGTCGCAGGCAGCACCAGAGCCTCGATCCAGGTAGACAGGGAATGCGAATAACCCAGCCAGATCAGGTTGGGAAGCATCAACAGCACGATCAGCATGGCGATCGCGCACAATGCCAGTCTGCGGTTTTGGCCTGGCCTGAACATCGGGAAATTTATCGCAAGCCAGTCAGTTGCAGGTAGGTCGCGAACAGTTCATGCCCCGCGACCAGCCAGATCCACATCGCGATCGCGAGGAATGGCCCGAACGAGAAGGGCACCGAGCGGTCCTGCCCGCGTGCGCGCAGCATGATCATGCCGATGATCGAGCCGGACAGTGCGGCAATGATGATGACCGGCAGCAGCGCAGCGTAGCCCAGCCACGCACCCGCGGCGGCGAACAGTTTGAAGTCGCCGTAGCCCATGCCTTCCTTGCCGGTGGCGAGCTTGAATATCCAATACACGCTCCACAGCGCAAGGTAGCCGGCTGCCGCGCCGATCACCGCGTGCCGCGTATCGGCAAACAGCGGCACCAGCGACATCAGCAAACCCAGCCAAAGCAGCGGCAGGGTCAGCGAATCGGGCAACAGTTGCGTACGGAAGTCGATGCCGGCGGCGGCAATCAGCACCCAGGTAAAGACCAGCGCCGCCGCGGCTTGCCAGCTGGCGCCGAACTTCCAGACGACGATCGCGCTGGCGATGCCGCACAGCAATTCCACCAGCGGGTACTGGATGGAAATCGGCGTCCTGCAGTAGCGGCAGCGGCCCCGCAGTGCCAACCATGACAGCAGCGGGATGTTGTCCCACGCGGCCAGCGGATGCTTGCAGTGAGGGCAATGCGAACCTTTGCGCGCGAGATCCGGGGGCGCAGGTGTTGCATCCGGTTCCAGTTCAAGCAGTTCGCGTGCGTCGCGCTTCCAGGACCATTCCATTCGCGCAGGCAGGCGCAGGATCACGACGTTGAGGAAGCTGCCGACGATCAGGCCAAGCACGCCAGCCGCGGCGATCCAGAAGGGGAACGGAAGGCCACCCATGGCGTCAGGCAAAACCCATCCCCTTCATACGTGCTGCGCGCGCATTCGCTGCGCTCCGCCCTTCGCAAACGGCGGGGAAAGACAAGTGTCGTAGGTTGGGCTGAGCTGCGCTTCGCGAAGCCCAACAATGTCTTGCGTGCATCCGTTGGGCTTCATTGCATTCAGCCCAACCTACTTGGTGCGCACGCGTGAACCCGTTGGGCTTCATTGCATTCAGCCCAACCTACCTGATGCGCACGAGCGTTCGGGCACGTCAGAACGTGCCAGCCAACTTGAAGATCGGCAGGTACAGCGCAATCACCATGCCACCCACCAGGATGCCGATGATCACCATGATCAGCGGTTCCAGCAGGGTGGACAGGGTATCCACCGCGTTGCTGACTTCCTCCTCGTAGAACTCCGCCACCTTGAACAGCATGGAGTCCAGCGCGCCCGATTCCTCGCCGATCGACACCATCTGGGTGACCATGTTCGGAAACAGGTTGGTTTGTGCCATCGCCAGATGCAACTGGTGGCCGACGGCAACGTCGTCACGCATCTTCTTGATGGCTTGGCCGTAGGTGACGCTGCCAGTCGCACCGGCAACGGAGTCCAGCGCCTCAACCAATGGCACGCCAGCATGGAAGGTCACGCCCAGCGTGCGGGCAAAACGTGCGATTGCCGATTGGCGCAGGATGTTGCCGATCACCGGAATTTTCAGCGAGAGTCGATCCACCGTATGCGCGAAACTCTGCGAGCGTTTGTACGCCATCACGATGCCGACGATCGCTGCGATCAGCACGGCGATGAACGGCAGCCAGTAGCTCTGCATGAACTCCGACAGGTTGACCACCATCTGGGTGAACGCCGGCAGTGCCACGCCCGCACTTTTGAACACGTTCTGGAACACCGGCACCACGAACACCAGCAGGATCAGCATCACCACGAAGGCAACCACCATCACCATCGCGGGATAGAACAGCGCCTTCTTGATCTTGCCCTTGATGCTCTCGATGCGCTCCTTGTAGGTGGCTACCGTGTCAAGCACGGTATCGAGCACACCGGCGGATTCGCCGGCGCGGACCAGGTTGCGATACAGCTCGTCGAACTGCACCGGATACTTGGCCATTGATTCGTGCAGGGCCGAGCCGCCTTCGATGTTCTGCTTGACGTCG
>DASSNC010000148.1:0-6002 GCA_035688305.1 Rhodanobacteraceae bacterium
TGGGTGAAAGGCTCCAGGCAAACCCTCGTTCCGCATCCACGTCAGGCATCCGCAAATGGCGTTGCGAACCGGCGGCGCCAATCCCGGTGAAAACCTGCCGTGTGGTGCAGTTGCACGCCTTCCCCGGGATTGTCGTCGGCAACGATGCGGCAAAGAAAGAAAATGTGCGAGCCGATCTCCCGGTGGTGCACGATGGCCAACTCCAGGATACGAAGCGCATCGGCCATCACTGGAATGCCGAATTCCCGGGAGGGTCGAACAGGAAGCGAAAGCTCGGTCCAGTCGCCGAGTGGCCGCTTGTGATGCTCGGCGAGCTGGTAAACGGTCGTCTTCAACTCCGCGGGAACGCCGGACAACGTGACCCGCCGCACTTCCCGCATGACGGGCGCGGAGACATTGGTGCTGCGCAGGGCCAGAGAAAAGAACCCGCCCCGCTGCAGTGGACCGATCAGGTCCATCGGGAAGATGTTCCTGTGCCCCAGCGTCTCGACGGAGACCAGAACGACCGGCCGCGGACACAGGTAGGCAATCATCAGTTGCTGGGCCGCGTTGGGTTCCATGCCCGGGTTGTGCGGCGATCGATTTTTCAGCATTGCGCGATTCTGGAGCCACGCATTCCACGATCGCCGCAGCCAGCCCAGGCAGTAATGCTCGCCACCTGCAACGAGGTAGAAGCCAACTGGCATCTCTGCGGCGCCAATCGGCGCCGTTCGCTGCAGTCGCAGGATGCCGAGCATCCGGCCTGTGGCGGTGTCGCGGTATTCAAGTTCCGGCGAGGGGCCAGCATCCAGGCTGGTCGCGATCATCAGCGGCTTGAGCGAAGCCACGGTGTGATCCGCGGTGACGTCGATCATTTCGCGGTCCCAGCGCAAGGCAGCGCTGACCAACGTTTGCGGTGGAACCACGGCAACCGGAGACCATTGCGGCAATGGACGTACCAGCGGCCTTATCCAGTCCTTCCACATCTCACACCCGCCGGAACAAGAGGAACATATAGAGGTGGCTCGCCAATCCGAAGCGGGGCACGCGACGCTCCGGCCGGAAATACGGCGATGCGGCGCGTGCGACGACATGCGGCGCGTAACGATGGATGCGGCTTTCCCCGGGGCTGGGATAGCAGCCGCTTCGCACGAGATTCGGCATGTTCATCCACCACCAGCGATGACGTGCATCGCCGAGGTACCAGGGGCTCAGCATGCTGGCCAGCAAGAATCCTCCGCCGTCGATCACCCGCGCAAGTTCCTCGAAGAGTGATCGGTGATCCACGATGTGATTGAGAACCGCGAAGTTCGCCGTGACAGCCTGCACCTTGTGCACGAGGGGACGGGTTACCGGAATGACCGTCTCGCGAGCGATCTCGTCGCGGCAATGGCGCACCAGGCAGTCGCGCATCACTTGCGAAGGTTCATACGCGAAAGTCGGGTGCCCGTTGGCGGCAAAAAACCTGGCATCGAGGCCGGTCCCCGCGCCGAAGTCGAGCACGCGGGCTCCGCTTGGCAGCAAATCCAGCGCCATCCTTTGAAAGCGCCCTCGCACTCTTCGGTCCCGCCGCGAGCGCAGCATGAATTCGTGGTACTGCTGTCCGGTGTGCACGCGGCCAACCGCCTTGCCATGGGCGAAGCTGTTCGAAGATGGCTATGGTGATTGCCGTTGGATGCAGGAAAGGTTGCATCGGCATCGGGTCCACGATCGAACCGCGTGAACTTTCAGGCCACCGCCAAGCGGGGCCCGGCGGATGCCGGCGGTGCCGAGGCTGTCGTCGACATCGCTCGAAAGGTCATTCCGCAAGATGGTTTGGGGTCAACCTGGAACTGCCTTTCGCCGCGACGACGATCCAGGTACCTTCACTTCCATCCCGCCGCCCGCGCCGCGCATCGCGCCGCCGTTCTCCATATCGTGCGGTTGCAAGGCGCGTCACGCGTGGCGCGGACAAGCGCGGTGAACGCAGCCCGGTGCGATCTTTCCCGCGACAGGGCACTCGCTTGTCCTGCCAGTTGCATCGCACATTGACGCAAGCAGAGCGCCCGTATTTCCGGGTTGGTTGCTGCCGCCGCGGCCTTGCGGAATACGCGTTCATGGGCAGCGTAAAGGTCCACTTGACGCAGGCGTGCGGTGGTACGTCCGGCATGTTCACGAACCCAAACCAGATTCTCGGGCAACGCACACGCGTTGTGCGTGGCGAGTCGCAGCGCGAAGTCGTAATCGGAACGGACCGGGAGCGTTTCGTCGAACCCTCCGATCTCGTCGATCAGCGAACGTTGCACTAGCATCGTCACCACCGATACCGCGACTTCGAACCTGAGCAGGCGCTCGAGGATATGCCCGGAAACCGGCCTGCCCAGCAGGGCCGAGCGCGCAGGCAGCGGGCTCTCGTCCGCAGCCACCACCAAGTATCCCGTGTAGCTCCACCGGCAAGTCGGATGCGCGGCGAGTCGCTGCCGTTGCAATGCCAGTTTTTCGGGCAGCCACAGGTCGTCCGAATCGAGGAACGCCACCCAGTCGCCGCGGACGTGCCGGAGGCCCGCGCTGCGCGCCGAGGTGAGATTGCCGCGATGTTCGAGCCAGACCGGCCGCACGCGCGGATCCTCGATCGCTTCGAGGTAATCGCGCGTGGCATCGGTCGACCCGTCATCCACGACGATGAGTTCGAAATCGCGATGAGTCTGCGCGAGGACCGAAGCGACCGCCCTGCGCAGAAGCGGCAGGCGATTCCAGGTCGGAAGGATGACGGAAACCTCAGGCTTCCTCATGGGCAGTGGCCTCCTCGATCCGGTCGGCGACCGTCGCTCCGGATTCCCGAACTACCGCCGTATCGGGATTTCTGCCCGCGACCGGTGCCTTGCTTTCCAGCGCCATGCGCACCACATGCATCATGTCCATCCGCGGCACCTTGCGGGTCAGCCAGGTGAGGATCCGCCTTCGCTGCGTGGCCGTGACCCAATTGCCGTCGTGAAGCCACAATTGCGTGCGGGTCATGTCCGCACGCTCGCGTCTTTTTTCGGCCGACGGTCGGATGCGGGCGGCGATGAAGCGCACCGCGTCGGGTGCGCCACGCGACCATTCGATGCCCGGGAACGCGTGCAGCCACAATTCGGAACACGAAACCTTCGTGAGGGTCTGCCGGCGCGAGACCGCACACAGCAACGGCGGGCAATCGCGCGCCAACGTGGCGAGCACGACATCGGGGATTGCATCCCTGTAATAGCGCGCCACCAGGCGCAAAGGTGGCAACGCCCACCAGCACGCGCCGCCTTGCCACAGAAACACCCACTCCTCGGGCGGCATGCTCCGCGCCAGCAACGCAATGTCGTGCAGATGCATCAGGCGCAGGCTGCGTCCGCAGATGTTGCCCGCTGCATGCAGCAGCAGATGCGCAAGCAACGCGCCGCGCGACAGGTAGGGGTTCAAACCGGGTTCGGAATTGCGCGGACGGATCCGTTCGGTGATATCGATGACGGATACCGGCAGGCGTTCGCGGATGCGGGTGTGCAATTCGATGTTGACGGGCGTGTCGCGATGTTCGCCCAGCACCGCGGGCGGTGATCCCGTCGCCGGTTTAAAGACCCGGTGCCGCCAGTGGTCGAACGACTGCACGTATCCGGTTTCCTGCATCAGCCGGGTCGCTGCATCGATATCGTCTGCATCGATCAGGAGATCGATGTCGGCCATCGGCCTGTCGCCTGCTGCGTAGATACCGAGCGCGTGCAACGCGGCGCCCTTCAGCGGAGTCACCGCCAGCCCGGCGTCACGGGCCAGCGCATCGATCTGCGCCAGCAGGGCCGCGATCCTGGCGTGGCGGATCGCAACGTGTTGCCTCTGGTCTTCCAGAAACCTTCGCCAGTGCGGACCCGCCCAGCCGGAACTTTTCCACAGCAACGGCGAGACCCCGTGCGCAGCCGCGGCCGCCATTGCCAGCCGCCATTCGAGATCGCTCCACGCCGGCGTCGCACTGCCGGGGTGCGCCAGTTCCGAGGCAATCGCCTCGGTGGTGCGGTACAGGCCCGCCCTAATGGTTCTGAGCGGTGGCAACACGGCGCAGCGGTGCGGCAAGTTTGCGGGAAGGCGCCGGCGCCGGCGTCGCGTCGGGGTTGCGGTGCAGGGGTTCGCTCGCGATCAACGCATTCCATTGCGCATCCAGCGCAGCAAATGCCTGTCCCAGGGATTGGGGCGAACCGGCGTCGCGCGATTGCTGCAGGGCAACCTGCTCGTGCAGCAGGTCGCGTATGCGGCGATAGAACGTGGAATCGTAGGTGCCGCGGAACATCATGGCCAGCTCGCCACTGTCGCGCCAGTGGGTCTTGTCACCGAGCTGGGCCTTCACCTGCTCGAAGAATGCGGTGCCCGGAAGCGGGTACGACACACTGACGCCGATGTCATCGGGTGCGGCTAGCGTGACCAGTTCGCGGGTCGCGAGCAGATCCGACAGTTGCTCGCCGAGATAGCCGAGCTGGATGAAGAAGCCGACGCGGATGCCGTGCGCGCCGAGCCGCTTGCGTGCGTCGATCAGCCGGGTGACCCGCGTGCCCTTGGCCATCGAGTCGAGCACGCGCTGGCTGCCGCTCTCCGCGCCGATCCAGGCCTCCGCGCAACCGGCGCGTTCGAGTGCGGCGGCCATCGGTTCGGTCGCGAGGTCGGCGCGGGTCTGGATCGTGAACGGTACCCCGCCGTCGTCCTCGCGCAGGCGTTCGGCGAATGCGTTCACCCAGTCGCCGTGGAATCCGAAGATGTCATCGGCGAACCAGATATGGTCGGGGCGGAAGGCGCGCTTCAGGTAGCTCATTTCCACGGCGACTTCGCCGGCGTCGCGGCGCAGGTAATGGTTGCCCCAGATCGGCTTGGCGCACCAGTTGCAGTGGAACGGGCAACCGCGCGAGGCGGTCATGTTGAGGCTGAAGTAACCATGTCGTTCCAGCCACAGCGTCCGGTAGCGTTCGATGTCGACAAGGTCCCAGGCTGGGAGGCCGGCGAGTCGCGCATCCGGCGGCTGGGTGCCGAGGCGGGCCGTTCGCGGTTCCCCGCCGTCGCGGGTGGAAACGCCGGAAATGCCAGCCACCCAGCCTTGGGTATCGATGTCCGGACCCATGTCCAGTCGTTCGATCAACCGGGCGAGCGCCGCGATGCCTTCGCCCACCAGCACGACGTCGGCGCCTGCGGCAAGGAAAACCTCCGGGTGATCGGAAGCGTCCGAACCGGCGACGATCACCCGCGCGCCGCGAGCGCGTGCCGATGCAATCATCCGGCATGCGGCGTCGCGCATCCGGCCAAGGCACATCTTGGTCAGGAAGTTGAAGTTGTCCTCATACAGGACCACGACGTCCGGTTCGGCGATCGGCAGGGATCTTTCGTACGCCTCGACGCCATCGGCGAGCATCGCATCAAACAGTGCGACAGCGTGTCCCATCCGCCGCAGCAGTGCGGCAATCCCGATGGTCGCGAGCGGGGGATAGGGCTTGCCGCGTTCCCGTTGCTTGGGGTCGTATTCCAGAAAGTAGGAGTGGGTGACCTGGATCTGCAACATCGGCGGGGAGCCTTCTGGGACGCCGTCCCGAACAGCGCATGAGGGTGAGTGCCGCAACCCGTGCTGCAGGTTGCCGGTCGTGTTCCGGCTGTCGCTTGCACCGGAGGCGCAACTTTTTTCATCCGGTTTCGCACCTACGGTGCCATCCGGAGATTGCGCATCGTGCGGTCAAACCTGGAGCCTTCGATCGATCGCCAGGGCACGGTCCATGGTGGCGATCGGTGTCATCGGAAGGTGTTACCGCCGCCCGGACCCGCTTGTCCCTCCCTCGGCGCAACCAAGCGGGTTCTGGGCGGCATTTTCCGATTCGAGAGCAACAGCCGTGAGCTGATCGGCTTGGTCGAGGCCGCCTACGGAGGGCTGCCGGCACAAACGTTCCCGGGCGTGGTTGTCGAATTCCGGATCGAGATGCGCCTGCTGCCGCGGCACGCGAATCCGTGGACGATCGAGCCGCCGGCGCCGCGGATACGGCAGGAAGGCAATC
>DASSNC010000017.1:0-15450 GCA_035688305.1 Rhodanobacteraceae bacterium
TGGGTGCCGTGGTTGCGGTAGGTGGCATTCGGAACATCGCCGCCGGAATAGCCGACGCGCGTTGAAACGACGCCCGGCTGTTTGCGGATAAGGTCCTGCATGCCCCAGAAACAGCCGCCGGCAAGGATGGCGCGCTCGGTAGTCATGGTGGTTCTCCAGAAGTTTCGTCATTCCGGACGGGCCCGCGTAGCGGGCGCGATCCGGAATCGGTTTCTCTGATTTTGCGTGCAACAGCGAGACCGATTCCGGATTCTCGCACCCGTTCTACGGGTGCGAGCCCCGGAATGACGTCGATTCCTTGCTGATACATGAAGTTCATCAGGTCAGACGCTGTCGAACAATTTACGGTACTCCGCATAGCCTTCCTTTTCCAGATCGGCCAGCGGAACGAAGCGCAGCGATGCCGAGTTGATGCAGTAGCGCAGCCCGCCAAGTTCGCGCGGGCCATCGTCGAACACGTGGCCGAGATGGCTGTCGCCGTACTTCGAGCGCACCTCGGTGCGGGTCATGCCGTGGCTGGCGTCGTGCTTCTCGATCACGTTGGCAGCGTCGACCGGTTTGCTGAAGCTCGGCCAGCCGCAGTGGCTCGGGAATTTGTCGAGCGAGGTGAACAACGGCTCGCCGGAAACGATGTCGACGTACAGGCCGGGTTCGCGGTGTTCGTTGAATTCATTGTCGAAGGGCCGTTCCGTGGCTGCTTCCTGGGTGACGCGATACTGCAGCGGGCTCAGGCGCGCGAGTGCTTCGGGTGTCTTGCGGTAATCGGACATGGCGTGCTCCGCGTCGCAGGGACGATATCGACTGAGGGGGTCCCGGTGAGATGGAGGCGCTGTGGATGGGCCTCAAGGTGGACGCCGTGCGCCGGCCATGCTTTCGCACGGTCCCATGCACGGTCGCGGCCACGCGGTTGCCCTTCGCCGGCCTGTCGCGGCGCACGATTCCTGTGCATACTCGGCACCCGCTCGTATCCGGTCGAGGAAAGCCATGCAGCGTCGCGACGTGTTGAAGGGCCTGGTTTTGACCGGTGCGGCGGTGGCGCTGGCGCGCCCGGCGTGGGCGGTCGCGAAGAGCGACGACGCTGAGGCGCGCCTCGCCCGACTGGAACAAAGGCGCGGCGGCCGGCTGGGCGTGGCGATCCACGATACCGGCGGCGGTCGCCGCGCCGCGCATCGCGGCGACGAGCGCTTCCTGATGTGCAGCACGTTCAAGCTGCTGCTGGCGGCGGCGGTGCTGGAACGCGTGGATCGCGGCGAAGAGAAGCTGGATCGTCGCATCGTGTTCGGCAAGGACGTGCTGCTGGAATGGGCGCCGGTGACGAGCAAGCATGTTGGTTCGCCCGGCATGACGATTTCGGCGTTGTGCGAGGCCGCGATTACCTTGAGCGACAACACCGCGGCGAATCTTTTGTTGAAACAGGTCGGTGGCCCGCAGGCCGTGACCGCACTCGCACGCAGCCTTGGCGATCCGCTGACGCGGCTGGATCGCACCGAACCGACGCTCAATCGCCATAACGGCGACAAGGACACCACGACACCTGCCGCGATGCTCGGCGACGTGCACAAGCTGCTGCTTGGAGACGCGCTTTCGGATGCCTCGCGCGAACGCCTCACGAACTGGCTGCTTGCGAACCAGACAGGTGGCGATTCGTTGCGCGCCGGATTGCCTTCCGATTGGCGCGAGGGCGACAAGACCGGGTCGGGCGACACTGCCACCAACGACGTCGCCATCCTGTGGCCGCCGCAACCCAAGCCTGTCCTGGTGGCGGCGTATTACGAGAATGCAAACGCATCCGGGAAGGATCGCCATGCGGTGCTTGCCGAAGTCGGGCGCATCGTCGCATCGATGGTGTAGCCGATCGTGCACCGGTGTAGGCTTCGCGCTCATGCATCCGCGCCTTGCCTGCCCATGGTGACCGTTTCGGCGTTGCCGCCACAGCTTCTCGGCACCTTGCAAAAGGCGCAGGGCGAATTGACGCGCTGCCAGTTCGATGCGGCTTCCGCCACGCTGGCATCGGTGCTGGCGACCATGCCGGATTGCGCGCCCGCGCTGGGCATGGCGGCGATCGCCGCACAGATGCAGGGCCGGCACGATCGCGCCGTCGGTTGTTTTCGCAAGGCGCTCGCGACGCAGCCGGACGATGCCGGCCTCCATGCCGGCCTCGGCATTTCGCTGTTCGAATCCGGTGACGTCGAGGGTGCCGTCGCGATGCTGCGACGTGCCTGCGAGCTGGCTCCCGACGCGGCCTCGGCCTGGTACAACCTCGGCAAGGCGCTCAAGTTGCAGGTCCATACGGAGGAGGCAATCGAAACGCTGCGACACGCGTTGCGGCTGGATGCGTCAAGCGTGCCGGCGCGGCTGACACTTGCGGACGCGCTGGCCAGCATCGGCGACATCGACGCGGCGGCCGCCGAATTGCGGCGCATCCTGGAAAGGCATCCGGCCGATGCACACGCGTGGTTTGCGCTCGTGAACCTGAAGGTGGTTCCGCTTTCCGCGGCGGACGCCGACACGTTGCGCCGCAATTTCGAGCAGGCGGCCGGATCGCCGGAGGACCGCGTGCTGTTCGGCTTCGCGCTGGCGCGGGCGCTGGAAGACCAGGGCGATTACGCGGAATCGTTCGAGGTTTTGCGACGCGCGAACCGGCTGCAACGCCGCCGGATGCGCTGGGATGCCGCGGAACACCGTGCCGGGATGGCCGCGATCGAGAGCGCCTTCGCGATGGGCATGCCAGCGCCGCTCGATCCGGAGCAGGGAAGGGAGGCGATTTTCGTCGCGAGCATGCCGCGATCGGGTTCCTCGCTGATCGAGCAGATCCTCGCTTCCCACCCGGAAGTCGAAGGCGCCAACGAAATCACAGACTTGCCGCGTGTCCTGGATGCAGAGTCGACGCAACGGGGCCGCCCCTGGCCCGCATGGGCGCAGGAAGCGAGTGCGGCCGACTGGCATCGACTCGGCGAAAAGTACCTTGCCCGCACTGCGCGCTGGCGGACGCGCAAACCGCGCTTCACCGACAAGAACCTGGTGAGCTGGAAATACATCGGCGCGGTGCGGATGATGCTGCCCGCTGCGCGCGTGGTCGTGGTGCATCGCGATCCCGTCGAGGCCTGCCTGGCCTGTTATCGGCAGTGGTTCGCCAGCGGTACCCAGTTCGCCTACGACCTCGACGATCTGGCGGATTACTGCATCGACTTCACCCGCCTGACGCAGTTCTGGTCGCGGCGGTTTCCCGGGCGTGTGTTCGAACTCGAATACGAGGCACTGCTGGAAGATCCGGAAAGCGTGATCCGCCGGCTGCTCGATTTTTGCGGACTGCGGTTCGACCCTGCGTGTCTTGATTTCCACCGCACCCGGCGAGCCGTGGTAAGTGCGGCCAGCGCTGCGCAAGTGCGCCAGCCATTGCGTCGCGATACCGCGCGCGCAGCGCGGTACGGACGGGAGCTGGACGCATTGCGCGCGAAGTTGCGCGAAGCCGGATTGGCTGCGCCGTGAGGGCTTCGCGCGGGATTTCTGTTTCTTCGGTGGCGCCGGTGTGAAACAACCCTTGCATTCAAGTTAATGCGTGGTTAAGGTGCGAAGTGCGTCGTTACGAGGGACGGCGCAGACCGCGTCTGACGACCTGCAGGGGCCGCCAAGGCGTAATCGGGTGCGGTCGTGTGCCCGCCATGGGGAGAGACGGACCCTCGTCCGCGCCGTGTTGCCTCATTGGGGGTGCACGTCGCATGAAAGTTCATTCCTGGCGCGCTTCGCGCAATCGCATCTTCCAGCGCAAGGCGCTGGCCTTGGCAATCGGTGGTTCCGTCGCGCTGGCATTCACGGGGAGCGCGTTCGCGCAGGCCGTGAACGGCACCATCCGCGGCATGGTCCCGGTCGCGCCCAACGAAACGATCCAGATCACGGGCGGCGCGGGCTTCAATCGCACCATCAGCGTTGGCCCGTCCGGCGAATATTCGGTGATCCTGCCGGTAGGCACCTACACGGTGAGCCTGCTTCAAAATGGCCAGGTGGTGCAGACCCGCACAGGCGTCACGCCCACGGCAGCCGGAGCCGTGACGGTCGACTTCACGTCCTCCTCGGCCAATGCGCAGACCCTGTCTGCGATCAACGTCACCGCCAATGCCGTTCCGGCGATCGACGTCACCAGCACCAATCAGACCAGCACGGTCACCGCCAAGCAGTTGAGCCAACTGCCGATTGGGCGGAGTGCGGAGGCCATCGCGCTGATGGCCCCCGGCGTTACGCAAGGGTCGGCGTTGCTGCAAAACGCAAACCCCACTGCAACCGGGAGCCCCTTGCTGGTGTTCGGTGGCGCCTCGGTGGCCGAAAACGCGTATTACATCGACGGCATGAACACCACCGATCCGCTCACCGGCCAGGGCGGCGTCAGCCTGCCCTATGGCGCCATCGAGCAACAGCAGACCATCACCAGCGGTTACGGCGCCCGATATGGGCGTTCCATTGGCGGCGTGATCAACCAGATCGGCAAATCGGGTTCCAATGAATGGCACTTCGGTTTCCAGGGGGTCTGGGAACCGGGCAGGTTCCGCAACGATTACGTCGACCAGGTCTACAACAATCCGCGCAACACCAACCCCGGTCAGCTACCGGGCGACCTGTATCGCCGTCGCGCCGACAACCATCGCACCGAGACCATCTACGACGCCTACGTGAGTGGGCCGATCGTCAAGGACAAACTGCTGTTCTTCGTGGGGGTCGAACAGGACAACATCCATTCCAACTCGGTCACTGCGAAGGGCGCCACCGCCTTCAATGATTTTTCGACCATCCATCGTCCGAAGATCTACGCCAAGCTCAACTGGAATATCAACGACAACAACTACCTCACCATAACGGGTGCCCAGACCGAGAACAAAACTTGGGTGTCGCGGTTTGACTACGACTACGACACCCGCCAGACCGGCGATTATTTGCTGAGCTTCCCGGCCACCAAGAACGCATTCCGGCTCTGGACGGCCAACTACACGTCCTACCTGACCGACAATCTCACCCTGCATGCGATGCTGGGCAAGCTGCATGGCGAGTACTACCAGGAGCCGCCGTCGTCACCGTTGCCCTACATTTTCGGTGCGGCTTCGCAGAATCCCGCGTTCGCACCGCCGGGCGGCATCGTCAATTCACAGACCAATGCCGACGTCGGCAACCCGGCCCACAAGGACACGGTGATGAATTACCGCGTCGACGTGGATTGGAAATTGCCGTGGAATCTCCTGGGCACGCATGACCTGGAAGTTGGCATCGACAACAGCACTGTGTGGGACATCGGCGACGGTTCGGTCATGACCGGCCCCGGTTATGCGTGGTCCTATGGCCAGCAGACCGGCGCAGGCGGAACCAAGGGGCCCGGCGACACCATCACCGGTACCGATCCCACGGTCGCGCCGTACATCGGTCCGCCCAATTCCAATCCGGATGGCGCCACCGGTTACTACGTGAGCAAATACATCTTCGAGAACGCGGCCAGTGTGCGGGTGGTGCAGCACGCGGAGTACATCCAGGATAATTGGCAGATCACGCCCAACTTCCTGATGAAAGTCGGCTTGCGTGACGATTCATTCGTCAATTACAACCCGGCCAACGAGCCGTACATTCGGCTGACCAAGCCGCAATGGGAACCGCGCATCGGATTCAGCTGGGATGTGCATGGCGACTCCTCCACGAAGGTGTACGGCAATGCCGGCCGCTATTACCTGGCGCTGCCTGCAGGCGTCGCTTTGCGTGGCGCCGGAGCCTCCACCTTCACCGACCAGTACTTCACGTATAACGGCATCGATTCAAACGGCATCCCGCAAGGCTTGACGCCGATTCCGGAAAATCCGGTCAGCGGCGTGTCGCAAAACAACGAATATGGTGAACCGCTCGATCCGCGCACCGTGGCATCCACCAACATCAAGGCTGAGTATGCCGACGCCTACGTGCTGGGCATGCAGCAGAAGCTGAATTTCCTGGGTACGGATTGGGTATTCGGAGCCAACGGCATCTACAAGAAGCTGGGAAGGATCGTGGATGACTGGGATGACCAGCAGCGGATGTGCGCGGCAGGCTTGGCGCAAGGGTATTCGTGGTTGACCCCCAACGCTTGCACCAACTACACGCTGGGTGCGGTGTTGATCAATCCGTCCGAGACGCAAACCATCATGGTCAAGACGCCTACGGGCGGACTCGTGCCGGTGACGGTCGACCAAGCCGCGCAGGGATTCCCCGAGAAGGTGAAGCGCGATTACTACGCCATCAACCTGTCCCTGGAGCACCCTTGGGATGGCAAGTGGTGGGGCGAGATCAGCTACACGTTCGCGCGGAACTGGGGCAATACCGAAGGGCCGGTGGATTCGATCATCGGGCAGGCTGGTTCCTCTGTTTCCATAACCGAGCAGTGGGACTTCTACCAAATCATGCAGGGAGCGTACGGCCAGCTTCCCAACGACCAGAGGCATCAGTTGAAGATCGCCGGCGAATATGCGATCACCCCCGAATGGATGGTGGGTGGCAACCTGTTCCTCGCCTCCGGTCATCCCAGGATCTGCCTGGGGGATTACCCCGTCGCCGTTACTCCGGACTATGGCCCCAGCTATCACTTCTGCAATGGACAGGTAGCCCCCCCGGGATCAACCGGCTACACCCCGTGGACCCATCAGTTGGCGCTCAACGTGATCTATACGCCGGAGTGGGCCGACCAAAAACTGTCGTTCAAACTGGATGTCTTCAATGTGTTCAACAGCCAGACGCCGCTCCAGTATCGCGCCTACTACCCGTTGACCACCTATGGCAGGGTGGAGGGATGGACGGATCCGCGCTACGTGCGCTTCTCCGTTGCCTACAACTGGTAAATGCGGCAAACGCGACTCTCCATCCGCCGGGACTCGTGCCCGGCGGTTTTTTTCGGTCAGTCGGAAGTGCCTTGGCATAATCCAACAGGCAAACCGGCGATATCGCGGAGTGAATCCGGAACCATGGTGAAAATCGGCGCGAATTCCGAATCGTTGTCACCCGTGGCCCGGCGATTGCTCAAACGCGCACAGAAGGAATCCCGGGCCGGCCATGCCGCCGCGGCGATGCGCACGATGACCGGCGTGCTGGCGCTGGCGCCAGACAACGCCGAGGCGTTGCGCTGGACGGGCATTGCGGCACAAAACTGCGCGGACCACGTCGGCGCCGCGGAATGCTTCCGGCGTGCACTGGCTGTGCTGTCGGACGATCCCGATTTGCACATCGGCTTGGGTGTCGCGTTGTACCGAATGGGCCAGGAAAGCGAGGCGCTGATTCACTTGCGGCGTGCCTGCGAGCTGGCGCCGGATTCGACGTCGGCGTGGTACAACCTGGCCGAAGCTTTGAAGCCGCAGATGCAGGCCGAGGCTGCGATCGAGGCGTTGCTGCGCACCCTGGCCATCGATCCGTCGCACTTGCAGGCCCGACTGGGACTGGCTCGCGCGCAGACGAGCCTCGGCCGAATCGATGCGGCGGCAGACACGCTGCGTGAAATCCTGCGTCGGGACCCGGCTTGCGCCGACGCATGGTTTGCGCTCGCGGATTTGAAGACGATTGCCTTCGGTGAGGAGGATGCGCGACAACTCGCGCAGCTGCTGGAGCGGGACGATCTTGCGCCGAATGCGCGGAACCAGCTCCAATTCGTATTTGCCCACGCATTGGAGGACATCGGCGACTATGCTCGCGCTTTTGATGTCATGCAGCGCGCCAATGCCGTCCAGCGCGAGCGTCTGAAGTGGGACGCAGAGGGCGAACATGAGCGGGTGGAGGCCATCCTGCGTGCGTTCGCCAAGCCGCTGGACGGGACACCGGATGTCGAATTTGGCCACGAAGCGATCTTCATCGCGAGTCTGCCGCGTTCGGGTTCGACATTGGTCGAGCAGATTCTGGCGTCGCATCCGCAGGTCGAAGGCGCCAACGAGATCGGCGATCTCGGCCGCCTGATCGAAGCGGAAACGGGGCAACGCCATGCGAATTTCCCGCATTGGGTGGGCGAGCTGACCCCGCAGGATTGGCAGCGGCTTGGCGCCGAATATCTTGTCCGCACGAAACGCTGGCGCGAGCACAAGCCGCGCTTCACAGACAAGAATCTCCTGAACTGGATGTTGGCCGGCGCCGCGTTGACCATGTTGCCGGCCGCGCGCGTGGTGATCGTGCGCCGCGATCCCGTGGAAACCTGCCTCGGGTGTTACCGGCAATGGTTCACCGGCGATGCGGGCGTTGCATACGATCTGGACGAGATTGCGGATTTCTACACCGAATTTTGGCGGCTGACACGCTTTTGGCTGAAGACATTCCCCAATCGCGTGTTCGACTTGGAGTACGAGACGCTGATCGCCGAGCCCGAGCCGACGATTCGTCGGTTGCTGGATTTCTGCGGTTTGCCATTTGACCCGGCGTGCCTGGAATTCCATCGCACAGAACGTACGGTATTGAGCGCCCCCAGCGCCGCGCAGGTCCGCCAGCCGTTGCGTCGTGATACCGCGCGCGCGGGCCGCTACGGCGACAAGTTGGACGGCTTGCGCACGCGCCTGCGCGATGCCGGGCTACCCGTTCCCGTCCGCCATGCGCCGCCGTCCTGAACTCCTGCCGCGTCGCCGCCGGGCATGGCGCTTCATCGTCCGCAACATACACGGAGCCGCTGCGTGTCCAAGATCGAAGCCCGTCTCGCGGAAATCGGCCTGCAAATGCCGCCGCCCGTCAAAGCGCCGCCCGGCGTGGCGCTGCCGTTCCGGTTCGTGCGCGTCGTCGGCAGCCGGGTGCTGATCTCCGGACACGGTCCGCAAGCGGCCGATGGTTCCGTCGCCGGGCCGTTCGGGAAAGTGGGCCGCGAGTTGACGGTGGAGCAGGGCTACCAGGCCGCACGACTGACCGCGTTGTCGATGCTCGGCAGCCTGCAGCGTGGGCTCGGTGACCTCGATCGCGTGAAGCACTGGGTGCGCGTGTTCGGCATGGTCAATTCCGCGCCGGGGTTCGACAAGCAACCCGCAGTGATCAACGGCTTCTCGGACCTGATCCTGCAACTGTGGGGAAACGAAGGCGGCGCGCACGCGCGCAGCGCGGTCGGCATGGCCGAGCTGCCGTTCGGGATTCCGGTGGAGGTCGAGGCGGAAGTCGAGATTCTGCAGGGCGGGTGACGCCTTGGTCCGATCGGCGAGATTGTTCACATCTTCCATGGCCCCAAGTCTCGCTCGCCAAGATGTCCCGCTTGTGGAGGTGCTGATTGTCTACCTTGGTGCCAGAACAAATTAGGCCCATAGCAGTGGTGGCGCGGGAAGGCCGTCCCATTCGGGAACGCTCCGGGCACCGTATAGCGCAACTGCTTCTTCGTTTAAGCGCGCATGGTTCTCCCTGATGAACTGGAAGAAAAACGGATCTTCCAGAAAAACGGTTCCTATTGAAGCGCCTGCCAAAAGGAAGTCGTCAGCGAGCATCAAATGGTTCATATTTTCGAATTCGGTAAACGGCTGCGGATTCGCCCTGCGTGACAGCTGTGACATGTCTCCATGCGTGTATTTATGAAACCGTGTCCAGCCATGAGTTTGTACTATGCGTTTTAAGTCGCGAATGCCTGCGGGCGCAACGACGCACTTCGACAGTGCGCTGATCATCTTGTCCAAATCTGGCGTTATTTCTGTTCCCCTTGTCAGGGCTTCCACCTTTTGCTTCGATGCTGCGTATATAAACCAGTGGGCGCGAGCACTTGCCTCGGCAAGCGGCCGCAGTAGTGCTGCCGCAGAGGCAAAGTGGCAGGTGCCCATCAGATGAATGAGAGCGGAGTGATGTTCATGCGCTAAACTGACTGCTGCGAGCGCGAGGTGTTGTCGGGGAGTCGAGTGGGGGACACGAGCCAGTTGCGAAGCCGCTTCTTGATTGAACGCCTCGGACTGTGCGCACCGATCGAGCAGCGACAAATTTGGTCGATTCATTCTTTGATCGCCGCCAAACCATGTCTTGACAATCGCTGGTAATGGGCGCGGCATTGACCGGCGAGTCGTTGCTGGAACGCCGTGAGCCTGGCTTCGCGTGGCCGATACGGCGCAAAACCCGTCGAGCGCTCCACCGTCGCGTACCAATGCGGTGCCCACGCGCCGTCCGAGGCACGCGGGCCGGGCGGCCAGTGCAGCATGCGTTCGCTGAATGGAATGCCGAGCTTGGCGCACAGCGCGCCCAGGGCCATGCGCGGGTCTTTCAATACGTCGGCCGCATCGATCACCGGCGGCGCGTGGCCCAGTCTGTCGCATACGTGATCGAACAGTCGTGCCTGCTGTTCGAAGCCGAGTTCCCATGCCGCGGCGTCGGGGCGCTGGATGGTGAAGGAGGCGACCACTTGTTCGGGATCCCGGATCAGGAAGCAGTTGGTCACCTGGTCCAGCCAGTCCAGCGGCATGTCAGGCAGCATGTGCTGGGTCATGTGCTTCTGGTACCAGATGGCTTGGCCGTCCGGAACGGGGCCGGTCAGCATCGCCGCGACTTCCGCCGCATCCGTGCTTTGCGATGCGAGTACTTCCTCGCGGCCGGGATGATTGACGCCGGTCGCTTGCAGGTAGTGTGCATAGAACGGTTCGTCGGTGACGGCCGTGTCGCCGCGGTTCTCCCACGCGCGCATCATCGCGGTGGAGATGTTGCGCGGCCCCGACCACATCGCAATGCGCAAGGCGTCGCGCATCGTCACACCTGCACGCCCGCGCGGCTCTCGGTTTCCACGAGCTGCCTGTAGAGGTCCTGCAGGCGTTGGCACATTGGGCCGCGCTTGCCGCCGCCGATGATGCGGCCGTCGATCTCGTGTACCGGCGTCAGCCCGGCGAAGGTCCCGGTGACAAAGGCTTCGTCGGCGCCGTATACGTCGGTCAGGCTGAAATCCTTTTCGAAAACGGGAATCGAGTGGTCGCGGCACAGGCGCACCACGTTCGCGCGCGTGATCCCGCCGAGGCAGTACTTGCCGGTGGACGTCCACACCTCGCCCTTGCGCACGATGAAGAAATGCGTGGAGTTGCAGGTGGCGACGAAACCGTGCGGATCAAGCATCAGCGCTTCGTCGTAGCCGGCCTTCTGCGCCTGGATGCAGGCGAGGATGCAATTGAGTTTCGAGTGGCTGTTGAGCTTCGGGTCCTGCACGTCGGGCGCACCGCGGCGCACGTGCACGGTGAACAGGCGGATGCCGCGCTCGACGGTTTCCGGCAGCGGCTCCTTGTATTCGGGCACGATCACGATGGTCGGCGGACCGATCACGAAACGCGGATCCTGGTGCGGCGTGGCCTTGAGGCCGCGCGTCACCATCAGGCGGATGTGCACGTGGTCGCGCATGCCGTTGGCACGCAACGTTTCGACGATGCGTTGCGTCAACTGCTCGCGCGTGAGGCCGATATCAATGTCGAGCGCGCATGCGCCTTCGTACAGACGATCGAGGTGCAGCTCTAGGAAGGGCAGGCCGCCGTCGTGCACGCGGATGCCTTCCCACACGCCATCGCCGAGCACGTAGCCCGCGTCGAACACGGAAACCTTCGCCTCGTCGCGCGCGACCAGTTCGCCATTGAGATTGATCTTGATGGCGGCGTTGCGCGCATCGGGGGTGTAGTCGTGGGTGCCTTTGCTCATGGACGCGCCTGAAGAAGTCGACCCGCCCGAGTTTATAGCGCGATCAGGAACCGGCGTAAGACACGCCGGAAGGCATAGGCTTGCGCAGCGTGGCGAGCGAAGCGGCGAAGAACAGCGCGAATGACAGGTTGCTGGCGCTGCCTGCTACCAGCGAGCCGAACGGCGCCGGCGTGTAAGGCGCGACGAATTGCAGGATGACCAGCGGGATCGCCGGGGTCAGCAGCGCCAGCCAGCGCGGATAGTCGCTGCGGCCCGTGGCGATCATGATCGCGAGCAGCACCGCGGAGGGGTAGCCGGCGATTTCGGCGATCAGATAGACGTTCGCCGCGTAGGCGCGCAGTTGCGCTTCGAGCGCGGCCAGCACGGGCTGGTCGGTTGCGGCGGCGCCCAGGGTGGCTTTCATCGCCAGCGCTTTTGCACCCCACAGCACGTGATACGCCGTTCCGGCCAGCAGGCAGAGGGCCAAGCCAATCGCGATGAGCGCCGCGATCCGCGGATGCCGTGTGCGCAGCCGCACGTACACGTGCCAGAACCCCGCCAGGTACAGCAATGCAGCGACCGGCCCGAGGCTCGCACCGAACAGCACGCGACCGGTGGGTGCCGCGGCGACGATGCCGAGCAAGCCGTGCATGAAATCCGCGCCGCTGATGGCGGCGAAGTACAGGCATTGATCGCCGACCGCCAGCAGCAATGCGCCGGCCAGACCGAGCAGCCCCGCGATCCGGATGCGTTCGTGCGTTGCCATCGACGTCGGTTCCTCGTTCAACGGCGGCTCGCCGGATCAGGCAAGGCGTTCGAGCATGGGGCAACGCCCGGACTGTTCGCGTTCCCCGCATGACTTCGCGAATTCGCGCAACTGTGCACGATGCGCCTGCAGCCGTTCCATCTCCGCGTCCAGCTCGGCAAGCTTCGCGTCGATCGCCAAGCGAAACGCGATGCAGAACCGGGGTGCACTGATGTCCGATTGGCCGAAAAGATCGCCAAGTTCGCGCAAGGAGAAGCCGAGTTGCCGCCCTTGCCGCAGGTAATGCAGGAGTTGCAGCGTGCGTTCGGGGTAGCGACGCCAGCCGTTGAACGCGCGTTGCGGCTTCGCGATCAAGCCGATCCGCTGGTAATAGCGGATCGTCTCGATGCCCACGCCGGCATCGTGTGCCAGTTGCCCGATCGTTCGCTCCGTCATGGCCTTGTCTCCGCCACGTTGTAAACCCGTACCATGGTACGGGTTCAAGCGGTCCAGATTTCCTTGAACACGCGGCTGAAGTTCAGGCCCAGCACCTTCTCCGCCACGCGCGCGGAGTAGCCATGCTTCAGCAGCGCACCGGCCACGTATTCCAGCTTGCGTGGCGTGTTGATGTCGGGAATGTAGGGTGGCCGGTTTTCGCCCGGCGCGCCGACGCCCATTTTCCTTCGGCGTTCTTCGTCTTCCTTGATCGCCTGCAAGTCCTGGTCGGTGACGGTGAAGAACATCGAGTCGGTGCCGATGCCGACGTGATCCTCCCCGCACACCTTCAGCGCATGCACCATGTGCTGCATGTAGTCGGCCAGCATCGGCTGTTTGTCGTCGGGCGCGAGGAACGGCAGCATGTAAATGCCCATCACGCCACCCTTGTCGGCCAGCGCCTTCATTTCCTGGTCACGCTTGTTGCGCGGATGCTTGAACACGGCGCGGCAACCGGAATGGGTGATTACTGGCGGCCTGGTCGACAGGGCAATGCCTTCGGCGGTCGTTTGCGTGTTGGCGTGGCTGACGTCCAGCGCCACGCCGAGCGTGTTCATGCGCGCGATCGCGTTGCGGCCGAGTTCGGTGACGCCGCCGGTTTCGCCATCCAGACAACCCACGCCGAAGGGCGTCTTGTGGTTGTAGGTGAGCTGCATAACCAGTACGTCGAATTGGCGGAACAGGTCGATGCGATCGAGCTTGTCCTCCAGTGGCGACGCGGCCTCGAAGGAAAAGATGACGGCAACCTTGTTTTCCGGCTTGGCGCGCTCGAGATCGGCGTGACCTTTCACCTTGATGAAGAGATCGGGATGCTGCTCGATCAGTTTCTGCGCGGCAGCGATGTCGGCCACGGTTTCCTCGAACGTGCCGTTGGCCCCGCCAAGCGTGCTTTTCAGCGCGCTCAAGCCGGAGTCGCGCAGCGCCTGGAAACCCGGCGCATCGGCGAATTGGAGACCGACGGACGCCAGCGTATTGCAGTCGAGCACGAATGCGTTGCGATACAGCGATGCGGCCGCGGGATCGAGCGCTTTCGGGAAAGGCGCGGCCGCGCCTGCTTTGGGTGCGTTCGCCAATGTTTTACCCAGGGCGGCGGGAAGGGCGACGGCCAGAAGGGTAGCACCACCGGCCTGCAGGAATTGGCGACGTGATCGAATGCTCATTGGACGGACTCCCGGGATGGGTCGGATGCTTTTCCGGATGCATGGGTACGCATCCGTGCAGCGCCGGGTGACAATTTATCACTGATAAGTAAAACTGGGCGCATGTCGAAAGTCATTCCTGGATCCAGGCCGGTGGCGACGCGCGCGAAGTCGCCGCGGGTGCGACCGGGGCTTGCGCGCGAGAAGCTCGTCGAAGCGTCACTGGAAATCCTGCAGGCATCCGGCCTCGATGCACTCAGCACCCGTGCGCTGGCAGAACATCTTGGCGTGAAGTCGCCTGCCTTGTACTGGCACGTGCACAACAAGGACGAGCTGCTTGCGCTGGCGACGGACGCCATTTGCGGACAGATGAGGCTGCCGTCCGCCAGGCTGCTGCCGCGCAAGCGGCTGGAAGTCATTGCACGCGAATATCGTCGGGTATTGATGAAATACCGGGACGCGCCGCGCCTGATGTCGGAGCAGCCGCCCACCGGGCCGCATCGCATGAAACTCTATGACGCTGCGGTGGGGGCCTTGCACGATTGGGGGTTCAGGGGCGCCGAAGCGATCATCGCGGCGACGTTCTATCGCAACTATTTGCTCGGCATGATTGCCGAGGAAACACGCCAGCAGTCCGCGGGCCGAGCGGGGTTGAAGCCCGCGCACGCACTCGGAGTCGAATTGTCGCAGTTGGGAAAAGGTCTCGACGATTACCCCAACTTGCGCGGCGCCGCCAGGATCCTTGCCGACATTCGGCCCGAAGCCATTTTTCGCACCGGCCTCGGGATGATCCTCGATGGCATGGATCGCTCCCACGGGAAGCGTCGGAGACAGGCTCGATCCGGGAATTGAATCTGGCTTGGCCGCTGCAGCTACCGCCCGCAGGCAGGATCATCGCCGGCATTGAATTTGCCCGCGCCATCCGCATGTCGACGGCTTCAACCTCATTCGAAGGTGATCCGATGCTGCTGGAACCGGTCAAGCTGGGCGCGCTGCAATTGCGCAACCGCATCGTGGTGTCGCCGATGTGTCAGTACTCTTCGCCCGACGGCGTGCCCACCGATTGGCATCTGGTGCACCTGGGCAGCCGCGCGGTGGGTGGTGCGGCGCTGGTGTTCACCGAGGCGAGTTCGGTTTCGCCGGAGGGGCGCATTTCGCCGGATGACGCCGGGATCTGGAACGTTATGCAGGCCGAAGCATGGTCACGCATCGTGCAATTCATCCACGGGCAGGGTGCGGTGGCGGGCCTGCAGCTCGCGCACGCCGGGCGCAAGGCCAGCACCGACGCACCGTGGCGCGGCGGCGGTCCACTGGATGCGGACCACCGCGGCTGGACGCCGGTCGCGCCAAGTACCATTCCATTCGATGATGACTACCCCGCGCCGACGGCATTGGACGCAGCCGGCATCGCCAAGGTGGTTGCGGATTTCCGCGCGGCCGCGCAACGCGCCCGCGCTGCCGGTTTCGACGTGATCGAAATCCACGGCGCGCACG
>DASSNC010000019.1:0-8490 GCA_035688305.1 Rhodanobacteraceae bacterium
CATGGCGTCGGCGTGGTGGTCGTGTTGCTAGCCTCGCCTTCCATGGCTCGGCAAGCAACCCGGCCTGCGGCATCCTGCCTGCGGCGCTCGCCGCGCCGCACGAGTCCACCGGACTCGTGCAGGCGACGCAGCTCGCCCGCCACCCCCGAGCAATGTTTCGTTGGCCGCGTTGACGATGGCGTCAACGTGCAGCGTCGTGATGTCGGCTTGCAGGATTTCGATTGCCATCGATGGAAAATCCGGCCGCCCGAAAGGGCAGTCGGGTCACGCATCAGTGCGGCTGTTGTTTCAGCAGGTCGCGAATCTCGGTGAGCAGCGCGACTTCGGGCGGCGTCGGTGGCGGCGCAGCTTCCTTCTTCGGAATCGCCCTTTCCAGCAGCTTGATCACGACAAATACCGCGAAGGCGATGATCAGGAAGGTGATGACCGAGTTGATGAACGTGCCGTAGTGGATCGCGACGACCTTCTTCGGGTCGGGCGAGTCCTGGATGACCGCCATGAGTTTCGAGAAATCGATGCCGCCGGTGATCATGCCAATCGGCGGCATGATGATGTCGTTGACCAGTGACGTGACGATCTTGCCGAAGGCGGCGCCGATGACCACGGCGACGGCGAGGTCGACGACATTGCCGCGCATGATGAAGGCCTTGAAGTCTTTCGCAAAGCTCATTGCGTACTCCTTGTCTCGAGGGTGATCGGGAGTGATTGTCCCGCCGCATCGCGGCCGGCCCATTTAGTCACCACGGAAGCGCGGGCGCAAGCGCTCGCGTTCAGACGATGCGCCCGTCCAGCGTCGCGACGCCGTGCAAGTCGGCGTGCACGCGATCACCACGCTGCAACGGTCCCACGCCGGCCGGCGTGCCGGTGAAGACGAGATCACCGGGTCTCAACTCGAACAGCTTCGAAAGCTCGGCGATGATCTCGGACACATTGAAGATCATCTCGCCGGTATCGGACTGCTGGCGAAGCTCGCCGTTGACCGTCAGTGAAAGTTGCGCGCGGGTTGGATGGCCGATTTCGCTGGCGGCCCGCAGTGCAGACACCGGCGCCGAACAGTCGAAGCCCTTGGCGATGTCCCACGGCATGCCCTTGGCCTTCATCGCGGTCTGCAAATCGCGACGGGTCAAGTCCAGGCCCACGCCATAGCCGAACACGCACTTCAGCGCATGCTGCGGGTCGATGTCGCGTCCGCCGCGCGCGAGCGCCACCACCATCTCCACTTCATGGTGCAACTCGTGCGTTGCCGATGGGTACGGCACGTCGCCACCCTCGGGCACGATGGCGTCGGCCGGCTTCAGGAAGAACACCGGATTGCTGCGGCTCACCGCCTGCGCGCCCATTTCCTTCGCGTGGTCGGCGTAATTGCGGCCGATGCAATAAATGCGGTGCACCGGAAAGCGTGCGTCGCCGCCGATGATCGGCAGGCTCGGGATAGCGGACGGTTCGATTGCGAATGCCATGGGTGTCATTGCGTGGTGGTGATGCCGGCATTCTAGGGCGTTGCGGTGCGATCCAAGCACGTCTGGCGCTGGATGACAGCTGTCAGCCACGATGCTTGATGCCTGCCCATGCCGGGTCACCAAGGCGCCCGGCAAACTATGCCAGACTTGCGCCCTTGTGAACTTTGGCGCGTACGGGGAAGGACATTGAGCGAAGGCGATTCCGGCAAGGACCTGCTGCACCAACTGCGCATCGACAGCACGCAACGCGATGACGACGATTCGCGTGGCCCGCGCTGGCCGTGGATCGTGGGCATCATCGCCCTCGTCGTAGTTGCGGCCGTGGTTGCGGTGTTTGCGCTGCGTTCGAAGGCCGTGACGGTGCAGACGACGACCGCGGTGGCGTTGGCGTCAGCGGGCAGCGACGCGGCGGTGCTGCAGGCAACCGGCTACGTGGTGGCGCGGCGCCAGGCCACGGTGGCGGCCCAGATCATCGGCACGCTGACGCAGGTATTGATCGAGGAAGGTGAGCACGTCAAGCAGGGTCAGGTGCTGGCGCGGATCGACGACACCCAGTACACGGCCCAGCTGGACGCGGCCAAGGCGCAATACGCGGCGGCGCAGGCGCAGGTTGCGAGAGCGCGTGCCACGCTGGTGCAGGATCGCGCCAACGCGGCGCGGATGGGCAAAATGCTTGCGCCGGGATACGTTTCCGAGGAGCAGGCCGAGCAGGCCAATACCCAGGTTGCAACCGACCAGGCGACGCTGGATGCAACGATCAAACAGGCGGCCGCAGCGGCCGCCAACATCACCCTGGCTGAGGTGAATGTCGGCTACACCGTCATCCGCGCCCCGTTTGCCGGTGTCGTCACGGTCAAGGATGCCGAGGTGGGTCAGATCGTTTCACCGTACACCTTGGGTGGCGGCGGCATTGCCACCGTCGTGGACATGAACTCGCTGGAAGTCGATGTCGACGTCAACGAGACCTACATCAGCCGCGTGCAGCCGAACATGCCGGTGCAGGCGGTGCTCGATGCCTACCCGGACTGGAAGATTCCCGCCCACGTGATCGCGATCATCCCGAGCGCCGACAAGAGCAAGGCCACGGTGAAGGTGCGCATCGCGCTGGACCAGAAGGATCCGCGCATCATTCCGCAGATGGGCGTGCGGGTGTCGTTCCTGGAAAAGGCGGCGAGAAATGCCAAGCCCCTGCCGGGCGTGCTGGTGCCGAAGTCGGCGGTGGTGCAGCGCGACGGCAAGGACGTGGTGTTCCTGGTGAAGGATGCACGCGCGCAGCAGGCGGCGGTCACCATTGGCGGCGACTTTTCCGACTTGAAGCAGATTCTCAGTGGCGTTGGCGCCGGCGAAGAAGTCGTGCAGGCGCCGCCGTCAACCTTGAAGGACGGCGAGAAGGTGCAGGTGCAGACGGGTGGCAACAATTGATCGAACCCCTCTCCCTCCGGGAGAGGGGCAGGGGTGAGGGTCCGGTTCTTGCGCGCCATTGCGCGTACCCCGAACCCTCATCCGGCCCTTCGGGCCACCTTCTCCCGAAGGGAGAAGGACACGGCGGAACAGGAGACAACCATGAATGCAGCAGTTGAAGAAGTGCAAGCCAACACCGGGCCGCTGGTGCAGATCCGCGGACTCTCCAAGGTCTACACGCGCGGCAAGCAGAAACTCGAGGTGCTGCACCACATCGACCTCGACATCGCGCGTGGTGATTTTTTTGCGTTGATGGGGCCGTCGGGATCGGGCAAGACGACCTTGCTGAACCTGATTGGTGGGCTCGACTCGCCGACCCAAGGCAGCCTGACGGTGGGTGGCAAGCGCATCGACACGATGGGCGAGGGCGACCTCGCGCGCTGGCGCGCATCGAACGTGGGTTTCGTGTTCCAGTTCTACAACCTGATGCCTGGCCTCACTGCGCAGAAGAATGTCGAGTTGCCCTTGCTGCTGACCAAGTTGTCGAGCGCCAAGCGCAAGCAGAACGCCGCGGTTGCGCTGCAACTGGTCGGGCTGTCGGACCGTGGGTCGCACAAGCCTTCCGAACTGTCCGGCGGCCAGCAGCAACGCGTCGCGATTGCGCGCGCGATCGTGTCCGATCCGTCCCTGCTGGTTTGCGATGAACCGACCGGCGATCTCGACCGCCAGTCTGCCGAGGATGTGCTGGGTCTGCTGCAGCGGCTCAACAAGGAACACGGCAAGACCATCGTGATGGTCACCCATGATCCCAAGGCCGCCGAGTACGCCAGCCACACCTTGCATCTGGACAAGGGCACGCTGGTGGAGCACGGCGCGCCTGCAACCCCGCTCCCCTCGGGAGAGGGGTAGGGGTGAGGGTATGAATCCTGCGCGACCGCCCAGCGTATCCGGACCCTCATCCGGCGCTGCGCGCCACCTTCTCCCGGAGGGAGAAGGAAACAGCAATGCAGTGAGACGGTGAGAACGCCATGAAATATTTCCATCTGGTCTGGTCCGCGCTGATGCGGCGCAAGACCCGCACGCTGTTCACGATGTTCTCGGTGCTGGCGGCATTCCTGCTGTTCGGGATGCTGGACTCGGTGCGCACCTCGTTCGCCGACGCGGGGCACAGCGTCAGTGGCGCGCACCAGCTGATCACGATGTCCAAGTTGGGCCTGGGCAACCAGTTGCCACTCAGCTTGCAGTCGCGCCTGGAGGCGGTGCCGGGATTGAACGCGGTCGCCCGCGTCAGCTGGTTCGGCGGCATTTATCAGGATCCGAAGAACTTTTTTCCGAACGAGGCGGTCAGCGCGAACTACTTTGATGTCCAGGATGCGGTGGTGTTGCCGCCGGATCAGTTGAAGGCGTTCCAGTCCACCCGCGATGGTGCGGTGGTGGGCGCGACGCTGGCCAAGCGCTTCGGTTGGAAGATTGGCCAGCAGATTCCGCTGGAGGCAACGATCTGGCCGAAGAAGGACGGCAGCAATACGTGGACGTTCAAGCTGGTCGGCATCTTCCACGCGCGCGACGCCAGCGAGAAGGGCATCGAGGGCGTGATGTTCTTCCGCTGGAAATACTTCGACGAGGCTCGCCAATTCGCGCAGGGCAGCGTCGGCTGGTACCAGACCCGGGTTGCGAATCCGGAAAACGCCGATCAGGTCGCCACCGCGATCGACGCGATCAGCGCCAACTCGGACCACGAGACCAAGACCGTCACCGCGAACGCGTTCACGGCATCGTTCATCAGCCAGCTTGCGAACATCGGCTTGATCGTGGGCGCCATCATGGCGGCGGTGTTCTTCACGTTGATCCTGCTGACCGGCAACACCATGGCGCAGGCGGTGCGCGAACGCATCCCGGAACTTGCGGTGCTGAAGACGATTGGTTTTTCCAACCGCAGCGTGTTGCTGCTGGTGCTGGCCGAATCGGTGCTGCTGGTCGTGATCGGCGGTGTCGTGGGCATGTTGCTCGCGGGCGGCGTGGTGGGTGGTCTCAAGGCTGCGCTTGGCTCGGCTTTGCCGATGGCGGATGTGGGTGGCTCGATCTGGGGCGAGGCGCTCGTCTTGATGGTCCTGATCGGTCTCGTGGTTGGCGTGCTGCCGGCACTGCGCGGCATGCGCCTGAAAATCGTCGATGCGCTGGCCGGTCGCTGAGGAACACCCAATGAACAATTTCCTGCTTGGTTTGCTGCTGGTCGTGATTCTGATCGTGTGCCTCGTGGCATGGTCTTTGCTGCCGTGGTATGGCGCAGTGATCGCCGCGGTCTTGCTGGCACTGTGGTTGGCGCTGACGGCCACCGGGCGACGCACGCTAAGCGTCACCGGTGTCGGACTCGCCACCTTGTCGTCGCGCTGGGGCGCATCCTCGGTGATCGTGATCGGCATTGCCGGCGTGGTGGGCGTGCTGGTTGCGATGCTGGCCATGGGCGAGGGCCTGCAGGCTACGCTGCAGGGCACCGGCAGCGCCGACACCGCGATCGTGATCCGCGCCGGATCGCAGGCCGAGTCCAATTCGGTGTTGATGCACGGCGACACGGTGTTGATCGCACAACAACCGGGTGTCGCACGCGATGCCCAGGGTCATCCGATCGCCTCGCCGGAGGTGCTGCTGGCAGCATCACTGCCGAAGAACAATGGCCAGGATGCCAACCTGTCGGTGCGCGGCGTGGGTCAGGAAGCCTGGGCGGTACGTCCGAACGTGAAGATCGTCGCCGGTCGCAAGTTCACCCCCGGCACCCTGGAGCTCGATGTCGGCAAGGGCGTCATGGCGCAGTTCAAGGGCATGGCGATCGGATCGGACCTGCAGCTCGGCAGCCAGAAATGGAAGATCGTCGGTGAGTTCGATTCCGGCGATGCCTTCAACTCGGAAATATGGGCCGATGCGGGCACCATTGGTCCGGTCTTTCATCGCGGCAGCAGCGTATCCTCGGTGACGGTGCGGTTGACGTCCCCAGCGGCGTTCACGACCTTCAAGGCGGCACTGGCGACCAATCCGCAACTGAAGGTCGACGCCGAGACCACCCACAAGTATTTCGCCGATCAGTCGGGCGGCATCAACAAGTTGATCCGATGGCTCGGCACCACCATTGCCATCATCATGGCGATCGGTGCGATCTTCGGTGCCTTGAATTCGATGTATGCGGCCGTGGCCACGCGCTCGCGCGAAATTGCCACGCTGCGTGCGGTGGGCTTTCAAGGGACGCCCGTCGTGGCGTCGGTGTTGCTGGAAACCATGTTGCTGGCGCTTGCCGGCGGCGTACTGGGCGCGTTCGTCGCGTGGGCGGTGTTCGGTCACTTCACCGCATCGACCAGCGCGGGTGGCGGCTTCAGTTTCACCCAGATGGTGTTCCAGTTCCGGGTGACGCCCGCGTTGCTCTGGACCGGCATCAAGTGGGCACTGGCGATCGGCTTCATCGGTGGCCTGTTCCCCGCGGTGCGGGCCGCGCGCCTGCCGGTGACGACCGCGCTGCGCGAGCTGTAGCCCGGGTCGCCTGCACGCAGGCTCCTGCAAGACGGTTTTTGCGGGAGCCCGCACACAGGCGACAGCGTGTCACCACCAACGCTGCCAGGGCAGGAAGATTGCCGCGAGGATGGCGATCATGAGCGTCCACTTGGCCGCGTAGTACAGCGTGCGGTTGCGCTGTTTCATCGCCTTGCCCGCGCGCTTGACCGCATGGACGTACTTGAAGATGCGATTGATGCCACCGGTGCGGTCGCCCGTGCTGTTCGGCGCGGCACCTGCGGCCAGCAGGGTGCGCGCGATCAGACGGTTGAGGCCTTGCGCCCAGCGGTATTTCATCGGCCGCTCGAGATCGCAGAACAGGATGATGCGGTCGTGGTCGGTCTCGTTGGCCGCCCAATGCACGAAGGTTTCGTCAAACACCACGCCTGCGCCGTCGCGCCAGCTGTAGGACTCGCCGTCGACACGGATCCAGCAACGATCGTCGTTGGGTGTGATCAAACCGAGGTGGTAGCGCAGCGAGCCGGCGTACGGATCGCGATGTTTGCCCAGCCGGCTGCCTGGCGGAAGCTGGGTGAACGCGGCGGCCCGGATGTGCGGCGAGTCGCGCAGGATCGCAACCGTGCGCGGGCACAGCGCTTGCGCCGAGGGATGCGGCGCGTCGTCGTACCATTTGACGTAGAAGCGCTTCCAGCCGGTGCGAAAGAACGACTGGAAGCCCGCGTCGTCATGCTGCGCCGAAATCTTGATGTGGCTGCCCTGCGCCAGCGCGATTGCTTCGTCGCGGATGACCTGCCAGTTGCGCCTGAGATTCTCGAGCTCCGGGAAGTCGGACACATCGAGATAGCGCTTTGCCGGCACGCCCGAAAACGCATACATCAGCACGTTGATGGGCGCGAGGAAGGTCGTGTAGTCGGTCAGCTGGCGCAGGAACCCGTGCCGCTCGCGGCCGCGGAAGTGCACGTACGACGCACTCGCGACGAGGATGGCGAGGATGACCCACTTGAGCATGCTGGCGTGGCGAAGCTGGTGTCTGGATTCGCTGCGATTCTAGTGTGCTCCGCAAGACCGTGCCCGGCCGTCAGCTTGATGCAGGCGGCTTGGCCGCGCGTTTTTCCTTCGCCAGCAGTTGCCGTTTGCGGACCGCGCCCCAGCGCCAACCACCGGGTGAGCCATCGGCACGCACCACGCGGTGGCAGGGCACGATCAAGGCGAGTTGATTCGCGCCGCAGGCACGCCCCACCGCGCGTGCCGCGCCGGGCTCGCCAATTTCCCGCGCGATCTCGCCATAGCTGCGCGTCTCGCCGGCAGGGATCCGCGTCAACGCCTGCCAGACGCGCCATTGGAACGCGGTGGCGGTGATATCCAGCGGTGGCAACGCGGCGGGTGTCCGCGTGTCCGATTCGCCGGTGAATTGCCGCGCGATTCGCGCGATCACCGCGGCCAGCCATTCGTCGCGGCCGGCGTCCACGCGCGTCACGTCGGCGCGGGGAAACTCCTCATGCAGGGCTGCGAGCAACTGCGCATCCGTGTTGCCGAGATTCACGGCACACAATCCGCGCTCCGTGGCGGCCACCAACACGCGCCCCAGCGGGGATGCTGTCGTGGTGTAGCGAATGGACATGGCTGCGCCGCCGTCGCGATAACGGGCCGGCGGCATGCCGAGCAGGCTGTCACTGCGTTCGTAAACCCGGCTGCCGGAGCCGAAACCCGCGGCATACACCGCATCGGTGACGCCATGGCCATCGCGGAGCGCGCGTTTGAAGGCGCCGAAGCGGCGCGCGCGCGCGTACTCGGCCGGCGATACGCCGAAGCGGCGGCGGAAGCTGCGTTGCAGCCAGGCCGGAGACAATCCGACTGCAGCGGCGAGCGCCGCAAGCGTGGGCGTCTCATCGCCACGTTCAAGCAGCAAGCGTGCCTGTTCGAGCGGGTCGGAGGATTTGGTTTGGAGCGATCGGGCGTGCATGGGTGCAGTTTGCAACGTGTGTCCCAAGACCGCCATCCGGAATGTGTCGTCTGGTCGTATGGACAGCTAATCGGCGTGCGGCAGGCCGGCGCGGCGCGGCGATACCACGGTGTACTCGCCCTCGATGATCGACGGGTCGGAGTCTTGCGCGGGCCTGCGTCCAAG
>DASSNC010000036.1:0-14788 GCA_035688305.1 Rhodanobacteraceae bacterium
AATGCGCACATGTTCTACCTGCTGCTGCCCGACCTGGCGACGCGCACCCGGTTCATCAACGGAATGCGCGAGCACGACATCCATCCCGTGTTCCACTACATCCCGCTGCATTCGGCGCCGTCCGGGCGGCGGTCCGGACGCACTGCCGGCGAGCTGGCCGTTACCGATGACATCAGCGAGCGTCTGGTCCGGCTGCCCTTCTGGCTGGGTCTGGAGGAACACCTGCCCGCGATCCTCGAGATCGCCGACGCCGCCATACGCTGACGCGGATGCTCACCGCGCGGCGCCGGTGATCTGCACTCCCCGAAACACGACCGGCTCAGTTCCGTCCACGCCAACGCGGAACTCCGCCAGCTTCCGGGCCGGCCCGGGAACCGAGAACGACACGCTGAAGCTGCCGGATGCCGAGGAAGGCCGAACTTCCGCCAGCGTATGTGCATCTGTCCCGTCGTGCCAGTCCACCAGCAGCCTGGAAGGCCTGGCCTTTCCGGAAAACTCGAATGTGGCGGTGTATGTGCCGGGGCGAAGCGGGACGTACGGGCCGATGGTCAACCAGCCCGATTCCCCCGCGGCGGACTTGCGCCAGGAGCCGCCGCAATCGCCGGGCACGAAGGCACCGGTTTCCCCTGCGAATTGCTCGCCGCCGATCCACTTCTGCCGATTTTCCGTTTCCAGCAGATCGGTCCGCAGTCGCGAAATGCATTGCTCCGCAACCGGAGGCGGCACGCCGCACGTTCGGCGCAGGTCGTAATAGCTCAGCCCGCTCCCGGACTGCATGGGTTTGATTTTGCGGTCGAGCGATTGAACAAAAGAGCGCTGCGTACGGGACACGGCGGCATCGTGCACCAGCACGCCTTCGAAGCCCAACGAGCATACCCGGTCAAGGATCGCCTCCGGCGCCTGCTGCGAAAGCCTGGTGAGCCATTGCCCCTGCTTGCTGTCGGGATCGGCCCCGAAACTCAGCTCCATGTGCCGCGAATTGAGCAGTGGCCGGTAGGCATCCGTGTAATAGATGCCGTTGTAGGACCCGCCCCAGGGGAACATCACGGGCCACTGGAGGACCTGATAATTGCCGCTGTTCATGCCGTCAATGGACGAAAAGAACGCCTTGTCCGAGAGATAGATCGCATCGTCATTCTTGTAGATGTGGTGCGGAACGCTCTTGACCTGATCGAGGACTCCGATCACGAAAACCGCCACGGCACACGTCCACATCAGCGCCCGACCGACGCCATGGCGTGATCCGATTCGCTTGTTGGCGAAGGCAAGCAACCGATCGAAACCCCACGCGCTCATCAACAGCGCGAAAAACGCGATGAAGATCACCACGCGATCCCAGCCGCGCGCCTGCGAAAGCGGAAAGCGGGAACCGGCGATCGCCCACGAGAGATCCGCCAGGATTCCACCAAGGCCGCCCATCACCCCCAGCAGGATCGCGAACAGCGTCAGGCGCGCGATCAATCGCGACGAGGGCCTGGCCCTCGACCCGCCTGTGAGAAATACCCACATCAAGCCGATCAGGCCGAGTGCGCCGATCAGTCCGAGCGAGACGGTGCTGGTCTCGTAGCTGACCATCGGATGCCCGGAGTCGTATCCGGCCCGCATGGCCGCCAGCACGTCCACCCTGTGGCCGGGAATCGGCAGCAGCATCTGCACCAGCTTGAGCGGGTAACGTTCGTCCTCGCCATAGGACGTCACCTGGTTGGCCGTATGCAGGAGATGGTTGGGATCGCCCCAGGCGGAGTTGTCGAAAGCCCCGCGCGCCAGCAGGCCCGCGCATGCGACGACCGCGAAAAGCAGGCCGATCAGGACCGGCCTCGATTTGCGGGCATCCACGCTGCCGAGCACGCCCGCAAAAAATGCAAAGAGCGCGAAGAAAAACTGGTGATACTTCTGCAAGGATGCCGGAAAAAATACGAACAGCAGGGCGACCGGAAGGGCCCAGCGGTGGGCGATCAACCGGTCCCGCCACGCCGCCAATCCTCCCGCGGGCAGGTCAGGCGCGCGACCTCCCCGATAGATCAGGTAAAGGATGACGACATAGGCGGGAACGATGAAGTAGCTGTCCTCGTGGATGTGGTTGATGTTGCGCATCTGGTGGTAGGGCAACAGCGCGAACAGGGCCGCCATGACCGCCGATGCCGGCCAGCTCGCGCCGAAAAAACGCATGCCGAACAACGCAAAAAGAAAACACAGCGCATAGGTCAGATAAAAATAAATATTCACGCCCGACACGATCGAGCCTGTTGCCCTCCCGATGACCCAGATCAACGTGCAATCCGGCTCGAAGAGAATGCAGCCTGTGCGATCCATCGCCGGGCGGCCGGGAAGCATCAACGGCGCCCCCGTTCGAGCCTTGTAATTGTTGTAGACGTACTCGACGCCGTTCCAGCCATACACGGCTGGCGCGTCTGCGCCATAGCCGAAGGGCTGGGTCAGGAATCTTTTCTGGAGGAAACCGCAGGCAGCCAGTACGCCGTAAATCAGGACGAGCCATACAAGGCAAATGACAAACGGGCGTACCCACTGTCGCGCCAGTGGGCGATCTGTGCGGGCAGCTTCGGGCGTTCCCCGGATATCCGAACTCGTCATTTATTTCACCGCGATGGTGTGGGCGAACAGGCAGAGGCGATCCTGGGTTCCGAATCGCTCCACGAGCGCCGCGCGATATTCGCCCTGCGGGATTGCCCTGGGGTCGCCCGAAATCGAAAAGCCCGACAATCCGAGGGCGGGGTTGTGCTTGGCCGCCGCGACATCACGCCTCGGCAATCCGGCCTCACCTGCCACGCCGAAGGTTTTCTTGCCGATCAAGAGAAAAACAAGCGCCGGCGGAACGCCGCTTCGATCATCTCCCGCCCAGCCCACGAACGTAACCGGCACACGATGGTCAATCACCATGGCCGCACGCGCCGGCTCACCATCCAGGACATCCAGGGAACAGCGCGCGGTTTCCGACGAAATGGAATCCGGCGTGATGCCGGCGTATTCGGTGAACGGCCGGACCGCCGGCTGCGGCGCGACCGGCGCGACCGGCACCGAATGGACGATTCCCGCTGCACCTTGATCCGGCGGTGCCCCGGCCTGGACCGCACCGGCGAGCATCAACAGGCCGCATATACACAAAGCGCGAACATGCGCCAGCGCCGGGCGCATGCGGGTATCGCAGGAAGTGTTTCGATGGGTCATGGACGCGATGCTACTTGCGCGGAGTCGTCCTGCGAAGGTTGCAGCCTGGCGCTGTAAATCACCAATTGCAGATCACGCGGGTCTTCCCCTTTCGGGTAAGGTTCCGGCTTGGCGCCGGGCCTTGCGTAGATCAGCCGCACGATCGCGCTGCAGTCCTGGTCCGGTCGGACGGGAAAGCTCAGATTTCTCGGCTCGGTACCGGATCCGCTCAAATGCCAGCGGGTCACCGGTTTCCCGTTGACCAGCACACTCACGTCCAGCTTGGGTCGGGACGGTACCAGGAAGGGCCGCGCGGTCAGCGTCATCACGGCCTCCGTGCAGTGCTGTTGCGGCAAGCGAAAGCCGAATTGCGCGAAATCTCCTTCCGTGTACGAGCCCCAGGACGTGGCGGGATGCCAGCCAATCAGTTGTTCGTACGGATAAGCCGTCTCGGACGTGAAGTCAATGCGCCCGGATTCGTCGAGCGTGGGCGGTGGCTCGACGCTTGCGACGAAGTTGTCGCTGAAGTCGAAGGTTTGCCCCTCCGGGGCCTGGTCTGCCTGCCGCAAGAGCGATGCGCAGTCCGGAGAACTCAGCTTCAATCCCCGCAAACCCTCCACGTCCGCAAGATGGGCCTTGGCACCATTGACCCCCACCCAGTCCACCGAGAACAGATCCCCGTCGGACTCCGTACCGTCTTGAGGAGCGACCGTCAGGAGGCTGGCCTTGCCTCGCCAGGCCTTTTGCCGATCAAGCCGATCGCGCGGCAGCAGAATCGCCGCCGCATTGGACTGCATGGTCACGAATGCCAGGAATTGGTCGCTGGTCAGCGCCACCTGCCTTTTCCCACGGTTTTCCACCTTGAACTTGCGCCCACCCAACTGGAAGGTGCTGATCGGCAATTCCGAAAGCAGGACGCCATTCTTGCAGAGCTGGAAATCCCCGGCGCGCTGCCAGAGCGCCTTGCGCAAGACCGAGTCGGTCACCCTGCTCGCGACCAGCGGATTGTCGGCAGCTCGCGGAGAACTGCGATCCTCCCCGGCGATGAAACTCGCGTTCGTGCTCACTCCCATCAAATGCAGCAGCGTGGGCGCGATATCCATGTGATAGATCCGGGTGTCGCGCTCTCCCGTGACACCAGCATTGAGTACGAACAGCAGCGGATGGCGACCTGGACCACGCGATATCCCGCCTTCCGTAACCATCCTCAGGTGGTCGCTCATGATCACCACCATGGTGTTCTTCCATGCCGGGTCACGGGAAATATCGTCAATGAACTTGCCGACCAGATAGTCGGTGCAGTGCACGCCCTGCAATACGAGGTTTTCGCTCGCCGGGTAGCTCGGACATCCGGGAGAAGGCCGTGCATGCGGCGGATGCGTATCCAGCGTCAGCAAGGTGAGGTTGAAGGGATGCCCGGACCTTGCCAGCTTGCGATAACGCTGTTCGGCGATCCGGAACAGGTCCTCGTCATAGAGTCCCCAGCCCTCGGCGGCAAGCCCGCCCTGGTATTGCGCTTCGAGTTCTCCCTTGCCCAAGGCCTCGTCGTACCCATGCAGATGGAAGAACAGGCCCTTGTTGGAAAAACTGATCGGGGCGCCTCCCATGAACACTTGCTTGTACCCGGCCTTGTGCAGCACGTCCCCGAAACAGGCGAGTTTATGCTGGAAGTTGGTCTTGTCCGTGTTGTTCCCGCTGAGCGGATCCAGCGCCGCGAAGGGACTGGTGTAGAAGGGCGCACCGCACTGCGAGGCGAAAATGCCCGCCATGGTATAGCCGGCCCCATGGAACGTCTCGAATCCGGGGAAATCGAGTGAATGCGCGCGGAGCCTGTCGAGATTGGGCGTCAATCCGGGCAGCGCCTTGTCGTCGGTATACGCGCGCTCCAGCGACTCCATGTAGATCCACACCAGGTTTTTCCCGGGTGACGCGAGCACGAAGTGCCGAGGCACCGGATTGGGGTTGATTTCCCGATAGACATGCTGCCCTTCCGGCGTACCGGCGAAGGAAAACGAGCGCCGGTACTGGACAAGGTAATGCGCCAATCTCGCCGGAGTGGAATTCACCAGTAGCGCCAATGCGGCGAGGGCCGCGACACCAGCGATCCTGAGGACGATTCGCCCTTTCCCCGGCTGCGGCGCTCGCCACCGCGACAGGCGGCGCAACAACCATGCCGCCGCGATGCCCAGGACGAACAGGAATGCGAGCCCGCCACCAATGAGCAACGGGAATCCGTGCAGGCCGGTGTCGAGGTTGCGTGGTTCCAGATGTGCAAAAAAACGCGCGTTGAACGTGTCGTCCTGCAACGAGTACGACACCGCTTCCGCAAGCACCAGGATGATCCAGAGGAGATAAACGGACCATGCCGCAATCCAGCTCAACCTCCCGACGACCTGCCATCGCGCCAGGAGCGCCAGGATCAGGCAACAACTCGTGGCGAAAATCGCGCCTTCGAGAAGCAGGTATTTGCTGAATCCGGAGTAGTGCGCCGCCAGCCAGGCCTGGACAAGGACCGCGGGCAAAGCCAGTGCCGCCGCAATGAGAATGACCTGGAACCCCGGCCCACGAGCAAACTTCCCGCTGGCGCGCGAGCGCCGCCAGCCATGCAATACATCCATCCCCCTTCTCCCCTGTCGCTTTTTTTTCGCCTGCGCTTCTTTGAGCGCAAGTCTTCCGCCCCGCTGCGCGCCCCTCGATGGCTACGCAGCGGGCATCCCGCCGTTACCGGCTCGACAACGATTCGGAAATCCACGGCTCGCCGTAATCGCCAAAGCCGGGGAAATGGATCCTCGAACTTCCCGATTCCAGCCCGGCCAGTGGCAATTCCAGAGCGCACCCTTCAGGCGAGGGTCGTTGTACATGCGCGTCCGCGTCGGGATGCGGCCATGTTACAGGCGCATCCGCCACAACGAAACCATTGATCAGCGCGGCTGACCAGCCGCGCCAAACGACCGCCGCGAAGCTCCGGCCCCCGCTCCCGATACGGCGCGCATCCGCGAGATCACGCTTGCCGCACAAACTTCCCTGGACAGGTTCGCGCGGATGTCGCGGGCTGCGCGCGCGCCCAGCGCGCGCGCCCATTCACGATCTTCGCTCACGCGACGCATGAACATGGCGGCCTGCTGCACGTCCGCTTCGGCCCAGTGCTGGTCTTGCCAGAACGGATATTCGCCTTCCCCGACCGGCACCAGCCTGTAGTCCACCAGGCAGGCGTTGTCGTGGGTCATGAACTCCATGTTGCCCGACCACGCCGTGCCGATGACCGGCTTGCCCAGGTACATGCATTCGGCAAGGCCCAACCCGAAGCCCTCTGCGCGATGCAGGGAGACGTAGCAATCAATCGCGTTCTGCAGTCCGTGCATCTCCCCGCGGGAGAGGAAGCCGTCGCGGATCTCGATCCGCGGGTCATCCGCCACGCTCGACGCAAGGGAAGAGAGGCGTTCCGGGAAACGATGGCCGTTGACGGATTTCACCAGCAGGCGCACGTCCCGCCGTTCCACCGGAAACGCCTGGCGAAACGCGGTGATGACTGCTTCCGGATTCTTGCGTGCGGCAAAACCGTTGAAGTCGTAGCTGAAAAGAAACGTGCAGGCGTCCGCATCCAGGCCGAAGTGCGCGCGATCCATGCCTGTGGGCGCCTCGAACTCGATGGCCTTGGGCATCTTCAGAACCGGTTTGCGCGTATTCGCGGCAATTCCCGCGCGCACGAATTCGGTCGGGGCCCACACCTCGTCAACCAGATCGAAGGCGCCCTGCCACGCGCGCGGAAAATGCTCGAGTTCCCACAGCCAGTAGCCGACGTTGTGGCGCCCGTCGAATGCAGACTTGCCGAGCGTATCCCGGGCGACCTGCATCTGGTCGGCATTTATGAAGAACACATTGATGTCGTAACGAAGCACTTCGGAGAAATGCCGCTCCATCGAGTGATCCTGCTGGCGGCTGGCCACCCCGACATCGAAGTTGCGGATCAGGAAGGGATGGCCGGCCTGCTCCAGCGCGCGCGCGTAACTGCGCACGTTCTCCGCGATCCCGAACTCGCCGCGCGCGTAACCGATCAGGTTGACGCCGTTCTCCAGAGCACGCGTATCCGCATCTTCCAGCCCTTCGGCGAAAGTAGGCACGCGCAAACGCGAGGCATGCGGCAACGTCGCCAGCGGGAACGGCACTCCCGAATACGAATGGGCACGCCGGCGAAAACCCATCCGCCAGGATTGCGGCAAGCGCGCATACCAGCGGGCCAGCAGCGGGCGACGCTTGCCCCACGCCAGCACACGCAACGCAACCTGGCCGAGACGATAACGGGGGCCGCGCCGAACCGGGCCTGGATTACTTTCTTCCGCCACGAGTGCCGCGCGCTCGAACAACTCCCGAATGGGCGCGACGTAACGCTCGTTCATGGCCAGCTCGGTACCCGCCGAAGCGAGATACCAACGCACGAAGCCGTCGCGGCCCGCCCGGTCCTGCAGGTTGAACGCCTGCTGCAAGTCCTCCCGCATCGCCCAGATTTCGAACATCAGGCGGCTGACCGGCCGCGACTCATCGGCCACCAGTTCATCAGTCGGCTGGTTGAAAAGGTCGCGATCCATTCGCATCGGGTCGCGCACGGGCCGCTCGCGATCCACGTCGAAAGCCCTCCTGAATGCCCGGCGCATCGCGGTGACGATCTTCTCGCCGTCCGGAAACCGCCCGTAGGCATACGGCTTTTGCGCGTGCCCCTTGTGGCCGTTCTTTGCCAGCAGTCGCAGGTAACGTTCGTACAGCGGCCGCAACCCACCGATCGAATCGGCGGTAAACCGGTCCTGGTGTTTGGAGAAAAGTTTCGGATCCGAGAGAACCACTCCGGAAAAATGCACGAACACCAGCGGCACGCCTGCGGCGGTGTACCCGCCATCAGCGGCGCCCGTGATCGGGCGCTGCGCCAGGTTCCAGTAGGCGACGTTGTAGCCGTCGTCGCGCAGGACGCGGACGTCGGGGAACATGCCGGGCGCAAGGTCCATCCATTTCTGGTCGGTGAACAGGCCCCCTTCGATATCCACGAAGCAGCCGAACTCGAGCTTCTTCGACCACCATGCGATGAGGTCCGCTGCGCGCGCATGCGCCGCATTGATTGCCGCGAACCCGCAGTTGTAGACGCCGCTGCGCATGATCGCCAGCTCGTCGGGGAACTTGTCGTCGCTCATGGGCGCATTGAGGTGCGGGGTCAGCACCAGCAAGGCTCCGTCCGCGAACGCCTGCTCCACTTTCTCCAGCCGCCGCAGCACCAGGATGTCCGGATCGAGGTAGACCAGGCCGGCATCCGGATGCCGCTCGCGCAGCCAGGCGAACATGTACGGCTTTACTGCCGTGTTCAGCTCCATGATGTCGTAGCGGAACACGAAGGCTTCGAAGTGAGGCAGTCCCAGCTTGCGGATGGGAACCACCTCGAACAGCGGCGTGTCCAGGTCGGCATCGTCGCCGGGCTCGTCCGCGAGGCAGAGGTACCTCGGCGAATCCGGATACTGCCCGGAAATCGAACCCATCAGGGTGAGCGCGTAGGCCAGGTAATTCCTAGAGACGATGGTAAAGAAAACCGGAGCGGTCATGCCTGATCCTCAATTGTCGCGCGGCCAAAACGGCCTGAGCAGGCGGAAGCGCCGGCGCATTCGCTCGAGTTGTCCGGCCTGCTCCTTCAGGCGCGCGCGCTCCTCCTCGAGCGACTTGGCGTAAGCAGTCGCTTCCGCCAGCGCCGCCTGCGCGGCTTCACGCTCGGCCCGTGCGGCCGCAGTTTCCCTTGCTATCTGCTCCTCCAGCGAAGAAGCGTATCGGTTCGCATCGGCCATCTTCTGCAAGAAGGCTTCGCGCTCGCCCACGGCGTCCGAGGTCACGCGCCGCAAGTCACGTTCGAGACTCTCTGCGTGCAAGCGGGCCCGCGAGAGGGAAAGCTCAAGATCATCCACATGCGCCCGGGACCTGGCGAACCCTTCCACCTGCGCATCGGCACAGGCCGCCAGCAATTCGGCGCAAACGGTCAGCCCTCCGGAATCGGTTTGATCATGCACTTCATCGAGGCGGATCCTCGCTTCCGCAAAACTGAAGCCCGCCTGCGGGCAACCCGCGAGATACCGGACCATTCCGTGCCACTCGGGCGGATAGCTGGACAAAGGATGTACCGCGGCATACCAGGGTTGCGCATGCGACAGCTTGCCGCGCGCGATCTCCGCGAGCACGGCCGCCAGGGCTGCACGATGCAACGGAGAGTCCTGCCGTTGCATGGAGCCGAAATCGATCAGCCGCAACGTGTTGCCGTCCCACAGCATGTTCCATGCACGAAGATCTGCATGGTAAAACCCGCATCCCTGCAGATGCGCGAGTTCATCGAGCAGCGCGCGCACCATGGCGGCGCGGTCGAAGCTCGCTCCCTTCTCGATCAGTTCCGAGACCAGCACGCCGGGTACGATGCCACGCGCGAGCCATGATTCATTGCCGTCATCGGCTTGCGCCAGCAGCGGGGGGTAGCGCGAAGGTTCATCGCGCAAAGCTTCGAGCACCTGCGCTTCCTGCTCCAGCTCGGCGCGGTTGAACGCTCCAAAATCTCCGGTCGTCCGGCAGGCTTTCACGATGCTGTGGGGGCCAATGAAAAACCGGCGCTGACCGGCGAAGCGATCCGGAACGCCCGGATGCGCACGATCGAGCACCCGATCGAAATCGAACCAGCGCCCGCCCACGTAGGCAAGGCGGTTGCTGCAGCCGTACAAGGGGCGCTTGACTTCGGTCAGGTGCGTCGCGAAGGTCCCCAGCCTCCTGCGAAACGCGAAACCCCGCAACATCGCATCATCCGAGGAGTGCCAGTCCGCGATCCAGTCGAGCGCCTCCTGCGGCTGCGCGATCTCGCAAAGCAATACGGTGGAATGTGCGCGAATGGCAGACAGCGTCTCGTCGGCGGCAGCCGCGCCATCGAGTTCGCGGATGTGGTGCACCACGTTCAATGCAAGCACGACGTCGAAATCCGCCAACCCGTGCCGCTCGAAGAACCCGGCATCGAAACGGTCGTGCATGAAGCGCACGTCGAGCCCGTGGAATTCCGCCAAAGCGCGGCAGAACCGCACGTTGTCTTCCAGGTAGTCCACGCCGAGCACTTCGGCCTGGCGGCCGTGCCGCTGGAGTTCCGATTTCAAACCCAGGCTGAAGTAGCCTTGCGCGCAGCCTACGTCCAGGATCCGCAATGGACGATCGGCGGGCAGCGCCATGACCGCATCGCGGACGATCGCGAATCGGTCCTCGCATTGGCGCTGCGACCGCGCGGTGCTTTCAGGCAAGCCCCACGCCGGCTGGTAGGCCTCGGGCAAGCCGGCATGCGTTTCCAGAAGTTGTTCGGGACTCGGCGACATCAGTTGCCATCCGCACTGCGCACGTATTCGCAGCTCGCGCCGACGCCGACCAGTCCGAAATACGGGCCGTCGTTTTCGATCTTGAGGAGGATCGAATCGTAGCGTCGGTCGAGCGGACGCAATTCTCCACCATTGTCGGCGGCGATGCCCAGCGAAAGCAGGTAATTGCCGGACTCGAAATTCGGCCTGAACCGGAATTTGCACACCACCGTTTCGCCGGCACTCACCGGTCGGTAGCGCGCCCCCCAGCCCTGACCGAAATCCCGCGAGTTGCAGCCGGTCAGCATCAGCCCTTCGATGGTCTTGACGTGGAAACCGAATACGGGCGTGGCGAATGCGTCGCGAAAACGCACGCGCACGTAGAGTTCGGCCTCCTCTCCGGCGATCAGGTTGGGCGGATCCACGCGCCCGCCAGCCACCAGCAGGTAATCCACGATTTCCGCGCTGCCATCCCCCCAACGGTATTCGCCGGCGTTGTGGGTCGCCCGCGCGGCGAATGCCGCAGCGTCGTCATTCACGAATGCGTCCACCGCCTCGCGCACCGTTTCCGCTGCGCGCGCCGGCCCGCCGCGATCGGGCGGCTCGCCGGGAACAGGCTCTTCGGAACGCGCCGTGCCCTGGCGCTCGCTCGTGCTGCGCCCGAACAACAGGTCGAGGTAGCGATTGCTCACTTCGCGAGGGTGCCCGTCATCTATCAGCCGGCCGCCGTCCAGCAACAGCGCGCGCGAACAATGCATGGCGACCTGCTCGGTCGCATGGGTCACGAACAGGATGGTGACGCCCTGTTCCTTCATCTCGTTGATGCGGCGGAAGCACTTGGCCTGGAAACGCGCATCGCCCACGGCCAGCGCCTCGTCCACCACCAGGATGTCCGGATTGACATGGATCGCCGCGGAAAACGCCAGTCGGACGTACATGCCGCTGGAATAGGTTTTCACCGGGCGATCTATTACCTCGCCCAGCTCGGAGAATTCGATCACCTGCTGCATGCGCGCGCGCGCTTCGTCTTCCGGGATGCCGACGATCGCGCTGTTGATCAGCACGTTCTCGCGGCCGGTGAATTCCGGCTTGAATCCTGCGCCAAGTTCGAGCAACGCGGCGATGCGGCCCTGCACCCGGCAGCGGCCTTCGCTGTAGGGCAAGGTGCCACACAGCACCTGCAGCAGCGTGGTCTTGCCCGAGCCGTTGCGGCCGAGGATACCGATGGTTTCGCCGCGCGCGATTTCAAAATTGACGCCGCGCAGGGCCCAGAATTCCGTGAATCGCGGGCTGGCGGAACGCCCGAGCAGACGCGCTGCACGCGGGTAGAGCATCTGTTTCAAACGCTCGCCCGGGCTCTCGTAGATGTGGTAGCACTTGCCCAGGCCTTCGGCCGCGATGATCGGCTCAGACGACATCGGCGAAACCCCGGCGCGCGCGCTCGAAGAACCACAATCCCACGGCGGCGATCATCAGTCCGATCAGATAGGCATACACGATCACGTGCGCATGGGGCCAGGAACCGTCAATGGCGACCATGCGGATCTGGATCACGGGCAAGGTCAACGGATTGACCAGCAGCCACGGCCTCAGGGGCTCCGGAAAGGCGGACATCGGATAGAAGATGGGACTGAGGAACATGAGCAGCGCGGTGATGAAGCCGACCACCTGGCTGGCATCGCGCAGGAACACTCCGAGCGCCGCGAGGAACCACCCGATGCCGGCGCTTGTCAGCAGGATCGGGCCGATCACGACCGGCAGCAGCAGCATCGTCCAGTGCAGGCCGGACCCCACCAGCACGTTGGCCACGATCAGGATCGCGAGGCTGACCGCTGCATGGAACAGCGCGCTTCCGAGCACCACAAGCGGCAGGATTTCCAGCGGGAACACCACCTTCTTGACGTAGTTGGCGTTCTCGGTGATGACGCTGGTGCAACGCACCGCAGTCTCGGCAAACAGCGTGTTGACGATCAGGCCCGCGAACAACGTGATCGCGAACAGCAGCTTGTTGTCGCCCTGTCCCGGCCAGCGCGACTTCAGCATGAAACCGAACACGAAGGTGTAGATGGACAGCATCAACAGCGGGTTGATCACCGCCCATACCGTGCCGAGCACCGACTCGCGATAGCGCGAGGAGATCTCGCGCCAGGTCATGTGCCGCAGCAATACCCGGTAGCGCCACAGCAAGGCCAGCGGTCGCGCCAGCATGCGCACCGGCGGCACGCGACGGGCGATGAGGATGGCCGCGTTCATGCTCGCGCGTACACGTCTTCGAAGCGGACGATGTCGTCCTCGCCGAGGTAATCGCCGCACTGCACCTCGATGATCTCCAGCGGGTCGCCGGTCCGGTTCTGCAAACGGTGCTTCGTGCCCAGCGGAATGAAGACCGACTCGTTCTCGCGCAAGTCGAAAACGTCATCGCCGCGCGTGACACGCGCCAGCCCACGCACCACCACCCAGTGCTCGGCTCGGCGGTGATGCATCTGCAACGACAGGCTGGCGCCGGGATTGACGCCGATGCGCTTGACCTGGAAGTGCGGACCCTTTTCGATCGAGTCGTACCAGCCCCACGGCCGGTATACCTTGCGATGGGTCAGAAGTTCTTCGCGCCCATGCTCCTTCAGTTTCGCCACCACCTCGCGCAACTGCGGCGTGTGTCCCTTGTCGGCAACCAGCACGGCATCGGGAGTATCCACGACCACCATGCCCTCGCAACCGAGCGCGACCAGCAGGCGCGAGCCAGCCAGCACCAGCGAATTGCGCGTGTCCTGCAGTAGCGCATCGCCGCGCACCACGTTCTCGTCTGAATCCTTGTCGGCGGCTTCCCACAAGGCTTCCCAGGCTCCCACGTCCGACCAGCGCGCCCGCAGCGGAATCACCACCGCCTCGCCGAGCCCTGGATGGGCGTGCAGCTTCTCCATGACCGCATAGTCAATCGAATCCGATGGGCACGCGGCGAAAGCAGCCTTATCCGGGCGCAGGAAGTCGCCGTCCTGCCTGCTTCCTTCCATCGCGCGACTGCACGCATCGAGCATCGCCGGTTGCAGGACCTGCAGCGCGCGCAGCCAGGTCGAGGCGCGCAGCATGAAGATGCCGCTGTTCCAGAAGTATTCGCCGCTTTCCAGGTATTGGCGGGCCGTGGCGGCATCGGGCTTCTCCACGAAGGCCTGCAAGGCAAGCACGCCCTTGCCCAGGCGCTGCACTGCACCGCCGCGGCGGATGTAGCCATAGCCGGTTTCCGCGCGCGTGGGCTCGATCCCGAAGGTGACGAACGCCCCGGCCTGCGCGGCGGGCAATCCGGCCTCCACTGCCGCGCGAAAGAGTTGCGGCTCCGCGATCACGTGATCGGCCGGCATCACCAGCAGCACCGGATCGCTCTCGTCGGAGCGCGCAACCAGCGCGGCCAGGGTCAGCGCCGGCGCGGTGTTGCGGCCTGCGGGTTCGAGTACCAGCCGCGGGTGTTCGATCCCCGCAAGGCGCATCTGCTCGGCAACGATGAAGCGATAGTCCTCATTGCCGACGACGATCGGCCCGGCTTGCGGCACGGCGAGGCCATCAAGCCGCCGCACCGTTGACTGCAGCATGGAGTCCTCGCCGAACAACGCGAGCAGTTGCTTCGGATAGCTCTCGCGCGACGCCGGCCACAGCCGGGTGCCGGAACCTCCTGACAGGATCACGGGTTGCAGCGCGCCGCTCATTTCCGTCCGGCTCACGCCAGCGCCCGCTGCAGTTCATCGCGCAAGTCGGCGACATCCTCGACGCCCACCGACAGCCGCACCAGCCCATCGCTGATGCCCAGCCGCTTGCGGTTGGCCGGCGGCACGGAAGCATGCGTCATGATCGCCGGGTGCTCGATCAGGCTTTCCACGCCGCCCAGCGATTCGGCCAGCGCGAACAGCTCGCAGCGCTCCAGCATGCGCCTCGCCTTCTTCAGCCCGCCCTTGACGACGATCGTGACGATGCCGCCGAAACCGTGCATCTGGCGCTTCGCCAGCGCGTGCTGCGGGTGCGATTTCAGGCCCGGATAAATCACGCGCTCGACGGCCGGATGTTTCTCCAGCCATTGCGCGAGCTCCAGCGCGTTGGCGCAATGCGCGCGCATGCGCAGGGCCAGCGTCTTGACGCCGCGCAACGCGAGGAACGCGTCGAACGGACCGGCCACCGCGCCCACCGAGTTCTGCAGGAAGGCCAACTGTTCGGCCAGTTCCTTGTTCGCCGCGATCGCCACGCCGCCCACCATGTCGGAATGGCCGTTGAGGTATTTGGTCGCCGAATGC
>DASSNC010000040.1:0-50025 GCA_035688305.1 Rhodanobacteraceae bacterium
CCGATGCTCAAGGAAACCGCCAAGCTGGCGGCAAAGGGTGGCGACGTGCCGATTTCGCCGCTGGGTTCGGGTTCCGACTACAGCGCTTTCCTCGAACATCTCGGCATCGGAACATTGGACATCGGCTTCGGTGGTGAAGCCGAGCAGGGTGGCATCTACCATTCCCGCTACGACTCGTTCGACCACTACATCCGCTTCGGTGATCCGACCTTCGAGTACGGGGTAGCGCTGGCCAAGGTCGCGGGCCGCATCGTAATGCGCACGGCCGATTCGGAAGTGTTGCCGATGCGCTTCGGCGACTTCAGCACCACGCTGGATCGCTACGTGAAGCAGTTGCACAAGCAGGTCGACGAGCAACGCAAGGCCGCCGAACAGCAGCACAAGTTGCTCGCTGCGGGCGCGTACAAACTGGCCGCCGATCCGCTGCATCCGGTGGCGCCGCCCGAGCTTTTGTCCGACGTCCCGAAGATCGACTTCGGGCCGCTCGACTCAGCCGCAAAGCAGTTGAAGAAGAGTGCACAAGCCTATGAAAAGGCTTATAACGCTCGTGCAGAAAACGGGTTGGCGATCCCTGCTGCACAACTCGCGCAGGTCAACCAGTTGATGGGCACGCTGGAACAGCGTCTGCTCGATTCGCGAGGCCTGCCGGGCCGCCCGTGGTACCGCAACATGATCCAGGCGCCGGGTGAGTTGACTGGCTATGCGCCGAAGGTGATTCCGGCCGTGCACGAGGCATTGGATGCGCGCGACTGGAAGCGCGCGGACCAGTACGTGGTGGTCACGGCCAAGGTGCTCGACGGCTATCGTGCGCAATTGGACAAGCTGACCGCTCTGTTGCAGAAATAGCTGCAAGCGTTCCGCACGCCATGCGTGCGGGACTGCCTGCGCTAGCCGATTGCGGAGCCAGTGATCCGCCATAATGCCCGCATGCACGAAGCTGGCGCGACATTGCCGCACGTTGTCATTCTGGGCGGCGGGTTCGGTGGACTCTGGGCAACCCGCGGGCTCGCGCGCGCGCCGGTGCGGATCACCCTCATCGACCGCGCCAACCACCACCTGTTCCAGCCGTTGCTGTACCAGGTTGCCGCAGCCAGCCTGTCTGGCCCGGATATTTCCGCGCCGTTGCGGCACATCGTGCGCAAGCAGCGCAATGTCACGGTGTGGATGGGCGATGTCGAAGCCATCGACGTCGCTGCGCGGCAGGTCCGCGCGGGTGCCCAGACGGTCGACTACGACTACCTTGTCGTCGCGACTGGTTCGAGCCACGCGTATTTCGGCCACACTGCGTGGGAACCCGATGCGCCGGGTCTCAAGACGATGGACGACGCGCTGGTGATCCGGCGCCGGGTGCTGTCCGCCTTCGAAGTTGCCGAACGCGAACCTGATCCTGCGCGGCGCGCGGAATGGCTTTCGTTCGTGATCGTCGGCGCAGGCCCGACCGGCGTCGAACTCGCGGGCACGCTCGCTGAAATGGCGCAGCACACCTTGCCGCGTGAATTTCGGCGCGCCCGTCCGCGGGATGCGCAGATCCACCTGGTCGAAGCGGGACCGCGCGTACTGGCGGCGATGCCCGAGCCATTGTCAACGATTGCCCGTCGCAAGCTGGAGCGCATGCGTGTGCAGGTGCACTGCGGTGCAAAAGTGACCGACATTGACGCGACTGGCGTGCGCATGGGCGACACCCGCATCGCCGCGCGTACCGTGTTGTGGGCTGCCGGGGTGGCGGCGTCAGCGTTGGGCGCGCAGCTCGGCGCGCAATGCGATCGGGCCGGACGCGTGCACGTAGCGCCGGACTTGTCAGTGCCGGCGCATCCCGAGGTGTTCGTGATCGGCGACCTCGCGCACGTCGAACAGGACGGAGCGCAAGTGCCTGGCATGGCGCCAGCGGCCAAGCAAATGGGTACGCACGCCGCCAAGGCAATCCGCGAACGCGTTGCCGGGCGTGCGCCGCGGCCGTTTCGCTATCGCGACTTCGGCAGCCTCGCCAGCATCAGTCGATCATCCGCGGTGGTCGCCATTCGCGGTTGGCGCATCTCGGGTTTCGCCGGTTGGTTGTTCTGGCTCATCGTCCACATTTTTTTCCTGATCGGTTTCCGCAACCGGTTTGCGGTGATGTGGAACTGGGCGTGGTCGTACCTGACCTGGCAGCGTTATGCGCGCATCATCGTGGGCCATGAGCGCGACTCAGCGGACCGCGGTCGCGCCTCATGACGGACGCAGCCATGCTGGTCGCAACCAGCGCGGACGTCCCGCGCCGGCATTGAAAATGGCCATGCCGCGTTCACTGATCCAGTTGTCGCCGACCGCGATCAACTCGTCGTCCGCATAGATCATCGGGCAACGCTCGCGCACCCAAGGCGGCACCCGTGCCTGCTGGAACAGGTCGCGCAGCTCGCGCGTGTGCGGATCGCCCGCCGGCTTGATGCGCTCGCCGCCACGGCGCAGGCGCACGTTGAGCGGCGGACTGAACGCGGGTGGTGTTGGCGACGCATCCGGCGTCGCCGCAACGGCGGTGAGCGTGCCGCCGTCCGCGGGCAAGCGCAGCGGTTCTCCGGACCAACTCGCCCGCCAGGCGACCGGTTGCGCGGGAAGGGGCGGGGTTGCGTGCAGGCGACCGTCCCAGATCCTGACTTCCGCGCCGGGCCACGTCACGCACGGCAGGGCGTCTTCGACGGCATGCGCGGCCTGATGCTGCAGCTGGTGGCACTGCGCATCATTGGGGATCGGCAAGCCGCGCTCGCGCAGCCACTGGTGCAGTGCCGGCACGCGCACGGCGGCCGGCAACGCCAACCAGCCGTCCGCGTCGAGCGTCGCATCCGCGCGCCGCAGCTCACCTACTGCGGCTTCGGCTTCGCGCGCGAGATGCGCGGCGGCAGTGCGGCACAATTGCGCGGCGTGCAGGATCGAGGTGCCGGCATGCGGCCAATGCGCGTCGATCCGGGGCAGGATTTCCGTGCGCAGCAGGTTGCGCGAAAACCGCGGATCGTCATTGGCCGGGTCATCGATGTGCGCCAGAGCGTGCGTGGCGACGTATTCGCGCAGGGTCGCGCGCGGGATATCGAGCAAAGGCCGCCACAGGCATCCGCGCCCGAACGGGCGCAGTGTGCGTATGCCGCCGAGTCCTTCCGGGCCCGCGCCGCGCAGCAATTTCAGCATCACCGTTTCGATCTGGTCGTCGCGGTGGTGGGCCAGTGCCAGCCATTCGTTCGCACGCAACGCCTCGGCGAAAACCGCGTGCCGCGCGTGTCGCGCTGCGGCTTCGATGCCCTCGCCGCGCGTGTCGTCCACGCGCACGCGGACGACCTGCAACGGCACGGCGAGTGCCTCGCAGAAGCGCCGGCAATGATCCGCCCAGCGGCCGCTGTCGGGGTGCAGGCCATGGTCGATGTGTAGCGCGCGCAAGCCGCGTGCGCGCGCGTCTGGCGATTGCGCCAATGCATGCAGCAGTGCGGTGGAATCCGGCCCGCCGCTGTAGGCGATGCAAAATCCTGCGGCCGGTGACCGCGCCAGCCCGGCAGCCAGGGTCAGGTGCAAGGTGTGGCTCATTTGCTGCTGCGGGCGCGCACGTACAAGTGCTTGCCGTTGCCGATCTGGCGCTCCTCGGTACTGAACAGGCCGATGCCCTTGAGCAGGCCGCTGAGCTTGGCGTAACCGTAGTTGCGCGAATCGAAGTCGGGGGACTGCTTGCTGATGATGTTGCCGACTGCGCCGAGTGCGGCCCACCCGTTGTCGTCGGAGGCCGCTTCGATCGCGCCGCGCAGCAGGGTCATCAAGCGGGCGTCGCCGCGCAGTTCCTTGGCGGGGCGTTGCTTCTGCCGCGCTTCGGTTTCGGTCTCATCATGCTTGCCGTCGAGGATCTCCGTGTAGATGAATTTGTCGCAGGCCGACACGAAGGGTTCGGGTGTCTTGCGTTCGCCGAAGCCGTAGACCAGCAGCCCCGATTCGCGGATGCGCCCGGCCAGGCGCGTGAAATCGCTGTCGCTGGACACGATGCAGAATCCATCGAAGCGTCCGGAATACAGCAGATCCATCGCGTCGATGATCAGCGCGGAGTCGGTCGAATTCTTGCCGCGCGTGTAGCCGAACTGCTGGATCGGCTGCACCGATTGCGTCAGCAGCTGTTCCTTCCAGCCCTTCAGATGGGTGTCGGTCCAGTCGCCATACGCACGCTTGACGTGCGCGGTTCCGTACTTGGCGATTTCGGCGAGCAGGGCTGGCAGCAACGAGGGCTGCGCGTTGTCGGCATCAATCAGCACCGCCAGCTTGGCAGCGGGTTCCGTGGACATGCCTGATGCTCCTTCGGCTTCGACCTGCCGATGGTAACGCGTTGCCCGCAGCGCCTGCCGTCTGGTCCGGGCTCAGCTTTCCTGCCAGGTGCCGTAACTGCGCAGGCGCTGATAGCGCTGTTCCAGCAGCTGCTCGACCGGCAGGGCCTGCAGTTCGTCCAACTGGTTCAACAGCACGGCTTTCAGGCGGATCGCCATCGAGCGCGGATTGCGGTGCGCGCCGCCGGTCGGCTCGCGGATGATCTTGTCGATCAGGCCGAGTTCAAGCAGGCGCGGCGCGGTCATGCCCATCGCCTCGGCGGCATCGCGGGCCCGGTTGGCATCCTTGTAGAGGATCGATGCACAACCTTCCGGCGTGATGACGGAGTAGGTCGAATATTGCAGCATATTGACGCGGTCGCCGACGCCGATCGCCAGCGCGCCGCCCGAGCCGCCTTCGCCGATCACGGTGCATACGATCGGCACTTTGAGTTCCGCCATCACCTCGAGGTTGTGGGCGATGGCTTCGCTCTGGCCACGTTCTTCGGCGCCGACGCCGGGATAGGCGCCGGGCGTGTCGATGAAGGTAAGGATGGGCAACTTGAAGCGTTCGGCCAACTGCATCAGGCGCAGCGCCTTGCGGTAACCCTCCGGGCGCGGCATGCCGAAATTGCGGCGCACCTTGGACTTGATGTCGCGGCCCTTCTGGTGGCCGATCACCACCACCGGGCGCCCGACGATCCGCGCCAACCCGCCCACGATGGCTTCGTCGTCGGCGTACATGCGGTCGCCGGCGAGTTCGTGGAACTCGTCGCACATCACCGCGATGTAGTCCGTGGTGTAAGGTCGCCCCGGGTGCCGCGAAAGTTGCGAAACCTGCCACGAGGAAAGGTTGCGGAAGATTTCGGCGGTCTTGATCCGCAGCTTGCCGCGCAGCTTGCCAACCTCGGCATCGACGTCGAGTGCGTTGTCGTGGCCCGCCGCGGTCAGCTCGCGAAGTTTGTCTTCCAGCTCGGCGATCGGCTGTTCGAAATCGAGGAAGTTCGGATTCATTCCCGGCATCAGACTGGGCAAAGCGGCGATTATAACCGCGCGGCCCGTGGCATCGGCCAAAGCATACGCCGGCGCAGGGCTTCAGTCGGCGCCGGGCCGTGACAGCGAAGCCTGCACCGACTTGACGCCAGGTACACCGTGCAGGGCACGCAGCAGATCGGTGCTCACGCGTACCCGCCAATCGTCACCGAGCCGGATGTCGGCGCTGCCGGCGGCGTTGTGGTAGCCGGTCAGGAGCAACGGCGTGCGCCCGCCGCAATGGCCTGCCAACGCCCGCTTGAAGTCGGCCACGAAGCCGGCATTGATGCCGTTGACGCCCACCCGCAGCACCCGCGATCCGGCCTCGCAGGCGGCGTCGAGTGTCCACACGCGCCGCGCGCGCAGCTGCAGTTCGCCGCTGAAATCATCGAAGCCGAGTCCGCCCTCGATCACCAGCAGGGCGTCGGGTTGCAGCAGCGCGGCGTATTGCTGGAACGCCTCGCGGAAGAAACCGACCTCCAGCGCGCCGCTCCAGTCCTCGATGCGTACGAACGCGGCACTGTCGCCGCGGCGGCGCATTTTGGTGACCATGCCCGCGGCGGCCCATGGCGTTTCCGGTGCGCGCCGATAGCGGTTGTCGCCATCGTCGCCGTCGCTCTTGCGCGGGGGCGGGGCCTGGTAGTTGTCGTTGATCTCGCCGAGCGGGCAGGTGGCCAGTTGCGCCAGCAACTCGCGCCACGGATCGGTCGGATGCCCGGACAAATAGTGCCCGAGCGTGGCACGCTCGCCGGCCAGCTTGCGTTCGAGTGACCAGTCGGGTTCCGGTTGCGTCGTGATCGCCGCGGTTGCGACCGGCGCCAGTGCCGCGCCGAACATGTCGTTCTGGCCGGCTTCGCGATCGCGCAGGCTCTGTTCGGCCGCCTTCACCGCCTCGGGCAGCTGCGCGGTCAGGGTCGCGCGGTTTTCTCCCAGTGAATCGAGCGCGCCGGATTGGATGAGCGCTTCGAACACGCGCTTGTTCAACTTGCCGGGATCGACCCGTGCGCAAAAATCGGCAAGGCTCTTGAATGGGCCGCCGTTGGCGCGGCTGGCGGCGATGGCTTCACACACCGCGCGCCCCACACCCTTGATGGCACCGAGGCCGTAACGGATGCTGCCACGTGGACCGGCTTGCGCCGCGTCGCGATCGGCATTGGCGGTGAAATGGTAGTCGGACGCGTTGACGTCGGGCGGCAGTACGGCGACGCCGATCCTGCGCGTGTCGTCGATGAACTGCACCAGCTTGTCGGTCGAGTCCATGTCCGAGGACATCGTCGCCGCCATGAACTCGGCGGGGTAATGCGTCTTCAGCCAGGCCGTGTGGTAGGCGACCAGCGAATACGCGGCGGCGTGCGACTTGTTGAAGCCGTAGCCGGCGAACTTTTCCATCTGGTCGAAGATCGCGTCGGCTTTCCTTGCATCGACGCCGTTTTGCACCGCGCCGTCGCGGAAAATTTCGCGGTGCTTGGCCATCTCGGCCGGCACCTTCTTGCCCATCGCGCGGCGCAGCAGGTCGGCGCCGCCGAGCGAGTAACCGCCGACGATCTGCGCCATCTGCATCACTTGTTCCTGATAGACCATGATGCCGAAGGTTTCGCGCAACACCGGTTCGATGCGCGGATCGGGATAGACCACCGGTTCGCGGCCGTGCTTGCGCGCCACGTAGTTCGGAATCAGCTCCATCGGGCCCGGTCGGAACAAGGAGTTCAACGCAATCAGGTCTTCGAGGCAATCAGGCTTGGCGTCCTTGAGCAGCCGCTGCATGCCGTTGCCTTCGAACTGGAACACCGCGACGGTGCGCGCCTCGCGGAACAGCTGGTAGGTTTCGGCGTCGTCGAGCGGCAGCTTCGCGAGATCCAATGGCGCATCTGCAGCCACAGGCTGCACATGCTTTCCTTCCCCTGCTTGCGGGGGAAGGTGCCCGGAGGGCGGATGGGGGCAAGCCTTGCGGCAGCGATTGGCGTTGATCGCCTTCACCGCCCAGTCGAGGATCGTGAGGGTGCGCAGGCCGAGGAAGTCGAACTTCACGAGGCCCACGGTTTCGACGTCGTTCTTGTCGTACTGGGTGACCACGCCGCCGCCGCCGGGCTCGCAATACAGCGGCGCGAAATCGGTGAGCGGGCTGGGTGCGATCACCACGCCGCCGGCGTGCTTGCCGGCGTTGCGGGCGAGGCCTTCCAGCTTCAGCGCGAGATCGATCAGGGTGCGCGCCTCGTCGTCTTGCGCATACAAATCGCAGAATTCGCGCACGACACGATCGGGCTCCTTCTTCGATTTGTCGCTCAAACCCAGCGCATCGCCCAGGGTCAGGTCCAGCGGCATGCGCGGGATGAGCTTGGCAATCCTGTCGACCTGGCCGTAGGGCATGCCGAGCACGCGCCCGCAGTCGCGCAGCACGGCCTTGGCCGCCATCGAGCCGTAGGTGATGATCTGGCTGACCTGGTCGCGCCCGTACTTGTCGGCGACGTAGGCGATCACCTCATCGCGGCGTTCCATGCAGAAGTCAACGTCGAAGTCGGGCATCGACACGCGTTCGGGGTTGAGGAAACGCTCGAACAGCAGTCCGAAGCGCAGCGGGTCGAGGTCGGTGATCTTCAGGCACCACGCCACCACCGAACCCGCGCCCGAGCCGCGGCCGGGGCCGACCGGGATGTCCTGCGACTTGGCCCAGCGGATGAAGTCCGAGACGATCAGGAAGTAACCGGCAAATCCCATCTTGCCAATCACGTCCAACTCGTTCTCGAGCCGGTTGACGTAGTCCTCGCGCGTGTGGCCGGCCGCGATGCCGGACTCGGCCAGTCGTTGCTCCAGTCCCTCGCGCGATTGGCTGGCGATCCACGATTCCAGCGTGTGTTGCTCCGGAACCGGAAACGCCGGCAAGTAGTAGGTGCCGAAGGACAGTTCGAGGTTGCAGCGCTTGGCCAGCTCGACGGTGTTTGCGAGCGCCTCGGGAATGTCCGCGAACAGCGTCGCCATCGCTGCAGGTGGCTTCAACCATTGTTCGGGCGAGTAGTCGTGGGGTCGGCGTGGGTCGGAGAGTTGGAAGCCCTGCTGGATGCACACGCGCGCTTCGTGCGCTTCGAAGTCGTCGGCATCGAGGAAACGCACGTCGTTGCTGGCGACGACTGGCAGGTCGAGGCTTGCGGCAAGTTGCAGGGCGCCTTGGTTGAAGGCTTCCTCGCCGTCACGCCCGGTGCGGGTCAATTCCAGATACAGGCCATCGCCGAAATGCCGGCGCAATGCATCCAGCTCGGTCAGTGCGTCGTGCTCGCGCCCGGCGCCGAGCAGGCGCCCGCAAGTGCTGTCGCGACCCGCCATCGCGAACAGGCCTTCCACCGCGCCTTGCAGCCATTCCGTTTGCAGTTGTGCGCGCCCCGCGTGCTGGCCTTCGAGCCACCCGCGCGAGATCAGCCGGGTCAGGTTGAGGTAGCCGGCGTGGTCCCGACACAGCAAAGTGAGCCGGGTGGGCCGGGTCGGGTCCTCGCGATCAGCAAACCATGCGTCGCAACCGACGATCGGCTTGATGCCGGCCTTCTCGGCCGCGCGATAGAACTTGATTTGCGCGAACAGGTTGGAATCGTCGGTCAGCGCCAGCGCGGGCAGGCCCAACTCCACCGCGCGGCTCACCAGGTTGGCGTGCTTGGCCTTGGCCGGGTCGCCGTATTCGGGCTTCTCCGGAATGCGGATCGTGGAGTCGCGCAGCGAGTATTCGCTGTGCGTGCGCAGGTGGATGAACTCGATCGGCATGGCGGGCTTCGTGGTATCCATGCAAGCCTATTGTGGCCAGCCGGAGGCGGCAAGCTTGACATGCTGACCGCATTCGTCCCGTCAGCGATGTCCGGAGGACAGCGCTACCGATGCGGAGGACTGCGAGGCGCCGGCCGGAGTTGGCGGCGCGGGTTCGTTCATGAGCTGGTTGATCTCGGCCACCAGGGAATCGAGCGCGCTCTCGTCGTAGCCGACTTCGATGTGCGCGATCGTGCCGTCGCGATGCAGCATGACCATGGCCGGGAGTCCGTCACCAACGCCGAACGATCCCGCCAGCGATCCGTTGCGATCCCAGGTCAGCAGCAGGCCGGGCAGCTTCGGCGTTAGCAGGTGGGTGACACTCACGAAAGTGCGGTGGCTTTGCTCGAAATTGATTTCGACCACCTGCAACGGGAGGTTGCGCTGGTTCGCCACCTGCTGCAAGTTGCCCAGTACCGGCAGTTCTTCCATGCAGTACTTGCACCAGGTTGCCCAGAAGCTGATGACCACGACCTTTCCGCGCAACGCGGAAGCGCGGACCGTTTGGCCAGCGAGTGTCTCGCCGAGATAATCCGGTGATTTCGTGCCGGGCGCCAGCGACTTGGCAACGACGTTGCCACACAGCAACAGCAAACCAAGCAACAGCAGCATCCTGCGCATCATCGTGCCCCCACTTTGCACGTCCGATCGTCATTTTGGCACAAACGGCCAGCCGCGTAGGTTGGGTTGACCCCGGACTTGATCCGGGGGAAGCCCAACGTCGTCACTCGCAGGTGTTGGGCTTGCCCGGGCCGAGCACCGGGTCAGCCCAACCTACATGCCGAGGGGTTCACACGAATGTTCCGCTCGCCGCTGACTAAATCGGCATTCCTGCCGATTTAGTCAGCGGCGAGCGGAACAAGTGCCAGCTGCGGCAAATTCATGCGCCCGCACCGGCGCGAAGCTGCGGCGATGTTCGGGACACGGTCCCAGGCGCAGCAGCGCGTCGCAATGTGCTCGGGTCGGGTAACCCTTGTGTTTTGCGAATCCGTAGCCGGGCCAACGCGCGTCGTATTCGACCAGGATGCGGTCGCGGGTCACCTTGGCCAGGATCGACGCGGCGCTGATGGCCGGCTCGCTGGCATCGCCGCGTACGATCGCGCGCGCAGGGCAGGGCAGCGACTTCGGCAGGCGGTTGCCGTCGATCAGTGCGAGCTCCGGAAGAACCGGCAGCAATCCCAGTGCTCGCGTCATGCCGAGCAGGGTTGCCTGCAGGATATTCACGCGGTCGATCTCGTCCGCTTCGATGCGCACAACGGCGTGCGCGAGCGCGTGTTTGATGATTTGGGTGTACAGGGTTTCACGGCGCCTGGCCGAGAGTTGTTTGGAATCGGCGAGGCCGTCGATCGGCCGCGCTGGATCGAGGATCACGGCGGCAACCACCACCGGTCCGGCCAACGGCCCGCGCCCCGCTTCGTCCACACCGGCGACGGTCATCGTCACTGCAAATCATCCAGCTTGCCGAACACCCACGCGCGATACGACTCGCGCAGCGCGGCGTTTCGGCAGTCAAGGTCGTGGCCATCGCAGCGATCGCGCAACAGCGTGTTGGCGGTGAAGAACGGGCCGCGCGGCAGGTCGCCTGCGTCCAGCAACAGGGACCCAAGATAGGCGATGTCGATGACCGGATAGTTCTCGGTCTCGATCGGCGTGTTGAAGCCTTTCAACATGTAGTAGGTGACGTATTGCGGGTCGCCGGCCGCGGCCGGGACGGACTTCGACATGGCATTGATGGCGCCGCCGAACGAGGGCTGGTGGTCACCGAAATGCAGCAGCAGCGCGGGCCGGCCCGCGCCGCGCAAGTAGCCTTCCAGCTGCGTCATCCCGGCATCCGACGAGGACAATCGCTGCAGGTAATTGGTGAGGTTGAGGTTCAGCCAATCGTCGAGCACGCTGTCGTGCGGCGCGAGCTTGCCGGTGAACAATGGCTTGTCATAGGGCGCCGGATTGTCTTTCAGCGGCGACATGTGCGGGCCATGCTGGTACAGGGTCAGCACGAATACGAACAGCGGTTTGCCGTGGGCCTTGGGGCGCTCGATCGCGATTACATGTTCGAGTGCCTTGAAGACATCGCTGTCGGTCGATTCCCAGCCCAGCCCCAGTTCCTCGCCGCCGTAGAACGCATTGAATCCATAGTCGGCGTAGGCATCGCGACCGTTCATGAAATCGGCGCCCGTGGGGTAGATGCCGATGGTGCGATAGCCGTCGGCATCGAGCAGGCGTGGCAGCGTGTAGCGGATGCGCGGCGCGAGGTTGAAGGGTGCGTAGATGCCGGCCGGACCAAACAGCGTGTGCGGCAAGCCGGTAAGGAATGCGAACTCGCTGGTCCAGGTGCCGCCGCCCCAGGTGTGCACGTTCATCCAGCCGTGCGCGATGGTGTTGGCGTCGGCGTGGAACATCCGCGCATCGCACAACGGCGATGTGCACAAGCTCAGCATCCGTGGGTCGAAGGTGCTTTCTTCGAGCACCGCGATGATGTCGGGCTTGTGCGTGCCGGCAGGCGGGGCGGGTGTGAGGTCGTGCCAGTCGTCGCGGTTGGCGTCGGCGAGCCGGAATGCCGGTTCGATGACGTGCGAATTCGGGATCGAAACGATGAAGTCCGAAATGAAGCTTTCGTCGTTCATCGCCTCCCACATGCCCTTGGCGTACACGTCCGCGAATGGCCCCTTCGGTGCCAGCACGACGACCAGAACGATGATGGCCGCGGCGGCGCCAGTGATACGGACTGCGCGCGTGCGGCCGGATGGCCGCGGCCGCGCCGCGCCGCGCCACAGCAATACCAGCACCAGCGGCACCAGGATCAAGGTTGCGACGATGGCGGCGATGATGAACGGATACTGCAACAACGTGCGGGCGATTTCGGCGTTGAAGTAGTACACGATGTCGGGCGCCAGCAGTGGCGTGGACAGGTATTGGAACTTCAGGTTGGCGGCGATCACCACCAGCAGCATCGGCAGGCATCCAGCCACCACGCCGAAGGCAAGCCGGCCACTGGCGGCCACCGCGAGGGCAACCATGCCGGTCAGGATGGCGACTGCGAACCATACTTCCAGCGTCGCCTGCTCGGCGAGCGGACCGAAGCGCAACGTGGCCAGCAATACCGCGGCGGCAAACGCGAGCAGCCAGGCGCGGCCGCAATGCAGCGAAAAGAATCGTGGACGCGTGGGGTTCATGGCGTTGCGGTGTGGTCGTGTGCGGGGGGCAGCAGGGCGATGATCGCGCGCGCGGCGGTGACGGCCGCGCCGCCGCCGGCATGCAGTGACAGGTGCATGCGTTCGAACGCGTGGGCAACTTCGGTACGGCGGTTGCCGTCTCGCATCCAGGCAAGGATGGCGTCGGCAAGTTTTTCCGGAGTGCAGTCCGCCTGCATCAACTCTGGCACCAGCGTTTCGCCGGCCAGCACGTTCGGCAGCGAATACACGTTGGTCTTCAACATGCCGAGCCCCTTCACGATGGCATGCGTGAACGGCGCGATCCTGTAGCCGACCACCATCGGCCGCTTGGCCAGCATGGCTTCCAGCGCCGCGGTGCCGGAGGCCAGCAAGGCCACGTCGGCGGCCGCGAGTGCGCGATGCGCGTGACCATCGAGGATCACGGGATCCGCAATGGCCAATGTGGCCACGATCTGGCTAATCGCCTCGCGGCAGCGGTCGTTGGCTGCGGGGATCACGATTTGCAGTCCGGGAATTTCAGTGGCGACGCGCCGCGCGGCTTCCAGGAAGATTTCGCCAAGGCGATGGATCTCGGACAACCGGCTGCCTGGCAACACGGCCAGCACCGGCGCATTCGGATCGAGGCCCAGCTCGCGCCGCGCAGCGTCCTGGTCCGGCAGAAGTGGGAACCGGTCGGCCAACGGGTGGCCGACGAATTGCGCGTCGACGCCGAACCTTGCGTAGATCGCCGGTTCCATCGGAAACAGGCACAGCACGCGGTCGGCAGATTGCCCGATTTTCTTCGCGCGGCCCTGCCGCCAGGCCCAGATGGAGGGACTGACGTAGTGCACGGTACGGATGCCCGCCTGCTTCAGTTTCCGTTCGAGACCGAGGTTGAAGTCGGGTGCATCGATGCCGATGAAGACGTCGGGCTTCAGCTCAAGCAGGCGACGCCGCAACGATGAGCGCAAGCGCAGCAGGCGCGGCAGGTGGCGCAGCACTTCGGCGAGGCCCATTACCGACAATTCGGCGATGTCGTGCCACGTGGTGAAACCGACCGCACGCATGCGCGGGCCACCGATGCCGACGAAGTCCGCTTCGGGCAGCTGCGCGCGCAACGCCTCGATCAGGTCCGCACCGAGCTGGTCACCGGAATCTTCGCCGGCAACGAGCGCGATGCATGGTCCAGTCCCCGGTCTGCGGTCCCCGGTCCCCATGGCTTATCTCACCAGCGAGCGTTCGCTGCGGTCGATGAAGTCGCAGAAGTCGCGCACGTCCTCGCTCGCGGCCGCCTGTTCGGAGAGCGCGGCACGCGCTTCGTCCAGTGTCTTGTGCGAAAGGTACAGCGTTCGGTACGCGCGCTTGATCGCCAGGATGCGCGTGGCATCGAAGCCGCGGCGTTTGAGGCCCTCGGCATTGACGCCGCGTGGCACCGCGAACTGGCCAGCCACGTAGATGAAGGGCGGCACGTCGCGGTTGATGGCGGCGTACATCGCGGCGAAGGCGTGCGCGCCGATCTTGCAGAATTGGTGCACGCCGGCAAAACCACCGAGCACGACGTGGTCGCCGACTTCGACGTGTCCGGCGAGGGTGGCGTTGTTGGCGAGGATGGTGTGGCTGCCGACGATGCAGTCGTGGGCAATGTGGACGTAGGCCATGATCCAGTTGTCGTCGCCGATCCGCGTGATCCCGCCGCCATCGCTGGTACCGCGGCTGACGGTGACGAACTCGTGGAAGGTGTTTCCGTCGCCGATCTCGAGCTCGCTGCGCTCGCCGTGGTACTTTTTGTCCTGTGGGTCGCCACCGAGCGACACGTAGGCGCCGACGTGGTTGTCGCGCCCGATCCGGGTCGGACCCTGGATCAGTGAGTGGGCGCCGACGCGGCTGCCTGCGCCGATCACCACTTCGGGTCCGATCACCGTGAACGGTCCGACCGTGACGTCGTCGGCCAGGCTTGCGGACGGATCGACGATCGCCGACGGGTGGATGTTGGTGGTGCCGGGGTTCACCGACTCGATTCCGCGCACATCAGTTCGCACGTGGCGACATCCTTGCCATCGACGCTCGCGCGTGCGGTGAAGATGCCCATGTTGCGGATCAGGCGCTTGAGCTTCACTTCCAGGCGCAACTGGTCGCCGGGGACCACCGGCTTGAGGAAGCGCGCGTTGTCGACCTTGGCGAGGTAGAAGATCGGACGCTCGTCCGGCGAGGCGGTTCCCGAGAGGCCGAGCAGCAAACCGGAAGTCTGCGCCAGCGCCTCGACGATCAGCACGCCGGGCATCACGGGATGGCCGGGAAAGTGGCCGTTGAAGAAGGGTTCGTTCAAGGTGACATTCTTGATCGCCACGATGCTTTCGCCCGCGCTGAGTTCGATCACGCGATCGACCAGCAGGAACGGGTAGCGGTGCGGCAGGATGGCCGCGATCCGTTCCGCGTCGACCGGCAGGGTCACGGGGCAGGGCATGTCGTTCATCAATCTTGTTCCTTGGTCAGTGCTTGCAGTTGGCGCTCCAGCGCCGCGATTCGTCGCGCCATTTCATCGAGGTGGCGCATCCGCGCGGCGTTGCGACGCCAGGCGCGATTGTCCTCGAGCGGTGCGCCGGAAGAATACACGCCCGCTGTCCGGATCGAATGGGTCACCAGGCTCATCGCCGTGATGGTAACGCCGTCGGCGACCTCGAGGTGTCCGAGGATGCCGGCGCTGCCGCCGATCAGGCAGTTGCGGCCGACCTTCGCGCTGCCTGCGATCGCTGCGCAGCCGGCCATCGCGGTGTGTGCGCCGATGTGCACGTTGTGGGCGATCTGGATCTGGTTGTCGAGGCGCACGTCTTCTTCCAGCACGGTGTCTTCCAGCGCGCCGCGGTCGATGGTGGTGTTGGCACCGATTTCGCAATCGTCGCCGATGCGCACGCCGCCCAATTGCGGCACCTTGACCCAGCCGTCGCGGTCGCGCGCGATGCCGAAGCCGTCTGCGCCCAGCACGGCACCCGGATGGACCAGCACGCGCTTGCCGAGCGTCACCCGCCTCACCAACGTGACATGTGCGCCGAGCCTTGATTGCTCGGCCACCGTGCAGTCCGGGCCGATCACGCAATGCGGACCCAACACGACGCCGGCGGCAATTTCGGTTCCGTCGCCGATCACGCAACCGGGTCCGATGCATGTGGCCGGATCGACCCGCGCCCCCGCGGCGATGACGGCCGAGGGATGGATGCCGGGTGCTGGTGCGGGCGCGCGCTCGAACAATGCGGCGATCTTCGCGTACGCCAGGTACGGGTCGCTCGCGACCAGCACCGGCACGGGGCTGGCACCGGCATGGTCGGCAGTCAGGATGACCACACCGGCCTGTGTTTTGGCGAGATCGGCTGCGTAGCGTGGGTTGGCGAGGAAGGCGAGTTGGCCCGGTTGCGCGCGTGCCAGTGGCGCCACGCTGTCGATGGTGCGCGCGCCGTCACCGCGCGCCTCAAGACCGAAGCGCTGCGCGAGCTCGTCGATGCGATAGCCGCTTGATTCGTTCATCCGCCTTCCAGGATGTTGAAACCCACCCGTGACCGTTGCGGCGCCGTGGAGGGTAGCGTTCCGCAAGCCCGGCCATTCTATCGCGGGGCAGTCCACCACCCTTGTGTCGTGTGGCCTGCGCGTACCTTGGGGCGGCCGCTGCTTGCAACGGCCGCGGCGCTGCGTTGGATGCTTTCAGGCGCCTAGAACGTGCGGCCGAAATAGAACTGCAGCGTTTCTTCGAATGGCTTGTCGCCCGGCTTGGATCGGATCGGTCGCGCCAGATTGATCACGATGGGGCCGACCGGCGCAATCCACTGCAGCGAAATGCCGGCGGACGCGCGCAAGTCCGATGCCTTGAAATCACCGTAGCTGCCGAACACGTTGCCGACGTCGGTGAACAGCGAAATGCGCGCCTTGTCGTTGTCCTTGAAGAATGGCAGCACCAGCTCCGCACTACCGAGTACCTTGAAGGCGCCACCTACGGGCTGTGGGTGATAGTACTGGGGCGTCGATGTCGAGGTGACTGGGGGGCAGACGCCGTTGACCGCAATTGCATCGAGTGCGGCCTGGCCGTTCGTGCCGATTTCACCCGAGCAAATGCGCGGACCCAGGGTGTTGTCCTGGAAGCCACGCACGTCGCGCACGCCACCAGCGTAGAAGTTTTCGAAGAACGGGAAGGACATGGTGTGGATGTTGCCGGCGTCGTCGGCGTACTGCACCGAGATGTCCTTGGAACCATAGGTGCTGCCATAGGCCAGCGTGCCGGACACGTGCCCGATGAAATCGAACGGCAACGGGAAGTAGTCGCTGGTCGACATCGTCAGTTTGTAGTACTGCACGGTCGCGCCGGGCAACGCAACCTCGGCGCTGAACTGTTGCAGGCCACCGCGGGTGGGCTTGAAGAACCGGTTGAGCGTGTCGTGCGAGTAAGAGAGCGTGAGCGGTGCCGTGTGGCTCGTGAAATTGCCGATCTTGTTCAGCTGGTTCAGGAACATCAGCGGGCTGTAGCCCTGGATCCACACGATCTTGGTGGTGTTGATGCCGATGCCGGCGTTGATGCTGTCGGTCTCGCTGATCGGGAAGCTCAGAAAAGTGGAGAAGGAGTTGGTGTTGGACAAGTACGAAGCGATGTTCTGCTCGCCCTGGTTCAACTTCAACACGCTGGCGTTGTAGCCGATGCCGACGCCGCTGTCGGTGAGGTACGGGTTGAAGAACGATACCTGGTACTGCTTGAGGAACAGGCTCTTGGAAAGTGTCGCGGAAACGCGATTGCCGGTGCCGAGGAAGTTGTTGTTGACGATTGAAGTGCTGAGGATCAGGCCGGACACCTGCGAGTAACCGACACCGAACTGGAACTGGCCGGACGATTGCTCGGTCACGTTGACATTGAGATCGACTTCGTCGGTGGTGCCTGGCACCTTGACGGTGTCGACGCTGACGTCCTTGAAGAATCCGAGCCGCTGCAGGCGCACCTTGGAACGGTCGATTGCCGCCTGCGAATACCATGCGCCCTCGAACTGGCGCATCTCGCGGCGCAACACCTGATCCTGGGTGTGGGTATTGCCCTTGAAGTTGATGCGGCGCACGTACACGCGTGCTCCGGGTGTCACGAAGAAGGTCAGGTCGACGGTATGGTTCTTCTCGTCCACCTTGGGCAGCGGTGAAACCTTCGCGAAGGCGTAGCCGATGTTCGCGAGGACATTGGTGATGGCATCCGCCGACAGTTCGATGTCGTGGCGATTGAAGACCTGGCCATCCTTGATACGCAACACCTTGCGCAGGGCGGCTTCCGGCAGCACCAGGGTGCCCAGCAGGTGGATGCTGGAAATCTTGTAGATGGCGCCTTCGTTGACTGCGGCCGCGATGTAGATGTTGTGCTTGTTCGGGCTGATGGTGACCTGCGCCGAACCGATGTTGAAGTCGGCATAGCCGCGGTCGAGGTAGTACGAGGCGAGCTTGGTCAGGTCGCCGGACAGCTTCTCGCGTGAATATTGGTCGTTGTTGGAATACCACGAGGTCCAGTTGGGGGTGCCCGATTCCCAGTCCTTGCGGATCTGCTGGTCGCTGAAGGCGCGATTGCCGACGATGTTGATTTCCTGGATCTTGGCGGCCTTGCCTTCCTTGATCTCGATGTCGATCGCAACACGGTTGCGGTCGAGGCGGGTGACGTGCGGTTCGACCGAGACGTTGTACTTGCCGCGATCGTTGTATTGGGCAATCAACTGCTGGCGCATCTGGTCGAGCGTCAGCCGGTTGAACGTCTGGCCAGTGGCGAGACCGGCGCCTTTCAGGCCTTTCATCAGCTGGTCGGTCTTGATGTCCTTGTTGCCGTGCACGGTCAGGCTTGCGATCGACGGGCGCTCGATCACTTTCACGATCAGGATGTCACCCTGGCGTTCCAGCTCGACATCGCTGAAGAAACCGGTATTGAACAGCGACTTGATCGCTTTTTCGGCGGTGGCGTCGGTGATCGTCTGGCCGCGCTCGACCGGAAGGTAACTCAGCACCGTGCCGGCGGCGATGCGCTGGAGTCCTTCGATGCGGATGTCAGTGACGGTGAAGGGCTGGAACGCGTAGGCGGCCGCGGGGGCGGCCAGCGCGGCGAACAGGATCAGTGCGGCGATTCTCTTCATCGTCGGTTCCGGAAATTCAGGGGATGCGGATGCAAACGGTGCATCGTACAGGCGCAGCCGGTTGCGGGAAAGCGGCGCGGTCAGCCGACATGGCTGCCACGGGTGGTACTGTATTGTGCGGGTCGGGCCGAACGCGCCGTCATGACGGGAACACCCGGAGGATGTCGTTGTAGAAGGCGAGCCCGACCAGCATCACCAGCAGGGCCATGCCGAGGTATTGTCCGGCGAGCATCGTGCGGTCGGACAAGGGACTGCCCTTCACGCCCTCGGCGACCAGATAGACCATCTGGCCACCGTCGAGGATCGGGATCGGCAAGAGGTTCATCACGCCGAGACTGAGCGAGATGATGCCGAGGAAATACAGGAACCATGCCGGACCCATTTGCGCCGAGGTCTGCGCGTATTGCGCAATGGAAATCGGGCCGGACAGGTTGGACAGCGAGGCCGAGCCGGTCAGCATGTGGCCCAGCATCTTGATGGTCGTGGAAGTGAGGTCCCACATCTGCCCGAACGCGGCCGGGATCGCAGCCAGCGGGCCGCGCTTGAACACGGTGTCGTACGGCACGGTCTTCTGCAGCACGCCGATGCCGATGGCCCAGATTTTTCCCTGGCCGGGCGCGTCGGTCAGACGCGGCTGCAGGTGCAGGGTGATCGACTGGCTGCCGCGCGCGACATCCAGGGTCAGCAGCTTGTCGGGGCCGGCGTGCTTGTGCAGCACGTCGACCAGCTGGTTCCAGTTGCCGATCGCGATGCCGTCGACGCGGTTGATCCGGTCGCCGGGCTTGAGGCCGGCCGCTTGCGCGGCGCTGTCCGGCGTCACCGTGCCCACGATCGCGGGCAGTGTGCGCTGCAGCGGCAGCAGCCCAGTCTGGTCCATGACGGTCTGCGCGTCCGGATGCGGCGGCAACCTTGTGAAATCCATGACCCGGGTTTCAAGCTCGCCCGCGGGCGTGCGCAACTTGACCGGCGTGGCCTGGCGCGATTCGGCTGCGATGCTGAGCGCGAGGCTGAGGTCGGTCCAGTTGGCGATGGGTTGCCCGGCGACGTCGAGGATTCGGTCGCCATTGCGGATGCCAGCCTGGGCGGCGATGTTGCTGACGTCACCGACCAGCGGCTGGAAATCCGGTTTGCCGATCACCAGCATGGCCCAGAATGCGGCGACCGCGAAAATCAGGTTGAAGCCGGGGCCGGCAAGGATGATCAGCATGCGCTGCCAGATCGGCTTGCTGGTGAACTCACGTGGGCGATCGGCAGGCTCGATGTCGCCTTCGCGTGCGTCCAGCATCTTCACGTAGCCGCCCAGCGGGATCCACGCCACGCAGTATTCCGTGCCGTCCTTGCCGTACCACGACTTGATGGGCTTGCCGAAACCGACCGAGAAGCGCAACACCTTCACGCCGCAGCGGCGCGCGACCCAGTAGTGGCCGAACTCGTGGAAGGTCACCAGGATTCCCAGGGTGACGATCATCCACCACGCGGAACCCAGGATGTTCAGGAACTCATTCATGTGCTTGCAGCAGTACGCCCGTCAGGACTGCATGATAAGGCAACCGGCCTGAAGCGCCGTTTGGCGCGTTTCGGGCAGGTGGATGGATGGACAGCGCCAGGGCGCCCGTGGTTCCGCGTCAAAGGCCGAGCAGCAACTTTCCGAGCACGAAAATCGGCAGTGCCGCGACGATCGAGTCCATGCGATCGAACACCCCGCCATGGCCGGGAAACAGGATTCCCGAGTCCTTGACGCCCGCGTGTCGCTTCGTCAGGCTTTCAAAAAGGTCGCCCACGATCGAGAACAGCACGGTCAGCAGGGCCAACGCGACGATCGCCGGCAGCCGCTCAAAGGGCACCTTCAACAGCACGCCGCCAACGAGGCCGACCACGCCCGAGGAAACCAGCGCCCCATAGACGCCTTCGCGGGTCTTGCCGGGGCTGATGGCGGGTGCGAGTTTGGTCTTGCCCCAGCGCCGGCCCGCCGTGTACGCGCCCATGTCGGCCGCCGAAACGATGCACGCGAAAAACAGGACCCACCAGGGGCCATGCCCGGAATTGGGCAGCGCCATGTCGCCGTGCATCACCACCACTGCGCACCATGCCGGCATGACCACCAGCACGCCCACCAGCAGTTTGAGGATCGCGTGTGCGTGCGTCGGGGCTGCCGCAAAGCGGTTGCTGCGGAGCCACAGCAAGGCCAACAGCCACCACGCGAGGCCCAGCGCCACGGGCAGCCACCACCATGGCGATTTGCAGACGTGCCAGAGCAAGGCGAACACGATCGCGTAGCCCAGCAGGCAGAGCGCGCGCAATGCGTGGCCGCGAACGCCAGCCATGCGCGTCCATTCCCACAGGCCCAGCAGGAACACCAGGCCCAGCAGCGCCGCGAACGTCGGTGCGCGGGTCAGGAAAATCAGCGCAAGGATCAGCGGCGCGAGGACGAGGGCAGTGATGACGCGCTGCTTCAGCATGGGAGGGTTGTCAGCTCGCGCGGGCAGTGGGGAGGGGCGCCGGGGCACAGCCGAAACGGCGTTCGCGGCGCGCGTAGTCGGCCAGCGCGAGGTCAAGTTCGCTCGCATCCACGTCGGGCCACAGGGTATCGGTGAAATACAGCTCGGTGTAGGCCAGCTGCCACAGCAGGAAATTGCTGATGCGGCGCTCGCCGCCGGTGCGGATGAAGAGATCGGGTGGCGGCAAGTCGGCGAGGCACATGCGCTGGTCCAGCGCGTTTTCATCGATGCTGGCGGGGTCGAGCGTACCCGCGCGCGCGGCTTCGGCCAGCTGGCGCGCGGCCTGGGCGATGTCCCAACGCCCGCCGTAGCTGACGCAGACATTCAGCACGAGGCGGGCATTGCCGGCGGTACGCAAGGCCGCCGCGTGCATGCGCTCGCGCAGCGTTTCGGAAAACGCCGACAGGTTGCCGACAAAGCGCACGGCAACGTCGTTCTTGTGCAGTTCGTCGATTTCCTTGTCGATAGCCTTCAGGAACAACTCCATCAAGGCGCCGACTTCGCCGCTCGGACGTTTCCAGTTTTCCGACGAGAACGCGAACAGGGTGAGCACTTCGATGCCGTGCTGCAGGCAGTATTCGACCGTGGCGCGTACCGCTTTTTGGCCGGCGCGGTGGCCGAAGCTGCGTGGTTGCGCGCGGCGGCGCGCCCAGCGGCCGTTGCCATCCATCACGATGGCGAGGTGGCGTGGGATAGTGGGTTGCTGCGCGGCGAGTGCGCGCGGCTTGCGGGTGGTGATCGAGGTCATCCCCATGGGGCGACCCGCCGCATGCCTGGGCCGGACAACACCGTCGCGCTGCGGTCGCGCGTGCTCCCGGGACCGTGCGCAGGGACGCTCACAGCGCGAGCAGTTCCTGTTCCTTGGCCTGTACCGTGGCGTCCACTTCCTTGATGAATTGGTCGGTCAGTTTTTGCATGTCGTCCTGGCCGCGCCGGTCTTCGTCTTCGGTGATCTGCTTGTCCTTGAGCAGGTCCTTGATTTGCTGGATCGCGTCGCGGCGGATGTTGCGGATCGCAACCTTGGCATTTTCGCCGGCGTGCCCGACGTGCTTGGCCAGATCCTTGCGGCGCTCCTCGGTGAGCGGCGGCATGTTGAGGCGGATCACGGTGCCGGCAGTGGTCGGGGTGACCCCGAGGTCCGAGGCCATGATCGCCTTCTCGACCGCAGCGACCACCGATTTTTCGTACGGGGTGATCGTCAGCGAGCGCGAGTCGGACACGGCCACCGTGGCGACCTGGTTGAGCGGCACGTCCGAACCGTAGTAACTCACCCGGATGCCATCCACCAGGGCCGTGCTGGCGCGGCCGGTACGCACGTGTGACAACTCGTTGCGCAACGCCTCGACACTCTTGCCCATGCGGGATTGGGTGTCGCGTTTGATGTCATCGAGCATGGCAAGCGCTTCCGGAACGTTTGGTCAGTCGCCAAGTATAACGGCCAAGCGCACGCTTTGGCCGTTCCGCGGCGCGCGTGTTCGCGTCGTCCATGGAACGCCGTCATTCCGGCCCGCTGAAGCGCGCTGTCACCAGCCCGCGCTGTCACCAGCCCGCGCTGTCACCAGCTCGCGCTGTCACCAGCTCGCGCTGTCACCAGCCCATGTAATGGCCGCCATTGATCGCGAGGTTCGCACCGGTGATCCACGCGGCCTTGTCGTCGAGGAAGAATGCGATCGCGTACGCGATCTCGTCGGGTTCGCCCAGGCGCCCCACGGGAATCTGCGCGACGATCTTGGCGCGCACCTCTTCCGGCACCGCCATCACCATGTCGGTGCCGATGTAGCCGGGCGACACCGTGTTGACGGTGATGCCGAACTTGGCGTTTTCCTGCGCCAGCGAAATGGTGAAACCGTGCATGCCGGCCTTGGCCGCCGCGTAGTTGGCCTGGCCGTACTGGCCCTTCTGGCCGTTGATGGAGCTGATCTGGATGATGCGGCCCCACTTGCGTGCGCGCATGCCTTCGATGACCGGCCGGGTCACGTTGAAGCAGGCGTTGAGGTTGGTGTTCACCACATCGGTCCACTGCTGGTAGGTCATCTTGTGGAAGGTGGTGTCGCGCGTGATGCCGGCGTTGTTGACGAGGATGTCGATGGGGCCGAGTTGGCTTTCCACTTCGGCGACCATGGCCTTGCAGGCTTCCGGATCGGCGACATCGCCTTTCACGGTCAGGGCGTGGATGCCTTCGCTGGCGAGCTGCTCGCGCCACGCCTTGGTTTTTTCCTCGTTGCGGTAATTGGTTGCGACCTTGTACCCCATCTTCGCCAGCCTGCGGACGATCGCGGTACCAATGCCGCCGGTGCCTCCGGTAACCAATGCCACGCGTGCGCTCATGACGGCTCCTTTACGGATGATGGTACGACCATCCTACGCCCTGTTTTCAAATCGGGCGAGGCTTCGGATTTCGCGCTGACGCGTGCTACGCTCGCCAGCTTCACCGGCTGGCGTGGCCGCCGCTCAGCTGCCCGGTGTCGATCGAGCGTTTGGCAGGCCGCGCAAGGGCAACGGATCGTAGTGCCTGGCGGCATGTTGCAGCATGTCGGCGGCGGCGGGCGCGTCGGGCACGGGTTGGCGGAGAAAGCGCAACGCCCGTGCGAGGTTCGCGATCGGCGAACGCATGTCGACGACCGGTGCAGCGCTCGCTTTTGACAGTTTGCAGCCGTTCGCATTGAGCGCGAGCGGAATGTGCGCGTACGCCGGCGTGGGCAGGCCCAACAACTGTTGCAGCAGGATCTGGCGCGGCGTCGATTCCAGCAGGTCGCAGCCGCGCACGACCTCCGTGATGCCCTGGAATGCGTCGTCCACCACGCAGGCGAGCTGATAGCTCCACAATCCATCGGCGCGCCGCAACACGAAGTCGCCCACCGCGTCGCGCACGTTCTGGTGTTGCGGGCCCTGCAACAGGTCTTCGAATTCGATGTCGAGATCGCGCACGCGCAGGCGCCATGCGGGTTGGCGTTCCGCAACCGCGGGGCTCACGCAATGGCCGTCGCGATGCAGCGCGCCCGCCGCTTCGAGATCGGTGCGGCTGCACCAGCAGGGGAACGCGTGACCCGCCTCGCGCAATCGTTGCAGCACCGCGGCATACGCGTCGCCGCGCCGCGATTGGTAGAGCACGGGGGCGTCGGCGCTGAATCCGAACGCATCGAGCGCGGCCAGGATCGATGCCGCCGAACCGGCGACTTCACGCGGCGGATCGATGTCTTCGACGCGCAGCAACCAACGCCCGCCCGCGTGCTTCACGCTCAGCCAACTTGCCAGCGCGGCGACCAGCGATCCGAAATGCAGATCGCCGGTGGGCGAGGGCGCAAAGCGCCCGATCGGGATTTCGGGATGTCGTGGCACCGGCGGCGGAGTCAGGGCTGTCGGTATAACCGATACAGGTTGTCTTCCTCGGCGTCCAGTCGGTGCTCCAGTTGCTTGCCGACGATGACGTGATCTTCGCTGAACTGCGCGCGATCTTGCGGCGCGAATCCACTCGCCTGGTATTTGTGGACGAACGCGAGCACAGCGCGCGCGATTTGCGCCATTTCGCGGCGGTAGCCACGCAGCAGGCGCAGGGTCGCCGGATCGTCCACGCTCACCTGTTCGAGGAAATCGTAAAAGCGTGCATTTTCGGCCACGATGTGGGCCTTCAGGCGGGCCTTGAACGTGACCAGGAGCGACCGCGCTTCGCCGGCGTCCCCGGCCTTGCCGGCCTCGCCGATCCGACTGAAGAGCCGCCCCAGTTCGGCGTGATCGCGCAGCAGCGTGTCGATCAGGCCCGGGTCGTAACGTATTGCCGCTGCGGATTCGCGCAAGGCGCCCGGCGCGGCCGGCGTCGCGATTTCCTCAGAAGATGGTCGCCTTGATGCCTTCATCGTGTTGCTCTTTCGATGTGGCGCGTGTGCGAGCCGGAACGTGGGTGACGCGGCTCATCGAAAAAACACGAACGTGCATGCCGTCAGGCACGTCGAGCATACGCCGGGCGCGTCCGCAACGTGTCAAGTTTGCGTGAACCGTGGCGGCCAGTACCATGCGGCGGGTGTGCCGGTGCGATGCCGGCGGAGGGGCCGCGCCACGTGCGCGGTGGGGAATCATTGGCGCGGGATCTGAACCCATGAATGCAATCAGTGGAATTCCGGCACGTCGCGAGCTCACGATCCGCGGCGTCATCATCGGCATCGTCATCACGATCGTCTTTACCGCGGCCAACGTGTTCTTCGGATTGAAGGCGGGCCTGACCTTCTCGACCTCGATCCCCGCCGCGGTGATCTCGATGGCGATCCTGAAGGCCATGCGCGATGCGACGATCCAGGAAAACAACATCGTGCAGACGATCGCCTCGGCTGCGGGCACCTTGTCGGCGATCATCTTCGTGCTGCCCGGACTGGTGATCGTGGGGTACTGGACGGGATTCCCGTTCTGGGTTTCGGCCGGCATCTGCGCGACCGGCGGCATCCTCGGCGTGATGTACACCATCCCGCTGCGGCGTGCGCTGGTCACCGATTCCGACCTGCCGTATCCCGAAGGCGTGGCCTGCGCCGAGGTGCTGAAGGTGGGCGCCGGCGAAGCGCCCGCCACTGACCCCGGTGCCGCTGTCGAAACCAGTGGCGCGGGCCTGAAAGCCGTGCTCTGGGGATCGATCGTTTCGGCGATCTTCTACGTGATCGTGCAAACCAAGGTGTTCGCAGCCAGCGTCACCGATTATTTCCGCGTCGGCGGCGACAAGGGCGGCGCGACCGGGTTCGATTTCGGGCTGTCCTTCGCGCTGTTCGCGATCGGGCACCTGGTCGGCTTGTGGGTGGGCGTGGCGATGCTGGTCGGCGCGGCGATCGGATGGGTGTGGGCGGTGCCGTATTTCACCCATCTGCACGGGATGGCGGGCGACGCGTTCACGGTGGCGCAGGCCGGTTGGAGCCACTACGTGCGCTTCATCGGCGCGGGCGCCATCGGCGTGGCGGCGATCTGGACGCTCGCGAAACTGGTCAAGCCGCTGGTCAGCGGGTTGGCCGGTGCGTTTCGGGCATCGCGCGCGCGCAAGGCCGGTACGTTGGACTCGCTGCCGCGGACCGAGCACGACATGCCGATCGGGATGGTCGGGCTGATTTCCCTGGTCTGCCTGGTTCCGATCGCGTATCTGCTGTGGCATTTCGCGGTCACCAACGGCCTGGGCGATACCGCGGCGACGCTGGTGGTCGGTGGTGTGGCATTCGTGGTGCTGCTGAGCTTCGTGGTGTCCGCCGTGACTGGCTACATGGCCGGCCTGATCGGATCAAGCAACAGTCCATTGTCGGGCATCGGCATCCTGGTGGTGGTGATCGCCGCCCTGCTGCTGCTTTGGGGCGTCAAGCCCTTCCTGCCGCCGGACGCCGACAAGGCCCTGGTCGGGTTCGCGTTGTTCATCACCTCGATCGTGTTTGCGGTGGCCTCGATCGCCAACAACAACCTGCAGGATTTGAAAACCGGGCAACTGGTGGATGCCACGCCTTCGATGCAGCAGTGGGCGCTGGTGATCGGCGTGCTGGTGGGCGCGGTGGTGATTCCGCCGGTGATGGATTTGCTGCAACATACCTACGGCTTCCTGGGAGCACCCGGCGCCAATCCGGCCACCGCGCTGCCCGCGCCGCAGGCCGGGCTGATTTCGGCGCTGGCCAAGGGCGTGATCACCGGCGACGTGCCATGGGACATGATCGGCCTGGGTGCCGGCATCGGCGTTGCCATCATCATCCTCGATGAACTGCTGGGGCTTTCCAAAAAGAAGGGCACCCCGCGCTTGCCACCCCTGGCCGTGGGCCTGGGCATCTACCTGCCGACCTCGACCACGCTGATGGTCGTGGTGGGGGCGCTGGTCGGTGCCTGGTTCGATCGCCGGGCCGAGCGCAAGCCCGGCACCGAGGCGACCAAGCAGCTGGGGGTGTTGCTGGCGTCCGGCCTGATCGTGGGCGAGAGCCTGCTGGCGGTGCTGTTCGCCTTCCTGATCGGCCTTACTGGCAAGACGGACTTCGCGGCGCTGGTGGGCAAGGGCTTCGAGACGCCCTCGATCATCATCGGCGGCATCGTGTTCGCCGTGACGATTGCTTTGCTGTATCGCTGGATCATCCGAATGGGGCGTACGGCGGCTTGAGAAAGCTTCAGCGCGCCACCAGTTGGTTAATGCGCCGGGCGGTGAACGTGCGGCGTCTTCTGTCTTCGTCATTCCGGGGCCATCGCCGGCTTCATCGGCGAGGGAACCCGGAATCCAGCTCTTGACGTGGACTGAAGCGAATCTGGATTCCGGGTTCCGCCCGCAGAGAGCGCGGGCGGCCCCGGAATGACGAGCTGAGGGGCGCCGCAGTCTCGCGGCACCCGGACCTGATCCTTTGACCATTCAAACTGGACCCCATGAGCACTACGACCGAAACCCGCCCCTTCGAAGCCGAGGTCGCGCAAGTCCTGCGCCTCGTGACCCATTCGCTGTACTCGCACAAGGAAATTTTCTTGCGCGAACTCGTTTCCAACGCTTCCGACGCCTGCGACAAGCTGCGTTTCGAGGCCATCGGCAAGCCCGACCTGCTTGGCGGCGACAGCGAACTGCACATCGACATCGAGTTCGACAAGGATGCCAAGACGCTCACGGTGCGCGACAACGGCATCGGCATGAGCCGCGAGGAAGTCGTCGCCAACCTCGGTTCGATTGCCAGCTCCGGCACGCGGCGGTTCCTCGAATCGCTGTCGGGCGAGCAGCAGGCCGACGCGCGCCTGATCGGCCAGTTTGGCGTGGGCTTTTATTCCGCCTTCGTGGTGGCCGACAAGGTAACGGTGCTGACGCGCCGTGCCGGTGCCGAAGCGAAGGACGGCGTCCGTTGGGAAAGCGACGGCAAGGGTGATTATTCACTCGGCGTCGAAGATGTCGACACGCGCGGTACCAGCGTGATCCTGCATCTGAAGGACGATGCCGACGAGTTCCTAGACAACTGGAAACTGCGCGACCTGATCCGCAAGTACTCCGACCATGTTGCGTTTCCGATCCGCATGCACAAGCAGAAGGACGGCAAGCCGACCGCCGAGTGGGAAACCGTCAACGACGCATCGGCGCTGTGGGCGAAAAACAAGTCCGACATCAGCGACGACGAGTACAAGGCGTTCTACAAGTCGCTCGGCCACGATTTCAACGATCCGCTGGCGTGGAGCCACAACCGGGTCGAGGGCAGCCAGCGCTTCACGACGCTGCTCTACATCCCAGCGCAGCCACCGTTCGACTTGTTGATGGGTGCGCGCGACGAGCGCAAGGGTATCAAGCTTTACATCAAGCGTGTTTTCATCATGGACGCGGCCGAGGAACTGCTGCCGAACTACCTGCGCTTCGTGCGTGGCGTGGTCGATGCCGATGACCTGCCGCTCAATGTCAGCCGCGAGATCCTGCAGCACAACCGCCAGATCGAACGCATCAAGGCGTCCTGCGTCAAACGCGTGCTGGACCTGATCGAGAAGCTGGCGAAAGACGAGCCGGAGAAGTTCGAGACCTTCCGCAAGGCTTTCGGCAACACGCTGAAGGAGGGCATCGTGGAGGATCCGTCCAACCGTGAACGCATCGCCAAGCTGCTGCGCTTTGCCTCCACCAAGAGCGAGGGCGCCGACGAAAAGGTGTCGCTGGACGATTACCTCGCGCGGATGCAGCCGGGCCAGGATGCGATCTGGTACGTCACCGCCGACAGCTACAAGGCCGCCGCCGGCAGCCCGCAGCTGGAAGCGTTCCGCGCCAAGGGCATCGAAGTATTGTTGATGTTCGACCGCATCGACGAATGGATCATGGGGCAGTTCTCGGAATACGAAGGCAAGTCGTTCCGCAACGTCGCCAAGGGCGAGTTGCCGCTGGACGAGGCCGGCAAGCAGAAACAGGAAGAAGCCGCGAAGGCAGCGGAGCCGTTGGTGAAGAAGCTGAAGGAATTGCTCGGCGAGCGCGTCGGCGAGGTCAAGGTTTCCGCGCGCCTCACCGACTCGCCCGCGTGCCTTGCATTGGGTGACTACGACCTGGCGCCGCACATGGCGCGCTTGCTGCGCGAAGCCGGACAGGATGTCCCCGAGTCGAAACCGACGCTCGAAATCAATCCTGCACATGCGCTGCTCAAACGCGTGGAGTCCGAGGCCGACGACGCCAAGGCGAAGGATCTGGCATTGCTGCTGCTGGAGCAGGCCGAGATCACCGCGGGCGCGCAATTGCCCGATCCTGCGGCGTTCGTGCAGCGCATGAATCGAGCATTGCTGGGTAGCTGATGTCGGAACGAAAAGCCATTCACCACGGATTTTCACGGATCATCACGGATACAGCGATGGATGCCGTTGATCCGTGTCCATCCGTGTTCATCCGTGGCCAAGTTCTGTCTCCCCATGGCTGAATGTGATTCCGTCCGTATCGACGCATGGTTGTGGGCCGCGCGGTTCTTCAAGACGCGTGCACTGGCCAAGCAGGCGATCGAGCGCGGGCGGGTGATGATCGCGGGCGCGGTGTGCAAGCCGTCGCACGACGTACGGGTCGGTCAGATGCTGCGCGTCACGCGCGGCGAGGAGACCTTCGAGGTCGAAGTCACCGGTCTCACGCACAAACGCGGCTCGGCGGCCGTGGCGCAAACGCTGTACCGCGAATCGGAGACCTCGGTGCGCGCACGCGAAACGGCGCGCGCGCAACGCAGCGCCGAACGCGCCGGTTACAAACCACCACCGAAGCGGCCCGACAAGCGCGCACGCAGGTTGATCCGCGCGCTGGGTGATCTCGACACCCTGTAACGCCTATGCCGCAGGTTCCGCCGTGGCGCCGGGTTTCGAGCGGCGAACCTGCCACACGTACAGCGGAATTCCGACGATCAGCAACACGAAGTTCCAGTACACGGCTTCCTGGCCGGCACCGATGGTTGCCCACACCGAAAACGCGAACGCGGCGCAGGCCAGCACCAGGTTGTGCAACGGCATGGGCTTGCCGCTGCGATGTGCCAGCACGACGTCGGCCATCGCGCAAAACAGGTAGGCGACGACGCTGCCCAGCGTCGTCAGCAGCACCATGAAGGTGAACATGGCGACCATGCCGTGGCTGTAGTTCATCATCACCATGACGCTGTTGAACACGCCAGAGACCAACAACGCGAACATCGGTGTGCCGCGGCTTGACTCGCGTGCAAAGGCGCGCGGGAACAGCCCATCGCGGGCGACAGCCTGTGGAAACTGTCCGGCAACCAGGGTCCAGCCGTTGAGCGCACCAAAGCAGGAAATCGCCGCGGCGCCTGCGATCAGGAGTCCGGCCCAGTTGCCCCAGAGCAAATGGCCGGCGTCGGCAAACGGTGCGTTCGACTTTGCCAGTTCTGCGGCCGGCAGCACGCCCATCACCGCCGCCGTGCAGGCGATGTACACGACCGCCGCGATCGAGGTGCCGAGCAGCGTGGCGCGCGGAATGGTTTTCCCGGGATCACGTACGTGCCCGGCGGGAATCGAAGCGCATTCCACGCCGATGAAGGCGAACAAGGTCGCCGCCACGCACAGGCTGACCGCGTGCAGCGGTGCCCCGGCGTGCGGTCCGGGCGCCAGCAACTGCGGATTGAAATGCACGAAGCCGAACAGCGCGAGTGCCAGCAGGGGCGCCAACTTCAGGATGGTCGTGATGACTTGTACCTTGCCGGCGCCACGAATGCCCGCAATGTTGACTGCGACCAATATCCAGATCGCGGCCAAGGCAGTCAGCGCGCCGTAGATGGGTTGCGTGCCGATGAACGGAAGAAACACGGAAAGGTAGCTGGCGAACGCGACCGCAATGGTGGCGTTGCCGCCCACGAGCGAAACCCAGTACATCCACGCGACCAAAAATCCGATGCAGTCGCCGAAGGCTTCGCGGCTGTAGGCGTAGGGACCGCCTGCGCGCGGCGCGCGCTTGGCGAGGCGGTAGAACACGCCGGCCAGCAGCAGGGCCCCGATGCCGCTGATCACCCAGCCGATCAGGCTGTAGCCGCCATAAGGTGCCAACGACGCGGGCAGCAGGAACACGCCCGAACCGATCATGTTGCCGAGCACCAGCGCGGTGGCGGCGACCAGGCCTATCTCACGCTTCGCTACGCTCATCGGCCACCCCTGCAGCGCGAACGGTTGGCGGATAGTACATGCGGCGAGGCTGCCTGCGCGGGGCGTTGGTCGGTCGGCGTCGCATCCGCTACGCTGCCACCTTGCACGCCAGCAAGGGGACGACCATCGCCCGCATTGCCATCACCCGCGCGGTCAGCCGCGCGCTCGAACAGTGTGAATTGAGCCACCTGCCGCGGCGGCCGATCGATCTTGCACTGGCGCGCCGCCAGCATGCCGCCTACGAACAGGCATTGCGCGACGCCGGTTGCGAGGTGCGGCAGCTGCCCGAACAGCCGGAGCAGCCGGATTCGGTATTCGTGGAGGACACGGTCATCGTGCTCGACGAGGTGGCGGTGATCACTCGCCCCGGCGCGCTGTCGCGGCGTGCCGAGACCGCGTCCATGGCTGCGGCGCTGCAGGGCTTGCGCGAACTTCGCCACATCGAAGCACCCGGCACGCTGGATGGCGGCGACGTGTTGCGGCTGGATCGCAGCGTGTATGTCGGCGCCTCGGCGCGCAGCAATGCCGAAGGTATCGCGCAACTGCGCAGCTTGCTCGCACCGTTCGGCTACCGCGTCGAGGCCGCCCCATTGCGCGATTGCCTGCACCTCAAGACCGCCGTGACCCAGGTTGCGTCGCGGTGCGTGTTGCTGAACCCGGAGTGGGTGGACGCGGCCAGCTTTCCCGGTTTCGAGGCGATCACGGTCGATCCGCGCGAGCCGTTCGCAGCCAACGCGGTACTGGTGGGCGATGCGGTGATCCATGCGGCGTCCGCGCCGCGTACCGCCGAGCGCCTGCGCGGTCTCGGCATCGACGTGCGCAGCGTGGACATGTCGGAAACCGAAAAGGCCGAGGGTGGCGTCACCTGTTGCAGCGTGGTCTTCAACCGCTGAACCGGCTGCCGCGTATTCCGCGTGGCGCCGCGCCGCGAGCGCGCGGTGCCCTGAAACGCTCGCGTGGCCGTGGTTGGTCCGAAGCTTGCACTGATACAGATACCCGCCGAAACTATGCGAGCCTGCCTCCGGGGATCAGGATGCCTGTTTTCGATATTTTGAAGCGCTTCGTGGGAACCGCCGCTGGCAGTGAGCGTCGCGGCGACGATCGCCTGCGGGCGTCGTTGGGCGCCCGGGTGCTGGTGGTGGACGATTCGGCCACGATCCGCGCCGTGTTGGGCAAGATGCTGGCCCAGGACGGTTACGAAGTCCTGAAAGCGCCCGATGGCGAAAACGCCGTCGAAATGGCGCAGTCGCAATTTCCCGACCTGATCTTCCTCGACATCGTGCTGCCCGGCATGTCCGGGTTCGCGGTGCTGCGCGCGCTGCGGCGGGACACCCGCACCCGCACCACGCCGATCATCATGATGAGCGGCAATCAGCAGGCGACCGAACAGTTTTACGTGCAGCGCTTCGGTGCCGATGGCTTCATCAAGAAGCCGTTTGGACGTGCCGAGGTGTTCCATTCGATCCGCTCACTGGTGCAGGCCGGACGCATGGCTGCCCGCACCGACTCGCTTGCGGCGGATGCCATCCCGGAAGGCATGACGCCGGAGGAATGGGATTCCATCCCCGATGTGGCAATGCCGGACGAGGCCCATGCGGCCGGGCAGCCGGTGGTGCTGGATGCCGAACCCGTCGAATCGCCACACGTGGCCAAGCCCGAGATCGCCCCCGAGCCAGCCGAGCAGGCAGCGGCCACAGCGCCAGCCGTGCCGAAGCTTGATGCCGGCGCGGATCCGGTTGCGCCGGTGGCGGACAGCGCGACTGCACCAGAGCCGCCCGTTCCAGTTGACGCTGCCGCAACGCCGGACGTTGCACCGCTTGTGGAGCCTGTCGCTGCCGATATGCCCGCCGCGGTTGCGCCGCCCGCACCTGCGCCGGCCGTGGTGGCTGCAGAAGCGAAGCCCGTGGCGGAACCCGTGGCACCGGTTCAAGCCGCCATGCCGTTGCAGGTCGCGGCGCCAGCCGATGCACATGCCGCCGCAAAGCCGGGGTATTCCGGGTTCTGGTCGCTGCGTGCGCTCAGCTTGAAGATGCATCCCAGCTGGACGAGTGGGTCGGCGGGCAAGGGCGGGGTCAAGTTCGATGTCAAGGTGGCGTCGGCCGCTCCCGCAAAGTCGGACGAGGCCGCGGGCAAATAACTGCCGGCAACCTGGTGCGGTCACCCGCGACTGATAGCGGAGTCAGCTCGTTACGCGAATTCCGACGCGCACCCGATCACGGACCAAGCAGGCGTTTGCGCAGCCGGTACAGCGTATCCAGCGCGTCGCGTGGGGTGAGGGAATCGGGATCCAGTGCACGCAGCGCGTCGGCGACTTCCGCCAGCACGGGATCGGCTGCAGGGGCAAACAGGTCGGCCTGCGGCTTGGGGTTTGCTGCTTGCTGCTCGGGCGCGCGGCGCGGACGCTCACCGTGTTCAAGTGCCGCCAGGGTTTGCTTCGCATCCGCGAGCACGGGTTTCGGCAATCCGGCAAGCGCCGCAACCTGCAGCCCGAAACTGCGATTGGCCGGGCCTTCCTTGACTGCGTGCATGAACACCAGTTGCTCGCCTTGGCGTGGATCGTGGTATTCAACGGCGTCCAGGTGCACGTTGGCGATGCCTTCGAATTGCGTTGCCAGTTCGGTCAGTTCGAAATAGTGCGTCGCGAACAGCGTGAATGCGCGATTCACCGTGGCCAGGTGCACCGCCGCGGCGCGTGCCAGCGCGAGGCCGTCGTAGGTCGAGGTGCCGCGCCCGACTTCATCCATCAAGACCAGCGATTGTGCCGTGGCGTTGTGCAGGATGTTGGCGGTTTCGCTCATCTCGACCATGAAGGTTGATTGTCCGCGCGCCAGGTCGTCGCCTGCGCCGATGCGCGTGAAGATGCGGTCGATCGGGCCGATCACTGCACTCTCCGCGGGTACGTAGCTGCCGATGTGCGCCAGCAGCACGATCAGCGCGTTCTGGCGCATGTAGGTGCTCTTGCCGCCCATGTTGGGGCCGGTGATCACCAGCATGCGGCGGCCGCCGTTGGACGCTGTGCCGTCGAGCGTGAGGTCGTTGGGCTCGAAGGGTTCCGCGCGCACCTGTTCCACCACCGGATGGCGCCCGCGCTTGATGTCGATGCACGGCTCGTCGACGAGCCGCGGCATGTTCCAGCCGAGCGCGTCGGCGCGTTCGGCAAGGTTGGACAACACGTCGAGTTCGGCGATGGCCGCGGCGGCATGCTTCAGCGGTTCGAGTTTTTCGATCAGCGCGTCGAGTACGCCTTCGTAGAGCGCGCGCTCGCGCATCAGCGAGCGCTCCTTCGCCGACAGTACTTTGTCCTCGAATGCCTTCAGCTCTTCGGTGATGTAGCGCTCGGCATTCTTGGTGGTCTGGCGGCGGGTGTAATGCGCGGGCGCCTTGGTGTCGTGCGACTTGCCGAATTCGATGTAGTACCCATGCACGCGGTTGTAGCCAACCTTCAAGGTCGCAATGCCGGTGGCGGCGCGCTCGCGCGCTTCAAGTTCGACCAGGTATTGGTCGGCATTGGTGGCGAGCTGGCGCAGTTCGTCCAGATCCGCATCGTAGCCATCGGCGATGGCGCCGCCGTCGCGCAGCAACATGGGCGGACGCTCGCTGATGGCGGTTTGCAAGAGGCCTGCGGTGTCTGCGTGGTCGCCGATGCGTTGCAGGAGATCGTCCAGCAAGGGCGACTCGATCTGCGCCAGCACGCTCCGCAATTCGGGCGCCGCGGCCAGGCCGTCGCGCAGGGTCGCAAGATCACGGGGCCGGGCACTGCGCAACGCCACGCGCGCGAGGATGCGTTCGAGGTCACCGATCGCGCGTAGCTGCTCGCGCAGCGCCGCGAACGCACCGGCATCGATCAGCGCGCCGAGTGCCTGATGTCGCGCCTGCAGGATCGTGCGCTCGCGCAGGGGTCGATGCAGCCAGCGCCGCAGCATGCGCGCGCCCATCGGTGTGATCGTGGCGTCCAGCACGCCGAGCAGGGTGTAGCGCGCATCACCACTCGCATGGGTGTCCAGCTCGAGGTTGCGGCGGGTGGCAGCATCCATCGCCAGCGTTTCATCGGCACTTTCAACCGCAAGCCCGGTCAAGTGCGGCAGTGCGGCTTTCTGTGTTTCCTTGAGATATTGCAGCAGGCAGCCGGCTGCCCCGATTGCCGCGTGCAGGCCGTCGGCGCCAAAACCCGAAAGATCGCGGGTGCCGAAGAACGCCGTCAGTTCGCGTGCCCCGCTGGTTGCATCGAAATGCCAGGGCGGGCGCTGGCGGCGCCCCGTCAACGTGGTGACGACGGGTGGCAAGACCGCATCTTCGCCAACCAGGATTTCGGCGGGCGCGAGGCGCGCGAGTTCGGCGGCGAGCGCCGCCTCGTCGGCGACTTCGCTCACTACGAAGCGGCCCGAAGTCAGGTCAACCCAGGCCAGGCCGTATCCGGCGGCGCCAATCGCGATCGCCAGCAACAGGTTGTCGCGCCGCTCCGGCAGCAGCGCCTCGTCGGTCACGGTACCGGGCGTCACCACCCGCACCACCTTGCGCTCCATCGGTCCCTTGCCGGTGGTGTCGCCGATCTGCTCGCAGATCGCCACCGATTCGCCGGCGCGAACCAACTTCGCAAGGTAAGCTTCGGCCGCGTGGTAGGGCACGCCGGCCATCGGGATCGGCGCGCCAGCGGATTCGCCGCGCTGGGTCAGGGTAATGTCGAGCAGCCGCGCAGCCTTGCGGGCGTCGTCGTAGAACATCTCGTAGAAGTCGCCCATCCGGAAAAACAGCAGCGTGTCCGGATACTCCGCCTTGGCGGTGAAGTACTGGCGCATCAGTGGCGTGTGGCGGGCGAGGTCGGCCTGGTTCATTCGGGCGCTTGGCGCGGGCACTGGGGTGGAGTAGAAGTGATCAATCGCAAACGGGAAGTTTCGCATGGATCGGGTAGAAGTTCCGACGGACGCCAGCCTGCACACGCTGGCGCTCGCATTGGGCGAGCTGCTGCACGAGCGTGCGCAGGTGCTGGCCACGGCCGAATCGTGCACCGGCGGCTGGATCGGCAAGTTGCTGACCGACATCCCGGGCAGCTCGGTGTTTTTCGCCGGCAGCGCAGTCACCTATTCGAATGCCAGCAAGCAAGCCTTGCTGGGTGTCGCCGCCGCCACGCTGGAACGACGCGGCGCCGTGAGTGGCGAGGTTGCGCAGGAAATGGCGTCGGGCGCGCTGACCCGTCTGGGCGCGTCGGTGGCGGTCGCGGTCACCGGCATCGCCGGCCCCTCCGGCGGCACGCCTGCCAAGCCGGTGGGAACAGTGTGGATCGCGTGGCAACTGCGCGCCGGCACCGGCCGCGCCGAGGTTTTCCGTTTCGAGGGTGATCGCGACGCGATACGCCGCCACACCGTGGCGGCGGCGTTGCACGGGATTCAGGAAATCCTGACACGTTGACGCGGCGTGCGCCGCTGTCGCCGCTGGAGGGGTGTGAAATAATGCCTGGGCCATCGCGACGCGCCGATCTCAATCCGTGAGAAGTCCCGCCGCGATACTTCGCGCCAGCATAACCAACCGAGGGTTCCGCAATGGATGACAACAAGCGCCGCGCACTGGCTTCCGCACTGGGCCAGATCGAGAAGCAGTTCGGCAAGGGCGCGGTGATGCGCATGGGCGATCGCGTGGCCGAGGTCATGGACGTGGTCTCGACCGGCTCGCTGGGCCTCGATGTCGCGCTGGGTGTCGGTGGTCTGCCGCGCGGGCGCGTGGTGGAAATCTACGGGCCGGAGTCCTCGGGCAAGACCACGCTCACCTTGCAGGTGATCGCAGCCTGCCAGAAGACCGGCGGTACCGCGGCGTTCGTCGATGCCGAGCACGCACTCGATCCCAGCTACGCCGCCAAGCTCGGCGTCAACGTCGACGACCTGCTGGTCTCGCAGCCCGACACTGGTGAGCAGGCGCTGGAAATCGCCGACATGCTGGTACGCTCCAACGCGGTCGACGTGGTGGTGGTCGATTCGGTTGCGGCGCTGACGCCCAAGGCCGAAATCGAAGGCGAGATGGGCGATACGCACGTCGGCCTGCAGGCGCGCCTGATGAGTCAGGCGCTGCGCAAGCTCACTGCCAACATCAAGCGCTCCAACACCCTGGTGATCTTCATCAACCAGATCCGCATGAAGATCGGCGTGATGTTCGGCAACCCCGAAACCACCACCGGCGGCAACGCGCTGAAGTTCTACTCCTCGGTGCGCCTCGACATCCGCCGCATCGGCGCGGTCAAGAAGGGCGACGAGGTGATCGGCTCGCAAACCCGCGTGAAAGTGGTGAAGAACAAGGTTGCGCCGCCGTTCCGGCAGGCCGAGTTCGAGATCCTCTACGGCGAGGGCACCTCGTACGAGGGCGAATTGATCGAGCTTGGCGTGCTCCACGACCTCGTCGAGAAGTCCGGCGCGTGGTACAGCTACAACAGTGAGCGGATCGGGCAGGGCAAGGAAAACGCCCGCCAGTGGTTCAAGGACAATCCCGCCGCCGCCAAGGAACTCGATACCGCCTTGCGCGCCAAGCTTCTGGTGCCTGCGGGCGGTGGCAGCGTCGCCGCGACCGAGGATGCCGAGGAAGTCGAGGCCTGAGGCTGCAACTGGCCGGGTGACGAGGCGCAGGAGGGCCTGCCGGCCCTCCTACAATGTTCGGCATGGGGCGACGCAAATCTTCCAGTGATGGCAACGAGCGCAGCGCCTATGACCGCGCGCTCGGCATGCTGGCGCGGCGGGAATATTCCGAACGCGAGCTGCGGACGCGGCTGGAGCGCGCCGGTTGCGACGAGGCGGAATCGGAATCGGCGCTCAAGCGCCTGCAGGCGCAGAACTACCAGGATGACGATCGCTTTGGCGAAATGATCGTGCGCGCACGGGTGGGGCAGGGCTACGGCCCCGATCGCATCCGTGCCGAACTGCGTTCGCACGGTCTTGCCGATGCCGCGATCCGCAACTTGCTTGATTCAGCCGACGCCAATTGGATGGATTTGGCCCGCGCCCAGCTGCGCAAGAAGTACGGCCACCAGCCGCCCGCCGACCACGCCGAACGCGGCAAACGCGCGGCTTTCCTGTTGCGTCGCGGTTTCCCCGCCGCCACCGTTAGAATCGTCAGCCATTCCGACGTCGAAACGCCCGACGATTGATGTCCTGCCGCCGTTCGGCAGGCGGGAAGGCATGGCGTTTGACGTGTCAATCACCTGAGATTTACGACCTAACCGCATGAAAACTGCAGAGATTCGCGCGCGCTTCCTCGACTTTTTCCGTGACCGTGGCCACACCATCGTGCCCTCGGCACCCCTGGTACCGGCCAACGATCCGACCCTGTTGTTCACCAACTCGGGGATGGTGCAGTTCAAGAACGTGTTCCTCGGCAGCGAGAAGTTGGCGTATGCGCGCGCGGCCGATGTGCAGCGCTGCCTGCGCGCCGGCGGCAAGCACAACGACCTCGATTCGGTTGGTTACACCGCGCGCCACCACACCTTTTTCGAGATGCTCGGCAACTGGTCGTTCGGCGACTACTTCAAGAAGGAAGCGATCGCGTGGGCGTGGGAGCTGTTGACGCAGGTGTTCGGGCTGCCGGCGGAAAAACTCTGGGTGACGGTCTACCACACCGATGATGAAGCCTACGGCATCTGGCGCGACGTGATCGGCGTGCCGGCCGAGCGCATCGTGCGCATCGGCGACAACAAGGGCGCGCCGTATGCGTCCGACAATTTCTGGCAGATGGCCGACACCGGGCCCTGCGGGCCGTGCAGCGAGATTTTCTACGACCACGGTGCCGACGTGGCCGGCGGCCCGCCCGGTTCGCCCGACGAAGACGGTGACCGTTACATCGAGATCTGGAACCTCGTGTTCATGCAATTCGACCGCGCCGACGATGGCACCTTGTCGCCGTTGCCCGCGCCGTGCGTGGACACCGGCATGGGCCTGGAACGCCTGGCCGCGGTACTGCAGGGCGTGCATTCCAATTACGAGATCGACTTGTTCCAGCGCCTGATCGCGCTCGCGCAGCAGTTGACCGGCTGCAAGGATCGCGAGAACAAGTCGCTGCGCGTGATCGCCGATCACATCCGTGCCTGCTCGTTCCTGATCGTCGATGGCGTGCTGCCGTCCAACGAAGGCCGCGGTTACGTGTTGCGGCGGATCATCCGTCGTGCGCTGCGGCACGGCTGGATGCTGGGCGTGCGCGGTGAGTTTTTCTGGAAGATGGTGGCGCCGCTGGTTGCCGAAATGGGCGAGGCCTATCCCGAGCTTGCCCGCAAGCAGGCCTTCGTCGAAGAGGCGTTGCGCGCCGAAGAACAGCGCTTCGGTGAAACGCTGGAACACGGCATGAAGTTGTTCGACGACGTGGCGGCGAAAGCCGGCAAGCTGATCCCGGGCGAGGATGCGTTCCGCCTGTATGACACCTACGGCTTCCCGGTCGACCTCACTGCCGACATCGCGCGCGAACGCGGCCTGGGCGTTGACATGGCGGGTTTCGAGCAGGCCATGGAAGCGCAGCGCGAACGCGCCCGCGCGGCCAGCAAATTCGAAAGCAAGTCGCAATTGCCGGCGGAAGTCGCCAGCAGATTACCGCCCACGCAGTTCCTCGGCTACGAGATGTTGGATGCAAAGGACTGCAAGGTGCTCGCGATCCTGCACGACGGGCACGTGGCCGACGCGCTGGCACCGGGTGAAGCGGCGGCAATCATCCTCGATCGCACGCCGTTCTACGCAGAGTCCGGCGGGCAAGTTGGTGACACCGGCGCGTTGGAGCATGCCGCCGGCCGCTTCATCGTCAACGACACCCAGAAGTTCGCGGGCCAGTTCCATGGCCACGTTGGCGAATGGAAGGGCAACGCGCCGTTGCGCGTAGGTGACGCCGTACTGGCGCGCGTCGACAGCACGCGCCGGCAAGCCACGGTCCTCAACCATTCGGCCACGCACCTGCTGCACGCGGCATTGCGCGAAACACTGGGCGAGCACGTTACCCAGAAAGGGTCACTGGTTGCGCCGGACCGCCTGCGCTTCGATTTTTCGCACTTCCAGCCGCTGAAACCGGACGAATTGCGCCACATCGAAGATCGTGTCAACGAACAGATCCGCCGCAACAACCAGGCCGAAGTCCGGCACATGGGTTACGACGATGCAATCGCCACCGGCGCGATGGCGCTGTTTGGCGAGAAGTACGGCGATGAAGTGCGGGTCCTGAAGATGGGTGATTTCTCGACCGAATTGTGCGGCGGCACGCACGTGTCGCGCACCGGCGATATCGGCCTGTTCAAGATTGTCTCGGAATCCGGTGTCGCCTCGGGTGTACGCCGCATCGAAGCTTTGACCGGCGCGGGCGCGATGGCGCATGTGGTGGCCGAAGAACGCCACCTCGGTGACGTGGCGAACATGCTGTCCGCGCAGCCGGGCGATGTGGCCGAAAAACTGCAACACCTGCTGGATCGGCAGAAAAAGCTGGAACGCGAACTGGATGCACTCAAGGCGAAGGCCGCGGGCGCCGCGACCGGTGATCTCGCCGCGCATGCGCAGGACATTGCGGGCATCAAACTGGTGGCTGCGCGCGTCGATGGCATGGACGCGAAGGCGTTGCGCGATGCGATCGATACCTTGAAACAGAAGCTCAAGGATTGCGTGGTGTTGCTGGCGTCGGCGCAGGACGGCAAGGCCGCGCTGGTTGCGGGGGTGCATGGTGCGGCGCTGGGCAAGGTCAAGGCCGGCGACGTGGTCGCGCACGTCGCGAAACAGATCGGCGGCAAGGGCGGTGGACGGCCTGATATGGCGCAGGGTGGCGGTGTCGATTCACCGGCGCTGGATCATGCGCTCGGCGGTCTGGGCGAGTGGCTTGCGCAGAGTTTGAAGTAGATCGCGTTCCCTGCCGGAAGTCATGGGCGTTTCATTGCTGGTGGTTGCCCGCTCCTATAGTATTGCTGCCGAATCGGTCGCACCCGTACCGGTCTAGTGCGGGGATGGAGGAACCTGAGTGCGTACGCTTGCGCGCATGCGTTCGTGACCGCCCTTTCATAAGCGACGTCGCGCAACAGGAGGGGAACGCGCGCGTCACTTTCGGGTCCAATGGACTCGAGAACATGGAGCTCAATCATGTTGATTTTGACTCGCCGAGTGGGGGAAACCCTCATGATCGGCGACCAGGTGACGGTTACGGTGTTGGGCGTCAAGGGCAACCAGGTGCGTATCGGCATCACGGCACCCAAGGACGTCGCGGTGCACCGCGAGGAGATTTACCAGCGTATCAAACATGAACACGCCGCTGGCGAACCCGTAGCAGTCGACGAACAGGTCAACCACGAAGCTGGCGGTCACTGACCCAATCCAGTTTCGGCTTTACCGAAAACTGCAACGCATTTATCCTAGCCGACTGGCTTGCACCGGACGGCGACTGGGTCAGGTGGAAGGTTTGTTCGAAAGGATGCCCGAGAGGCCGAAGGGGCTCCCCTGCCAAGGGAGTATCGGGTCAAAAGCCTGATCGAGGGTTCGACGAATTTGCCGGGAGCAAATTCGGACAGCCGCAGGCTGGCCCCGAGCGGAGCGAGGGGTGAGCATCATGGATGATGCGAACATATCCAGAACGGTGCACCCGGCTTGCCGTGGCATCCGTTGCTACACTGCTTGATCCAAAACAGAATCGGAGAGATGCCCGAGAGGCCGAAGGGGCTCCCCTGCTAAGGGAGTATCGGGTCAAAAGCCTGATCGAGGGTTCGACGAATTTGCCGGGAGCAAATTCGGACAGCCGCAGGCTGGCCCCGAGCACAGCGAGGGGTGAGCATCATGGATGATGCGAACATATCCCGAACGGTGGTCCAGGCTTGTCGTGGCATCCGTTGTTACACTGATCGAGTTGAAAACAGATTCGGAGAGATGCCCGAGAGGCCGAAGGGGCTCCCCTGCTAAGGGAGTATCGGGTCAAAAGCCTGATCGAGGGTTCGAATCCCTCTCTCTCCGCCAAATATTCGTTGACGGTTCGGTCACGACAACGGATAATTTGCGGCTCTTTCGCACGGGTACGTGTGAAGGCAAACAATGCGCCCGTAGCTCAGCTGGATAGAGTACCAGGCTACGAACTTGGTGGTCGGGAGTTCGAATCTCTCCGGGCGCACCAATAAAACAACAACGCCAGTGACTTACGGTCGCTGGCGTTGTTGTTTCTCGACCGCACGGTCGACCCTGCGACACGTGCGGGTCAACCAGATGGTCTGGCATCTGGGGCAATTTCCAACCCGCAATGACGCTCGGTGGTCAACAGAGCCCCGACGCGACGCAATGCTGATCATTCCACTGGGTCGCAAGCCTCGCCCCATGTGCGTTGGCGTACGGAACACCCCTCTGGCAAGCCGTACAGTGAACGTCTGTCACGGACGACACAGTTGCACAGGACGCCACTTCGGGCAGGGATGCTTTGACAGGGCCGAGACTGGGGGCACGGACGCCCCGGCCTCTTGTCCATGGGCGACGTCGTGAAGATCGGAGTGCTGCACGTTTGCGGCAAACTTCGAAGACGAAGGTTGCGATCTTGAAGCGTTCCCGCTGCTCGCCTCCAGGCAGCGGCAGAAAACACGGCTTGGCGGCAAGCGCGATGGATTGCCTTGGTCGTTGCCCGCGTTCGCACGGAAATCACTGCGCGGGTGGATCGGCGCGCGTAATCCGGGTTTACGCAACAACTCGACGAGTAGTTGCAGAGCACACGCGAAATACGCGTCGAACTCGAACCAGCAGGCTTTGCCAGGCGACAACATCACGTTGCATGGACATCGCCAGATGGCCGATTCTTCTGCAGGGCTCACTGGCAGCGCCGGAACGACTGCAGCGCAGGTCGGGAACGCGCTGACGCGGAACGGTGAATCGGGGCACTGGTGCGGCATCGACGAAGTCCGAGCCGACGTGTTCATGTTTGTCGGATGCTCCACAGTCCAGGGATGCAGCAACCGGCTTGCCCGCCGGTGTCATTTGCATCGATCGCGCCCGTTATGATTTCCACAGCCGTCGGTACTTCGACCACAGCGCAAAATCAGAGCTTTCTCGAGAATGAGCCTTCGCGGTGACGTACTGCATTCGCTGAAGTGGCTGACGGGTGCCCGTTTCGCCGGTCAACTCGTTGCGTGGGCGATCACATTGGTCGTGATCCGCATTCTCAAGCCTGCGGACTATGGCTTGATGGCGATCGCCGAACTGGTGATCGGATTCGCGGCCCTGTTCCAGGAAATGGGCCTGTACACGGCCATGGTGCAGAAGCGTGACCTTACCCGGCGTCAGGTCGAGCAGTCGTTTGGAATCCTGCTGACTGTCAATAGTGCCTTCTACGTACTGGTCTTCTTCGGCGCGCCATGGTTTGCCGCGTTCTTCGGGGATGCGCGTCTCACGGACATTGTGCGCGTCCTTGGTATCCAGTTCCCACTTGCGGCCGTTGGTGTCGTGCAGGATGCGATGCTCAGCCGCAGCATGAACTTCAAGCGGAAGTCATTCGTGGGCCTGGCTGTGGTGGTCGGCAACGGGTTGACTACCCTCGGGTTTGCGCTAACCGGTGCGGGTGTGTGGGCGCTAGTCTATGGCAGCCTGATGGGCGCAGCGATTCGGCCAATCGGCCTGGTTCTGGCGGCTCGCTACTGGTGCCTGCCCAGGTTTTCGCGAGCGGGCATGGCCGACATGATGCGCTTTGGTGGATTTGTTACCGCGAGCCGTCTGATTTGGTATGTATATTCGCAGGCCGATGTCTTCATCATCGGCAAGCTGCTCGGCAAGGAAATCCTTGGTTTCTACTCCATTGCCATGCAATTGGCATCGCTGCCAATGCAAAAAGTCAGTGCCCTGCTGGACCAGGTTGGCTTTGCCGCTTACGCATCGATCCAGCACGAAATGGCGCAGTTGCGTTCCCATTACTGCAAGGCGGTTCGCATCCTCAGCATCATTTCCTTCCCGATTTTCTGGGGCATCTCGAGTATTTCCCCCGATCTGGTCAACGTGGTGCTGGGAAAGCGTTGGGAACCGGCGATCATCCCGTTGCAGCTGTTGAGCCTGATGATGCCCGTGCGCATGGTCTCGCACGGCGGCGGCTCGGCGCTTTCGGCGATTGGCAAGCCCCACCTCGGTACGCTCAATACCGCGATCAGTCTGGTCATCATGGTGCCGGCGTTTTTCATTGGCGCGGTGTACGGCGGTTTGACGGGAGTAACGCTGGCATGGGTAGTCGCGTATCCGTTCGTGCGTTTGCTGCAGCTACGGGTTTCACTGCCACCGCTGGGCCTGACCTATCGTGATTATCTGCAACCCATGCTGGTGCCCGCCCTTGGTGGCGCACTGATGTACCTCGTGGTAGTCCTTGCGCGTCGCATGATCGTCGAGCCGCTGCTTGCACCCGCAGTAGGGTTGGCATTGCTGATAGTCATCGGTGCGCTGACGTACACGGCGTTCATGTGGATCGTGCGCCGCGACGACTGTCGCGAAATGATCGATTTGCTATGGAAACCACGATGAGCGGCCGTGGCGATCCGGATCGGCGGGGTGAAGCGCAACGCTCAAAAACCGAATCCCCACAAGCAACCCAGGCCGTTGCGGAAGATCGTTCCTGTTTCCTGGTGACCAAGCGCGATGGTCGCTGGGAGCCCAGCGGTCAAGCGCACGCAGAGTTTGGTCATCGATTGCCCTCCTCCCACTCCGAGGCCGATGGCGTGTTCGCGCGCTGGCATTGGAACGGCACGCAGCTCGTTGTCGACAACGATCGCTACGGGTTCTACCCGCTTTTCTGGTTCCGTACCACAGACGGCGGGGTGTGCGTTTCGCCATCACTCGTTGCGCTGCTTGAACACGGCGCGCCGACCACGTTCGATGTGGACGCGCTTGCGGTCTTCTTCAGGCTCGGTTATTTCCTCGGCGAGGACACGCCGTTTTCCGCGATCAGGGTGGTGCCGCCCAACGCCGTATTCGTTTGGGAAAACGGCGGGATCGAGTGCCGCGGCAGGCTCCCCGCCGTTCCGGACATGGCGACGATTTCCAGAGATGATGCGATCGATCGCTATATCGAATTGTTCGCGCGCGCGATGGCCAAGCGGGCGCCTGCGACCGACAACTTTGCCGTACCCATCAGCGGTGGCAGGGACTCGAGGCATATCCTGCTGGAGTTGCATCGCACCGGCTTTGCGCCCGCTGCGTGCGTGTCGGCGATCGACAACCCACCCGACCCCAATGTGGATCCGGAAGTTGCAGTGTTGTTGTGCAATGCGCTTGGGTTTGATCTCGTGGTCGTGGACCAGCGGCTGTCACTGCTCGACGCGCAATTGCGCAAGAACCGCGAGACGCACTTTTGCGCCAACGCGCATGGCTGGTATCTCGCCTTGGCCGATTATCTGAACGGCCGCTTCGATGCCGTTTACGACGGCATCGCCGGCGACGTCCTCTCGCAGAGCTCATTTCTCCACGCCCACCTCGACGCCACGTTCCGCACGCGCGACGTTGGTGCGATTGCCGGCGAGCTGCTGGCGCGGTACGGCGCATCCGCTGCGGCCGTGCAGGCACTGCTGAAGGGCGAGCTTCGGCGAGCCGCGGACCCGCAAGTGGCCAACCAGCGCCTGGCGCAGGAAGTGCGCAAGCACATCGATGCGCACAATCCCATTGCATCGTTCATTTTCTGGAACCGTACCCGCCGCGAGATCGCGCTCGCACCTTGCAGCCTGTTGCACGGCGTTCGGCACGTGCATGCGCCGTACCTTGACCATGACCTGTTCGATTTCATGGCCACGTTGCCGGCCGCCATGCTGATGGACCGCAGCTTTCATGATGCAGTCATTGCGCGCGCCTATCCGGGATTTGCACACATCCCGTACGCGGACAACAGGGGTGCACCCCGCACCGACGACCGCCATGTGCGGGCGCGATTTCTGGCAGAAGCCGCGCGCCGGTTCGCATTGCGGAAGCCTTCAACGCTGATGAAGAACCTGGTGCCGCGGGCCCGGATGCTGGTGGGCGCCCTGTCGCGCGGGCGCATCAACCCTTCCATTTCTCCGTTGATCATGTATCTGGATCAGCTCGAGTCCGCGCGCAACGGCCGCCTTTGAACTGCACCTGGATTTCATTGCGGCGTCCCATTCGATCAGCTTGCAGCAGGCAGCTCACCGGCAAGGCGTGCCTGCGCGTAGCGGGCGACGGCAAACAGCGACCGCAGCGCCTGCAGGTCTGCAGCCAGGACGGTTGCATGACTGGGCGACAGCTCGATGCCGAACACCTCTTTCAGCGCCGGCCGCAGCCGGGCGAGCTCGGCCAGCATGGCGGCACGTTGCTGCGGTGCCTCGAGCTTGCTCAGCAGGTACGTATCGTCGTGGTGGTGGAGGCGCAGCAGTAGCTGGCGCGCCCGGTCGTTGCCCAAGCCGGTGGCCAACAGTCGGTTCGGCAAGCTGTGGTAGAAGCGTGCCAACTGCCAACGCAAATTGGGTGTGACGGGCGCGAGCTCTTCCGGATGCGGAATGCGGGCGAGCTTGGGGTAATAGTGGGCCATGAGCGCTTTGAACACGGTCCTGTTGGTCAGTCCGATAGGTGGGACAGAGTTCCAGATGTCGAACAACCGCCGGTCGTAAAAGGGCATCATGGGGTCAAGGCGATCGCCGAGAAGCGCACATTGAGTGGCGACGTATCGGCGGGTGCGATTCTCCAGATACCACAGCAAATACGCCTGGTACGGCGGGCAATCGGAACGCAGGCCGGACAGCACATCCTGGCGGACTTCATCCAGGTTCGGTGCGGGGCTGAAAACGCCACATAGTCCCGGGCGGCTCGCCGGGTAGTAGTGCCGAATGATGGCGCCAGCGATGGATTCGCGCGACGCGTAATCAGCCGCGCTGAAATCACCGACATGGGCGCCCGCCTGCACGTCGCCGCCGAAACCGTGCAACACCGAGCCGCCGAGCTCGGTAGGCAGTTGCCGCAGGTTCATGATCGATGCGGCTGCCGGATCGGCCGTGCCCTCGGTGACCTCCAGATACTGCGGCAGCCAACGCAGCGTGGTGTCGGCAGGTTGCGTCAACACCTGCAGCTTGAGCGCGAGCGCCCGCGCGACCGCGCGCGTGCTGCGCGTTTCGCTGTGGTGGCGGCGACCGTAAGTCACCGCACGTACATCGACGTGAAGCTCGCGACACAACGCGGCGATGAAGCGTGAATCGAATCCGCCCGAGAGCGCCAGCAGGATGGGCTGTGACGCGCCATGCGTTTTCTCCAGCAGCGATTGACCCGCGGCGTCGCGAATCGTCGCGATGGTTCGATCCATGAACGAAAGCGGCGCAACGGTTGCCGATTGCAGGGCGCGGCCACGCTTGCCCGACAATCCCTCGTTGGGCGTCCAGCGATAGCATCCGCCGGGCAGCGTGCGGCGGATTTGCCGGTACAACGTGCGCTCCATGAGCGGCGCCCAGAACCCCAGCAGTTCGTACAGCGCCGCCGTGTCGGTGGGTTCGGCCAGCGACGGAAGCAGCTGCAGCAAGTCGGCGATGCGCGAGCCCAGCAGGTGACCGCCGGGCGTCCGCGCGATATGCACGGGTTTGAGTCCGAGCGCGTCGCTCTCGAGCAGGAAACCCGTCTCCGACGGTTGCAGCAGGTTGTAGCACTGCGCCGAGGACTCGGCTTTGCGGTGGATTTCTTCCACCGATTGGGCTGCATCGAAACCCGCTGCCGCAAGCCGTGCCGACGCGGCCGTGCCCGGGAACACGTCCAGCAGCCAGTCTGCAGACTCCCCGGATCCGGACGAAGGTGTGATTACCCCAAGCAGATAGGCACGCTGCCGCAGCAGGTGGAATTCCGAGCGCGCGAGCAACGCAGCCATGCGCGCGAGCTCGTCGCGATCGCGATCACCCGGGTCCGGGAAGTAGGCGACGAATCGCGTAGCGAATTGGATGCGTTTCACGATTACGCGGTCCTTCGCGGCTCAGGGCTCACAAAACGTGATGCTTGCTTGCAACGTACCATGGGCGGGGTCAGCACAGCTGCGCGTCCCGCCCAGCTTCAATGCATCATATCGCCGGTCGAGTGCGGGCATCGCGACCCGCCGTGGTGCCACCGGCGTCGGACGCGCAGCAACGTCATCACGGCTGCTGTGGTGGCCGCGGGCAGGCGCCTGGCTACGCGCTCCGGCATTCGCGAGTACCATGGGGCTTCACGCGCCCCAAGGACAGGGAGCAGTTGTCCCATGAGCCTCAGGATCGCCATTCAGCCAGACGCGGTCGAGCACCCCAACGGCGACCACCAGTCGTTTTCGCGACGCTGGTTCGAGCTTGCGCCGAGCTTGGGGATCGAGGCACTTCCGGTGGACGTCTTCGCGAGCGATTGTGTTTCGCAGATTGCCAAGTGCGACGCGTTCATGTGGCGCTGTCCATCTTCGGCTTACCCGCGGGTGTACTCACGCCGACTGCTGTACGCGCTGGAGGCAGGACTGGGGATTCCGGTGTTTCCGTCCAATCGCAGCACGTGGTTTTACGATGACAAACCCGGGCAGTCCGGTTTCCTCGAGGCGGCCAACATTCCGCACGCCATCACCTGGGTCTTCTGGGAGCGCCAGCGCGCGGAGCAGTTCTGCAACCATGCCAACTATCCCTTCGTGCTGAAATTGGCAGGCGGGCACCAGTCATCCAACGTGCGCCTGCTGCGCACGCGTGCCGAGGCGCTGTTTTACGTCGATGAACTGTTCGGCCACGGCGTTGTGTCGCTCGGTTATCGGCCTGCATCACGCCCGTACCGGTTGTTGCGCCGCCTGCGGGCGGCGGCCGAAATCATGAAAGGCCGCAACCCGTACGGTTCCACGCCTGAGTCGGAACTGCAGCATGGCTATTTCTACGCGCAGGAATTTCTCGCGCACAACGAGTTCGAGATTTCCGTCATCGTCATTGGTCGCCGCGCCTTCGCCTGCCGGCGCTTCGTCTCGCCTGGCGATTTCCGTACGCACGGCAGCGACGGGCGCATCGACTGGAGTCCGCAGGCAATTGACACGGACATCGTTCGACTGGCTTTCCGGGTCGCGCGCAAGCTTCGTGCGCAGACCGTTGCGGTGGACATCCTGCGGCGCGGAGCCGAGCCGGTGGTCATCGAGTTGACGGTGAACTACGCGGCCTGGGTCGTCGCAGCGTGTCCGGGCCATTGGCTGCTCGAGGGCGAGCCCGGGGACGGCAAGCTGGCGTGGGCGGAAGGGTCCAAGCGTGCCGCCGATGCGATTCTCGAAGATTTTCTGGCTGAGATATCCAACCGTGGCTTGCGGCGGGGAGTCGAACGGCAGCGACCACGCCCGCAACGGAGCAGCACGGCATGAGCCTCAAAATCGCCATCCAACCCGACGAAGTGGTGCATCACAACGGCGAACGGCAGTCCTATTCCAAGCGTTGGCTCAAGCTTGCCCGGGAGCTGGATGTCGAAGCGGTCCCCGTGGACGTCTTTGCTCCCGACATTTTCGATACGATTGCTGCTTGCGATGCGTTCATGTGGCGCTACGACCCGCCTGCCCATACCCGCCTGCACGCCGACAGGCTCCTGACCGCAATCGAGGAAGGCATGCGCATGCCGGTTTTCCCGTCGCTGGAAAGCCGCTGGCACTTCGAAGACAAGATCGGGCAGGCTTACTTTCTGGCGGCGGCCGGAATCCCGATTCCCGTCACCACCGTGTGCTGGAGTCGCGAGCACGCCGTTCGGTTTTGTGCGGACGCGACTTATCCTTTCGTACTCAAGCTGGCGACCGGCTACCAGGGGTCAAACGTTCGACTGGTAACCAACCGTGACGATGCGCTGTTCCACGTCGAGCAACTGTTCGGCCACGGCGCCATCGCGTTGAGCCAGCGACCGGCGTCGCATGCGGGCCTGCTGTGGCGGCGGGTCCGGGCTGCGGTCGATCTTTTCAAGGGCCGCAATCCCTTCGGTCCGACCGCGGATGCGGAACTCCAGTACGGCTATTTCCTGGCGCAGGAATTCCTGCCCGACAACCCGTTCGACGTGCGCGTGACCATCACCGGCAATCGCGCCTTCGTGTTTCGCCGCTTCAACCGTCCAGGGGACTTTCGCGCCAGCGGCAGCGGCCTCATCGATTGGGACCCGGCGCAAGTCGGCGAGGA
>DASSNC010000042.1:0-15962 GCA_035688305.1 Rhodanobacteraceae bacterium
GAATCCCGCCAGCGAAGTTCGCCGCCAACCATCGACAACAGCAGGAGATCGAAGCGAACAGCGAAACCCAAGCACCGATGCAGTAACCTTCAACCCACGGACTTCCTGCTTATCCGTGGCACGGCAACTGGGGGCAGGTCAACAGGACAAGTTCCGTCAGAACGGCCGTAGAAGTGCAATGGTTTCTTTTCGCGCAGGCAGTCGTCGAACAACAGAATCTCCGGCCGTCCTTTCTCAGCGTAGGGGATCGCGGCCAGCACACCGTCGCAGTCGGAAATGCATTCCGTATTCACCGCGCGCAGCAGATCGCCCACCGGCTTCAGCCCAACAAAACGCATCCGTATCCCCCTTTGCCGACAAAATGGGCCGAGTGTTGCCGTAGCTTCGGTGGCCCCACCGGCCTGCGCCTCGGCGCGCATGGTCAACCATACCGGTGTCGGCGGACTGAGTGCGATCGCAACTGCGTCAGGGTCTGGCCGATGGCTGGCACGCGAGCATGACTCCATGCTGGCGGAGCCGTCGCACGGTGCGGCATCTGTTGGGGCGTGGCTTCACTACAGCGACATCACGTCGATCCATGCGTGGGTACGCGTTTGGGTACACAAAGCCGCTTCAACGCTGCTTCTACGCCACAGCAATGGGTACAAATTTGGGTACACACAGGTACGAAAAAGGCCCAAATCCGAAGATTGAGCCTGTCGTAACTGCTTGATTTTGGTGGAGCTGAGGAGGATCGAACTCCTGACCTCTGCATTGCGAACGCAGCGCTCTCCCAGCTGAGCTACAGCCCCACATTGGATTTGCCGGAGTGGCCGCCCTGGTGGCGGCACTCCGGTCGCGGCGAAACCCTGCCAGCGAGCCGCGTATGGTAGCGCGATTCCGCGGACGCGCCAAGCGCTGCGGCGCCAGGGTATTCAGTCCGGCAACAGCGCCGTCAACGGGGCGTGCAACAGCCCGGCACGCCAGCCCTGCAGCCCATCCGGCCACGCCTTGGTCACCGCGAATTCCTCGACCAGCCGGCGCGGGCACAACAAGCCGGCGGGCAGGTCGAGCTTCTCGGCGACGGCGTGCACGACGTGCCGCATCGCGTCGACAGCGTGTTTCGCGGGGCCCTTGGGGGACGCCGGAACCGGCGCAAGTTCGGCCAGCTCTTCGGTGCTGGCCGGCGCGCACAGCAACTCCAGCAGTTCGGTGCGTTGCGGGCCACGCAGGGCGCGTTGGCCTTTCACGCGGTCGAACAATTCCTGGGGCGTCGAAGGCGGCCGCTGCGCCAGGGCCAGGGCGTGCGCGTCGTCGATGATCCAGGGTTTGGGCTTGTCGAGCGTGCGCGCGGTGGCTTCGCGCCACACGAGCACGCGGCGCAGGCGCGCCTGCGCTTCGGCGGGCCATTCCGCGGCGCCTGGGAAGCTGCGCTGGGGTTGCGGGTCGGGCTGGGTCCGATTGTGCTGCGCGCGTTGCACCATGCGTGCGCAATCCTCGGCGTGCCATTCAAGCCGGCCGCGGCTTTGCAGGGACTCGGTCAAGCGCGCGTGCAGCTCTGCAAGATGCGCAACATCCTGCTCCGCGTAGTCGAGTTGGCTGGCGGTGAGCGGACGCTGCAGCCAGTCCGAGCGGGTTTCATCCTTCGGGATGTCGATGCCAAGCATCGCCGCCACCAGCTTCTGGTAGCTGAGGCCCGGTCCCATTCCGCACAGTGCCGCGGCGATCTGGGTGTCGAACAGGCTCAGGGGGAAGTCGCCGAGCAGCGGCGCCATCGCTTCCAGGTCTTCGCTGGCGCTGTGCATCACGCAGGTCCGCCCGGTCACGAGTGCCAGCAGGTCGGCGTCAGCCGCGTAGGCCAGCGGGTCGATCAGCCAGCGCTCGCCGGCTTGCGCCGCCTGCACCAGGGCCAGCTTCGGGTAGTAGGTGTTGCGGCGCATGAACTCGGTATCGAGTCCCACGACGCCCGTGTCGGAGGAGGCGGTGAGTGCACCCGGGTGGTCGATCCAGGTGGCACTCATGGGTGGATGGCGCCCATTGGTTGGTGTTCCATTACGCGTCGGTTTGCTATCGTGAACCGCACACGATAACAGCCCAGCGCCGCCGCAGCATGCCGAACCCGCAAGCCCTGACCCGACAACATGCCATCGGCGGCGCCATCGGCGTGCTGCTGCTGGTGTTCGCGTTGGTGTATCGCTTCTTTCCCGAGGCGCTGAAAGTGGAGCCTGCGTTGTTGCGGGCGCACCCGGCGGCGACCAGCAGTGCGCCGCTGGATGGCGCGCACGCGCCGCGGCGGCTGACTTCGGCGGAGTCCGAACTGCAAGCCGGCCCCCCGATTTCGTTGGCGCCAGCGGCCGTCCTCTCCGAGCGAGCGCGTCAAATTTCGTTTGCCGAGCATGCCGGCAAAGGCAAGGTCGCCGATTTGCTTGGGCAGGCCGACGTGGCGGCGCGTGCGGGCAACCTGACCGGACCCGGCAAGGGCAGCGCGCTGGCGCTGGTGATCGAAGCCGCACAGCTTGCGCCGGATGACAAGCATGTGCGCTCGGCCGTCTCGCGCCTGCGTGCCCGGTTGCTGGCCGAAGCGCAGCAATCACTCGCCACCGACGATGCTGACGGAGCACGTGCCGATCTCGCAGCGTTGAAGCAACTGCCCGGCCCGCAGGACGGCCTGGTGGCGCTGGCGGCGCGCATCGACGTGGCCGCGAAGGTACAACCGTTGTTGGAGCAGGGGTCCACATTGCTGCAGCAGGGCAAGCTGGAAGGCCCGAGCGAAGACAACGCACTGGCGGTGTACCGCAAGGTGCTGGGACTGGATCCGGAAAACATCGTGGCGCGCCAGGGCCTGTTGCGCGTGCAGCGTGCGGCGCTGGATCGCGCATTGACGGCCGCGGCCCAGAATGATGATGCCAAGGCCGACGCCGCGCTCGCCGATGCTGCGTCGATCCTGCCGTCGTCCGCCGACCTCGCCGATGCGCGCACGCGCATCGCGGCGATGCGCAGCGGCCGCGCGGCCAGCCTGATGGCCCAGGCCGAATCCGCATTCGACGCCGGCAACCTTGGCTTGGCACAGAGCCTCGTCGAGCAGGCCGGAAAGCTGGGGGCAGCGACGGCACCCTTCCTCGACAAGTTGCAGAACGCGCGCGAGTACGCCAATTTCCATCCGGGCCAGGTGTTCACCGACCACTTCCTCGACATCGTCGGCAGCGCGCCGTCGATGGTGGTGATCCCACACGGGGATTTCCAGATGGGTTCGCCATCGCGGGCGCGGGTGCAGACAGGTGCCGAGCAGCCGCAACACCTGGTGACGATCGCCAAGGGTTTCGCGCTGGGGCGCAGCGAAGTCACGGTCGCCGAGTTCCGGGCGTTCGTGCAGGCATCGGGTTACGTCCCGGATGCCGATCGCCTTGGTGGCGCGTCGGTGTACGACGAATCGAACGGCCGCATGCAGACGCGCGAAAACGTCGATTGGCGTGACAACTATGCCGGCAAGCGCGCCCGCGACGACGATCCGGTAGTCAATGTTTCGTGGAACGACGCCCAGGCCTACGTGGAGTGGTTGTCCAAACGCACCGGGCAGCACTATCGCTTGCCGACCGAGGCCGAATTCGAATACGCCGTGCGCGCCGGCACCACCACGCTGTACTGGTGGGGGAACGGCACGCCGAAATCGGTCGTGGAAAACCTGACCGGCTCCGGCGACCGTTCACCTGCGCACCGCAGTTGGGCCAATGCCTTCCGCAACTACAGCGACGGCCATTGGGGCCCGGCACCGGTGATGAGCTTCACGCCCAACCCGTTCGGCCTCTACGACATGAGCGGCAACGTCTCGGAATGGGTCGCCGATTGCTGGCACGACAATTACAATCGTGCGCCGGCGGATGGGAGTGCGTGGGTCAATCCGGGTTGCAGCGAGCGCGTGCTGCGCGGCGGCTCGTGGGGCAGCGCACCCGATCAGGATCGCTCCGCGTTCCGGCAGGGTGCGATCGCCGATACCCGCAGTGGGCGGGTCGGGTTCCGGGTGGCGCGGGATCTATAGGGCCGACGCCGGAGCGCGAGCCATGGCGTTCGACGTTCCGCGGCAGGAGCGCTCGCGGAAAAACATGGATGGGTGGTGCCGAAGGTGGGACACTAAACTAGGTTTCAAGCCGTTTCACTGAATCTCACGCGACCCTCCGAAAGCATTGCATATAGCCGGTTTCACGTTTCAAGACGTTTCAGGACGACCCATTGCATTGCGCTGCAGTTGAGGGTAGGATGCGGGTAGGTTGATCAGAGTCCGAAACGGGGAACCGCATGCTGACGCTACCCGCAGTCAAGAATGCCAGGCCGAGAACGAAGCCCTACAAGCTCGCCGATGGCATGGGGCTGTCGCTACTCGTCGAACCCACTGGCGCGAAACTTTGGCGCTATCGGTTTCGCTACGGCGGCAAGGAATCAATGCTCTCATTCGGCGCATGGCCGGAGGTGTCAATTGCCGACGCCCGCGCACAGCGTGACGACGCCCGTCGCCAACTTCGCGAGGGTGTCAACCCATCGGCCGCACGCAAGCATGCGCGCATCGAGCGCGAGGTCGCCAGCGGTAACACCTTCCACGCGGTTGCCGCCGACTGGATCGAAGCAAACAAAAACCAGTGGCTCGAATCGCACAAGCAACGTCTGCAGCGCAGCCTCGATCGCGACATCTTGCCCACGCTTGGCGACCGCCCGATTGCCGACATCACCGCGGCGGAGGTGCTGGCCGTTGTGCGCAAGGTCGAGAAGCGCGACGCACTCGATCAAGCTAAGCGCGTGCTGCAAAGGCTCACCAGCATCTTCGCGCTTGGCGTGTCGTCGATGCGCTGCCCAGCCAACCCGGCCCGAGAGTTGCGGGGTGCGTTGAAGAAGGCGCCGCGCGTGACGCACCGCGCTTCGCTGTCATTGGATGCGCTGCCAGACTATTTCCAGCGGTTTGACAGATTGAAGGCCGATCCGGTGACCCGCGCGGCGCTGGCATTGCTGCCGCTGACGGTGGTGCGTGTCTCCGAACTGGTGAATGCGCCGTGGTCAGAATTTGACCTGGACGCCGCCTTGTGGATCATCCCGGCCGAGCGCATGAAGATGGCGCGCGAGCACCGGGTGCCGCTGTCCCGGCAGGCGGTGGAAATCCTGCGGACGCTGCGAGCGATTGCCGACAACGCGCTGGTGTTCCCGAGTCCGTTGAATCCGCGGCAACCGTTGTCCATCAACGCACCGCTGGTGGCGCTGCGCCGCATGGGTTACGCGGCCGGCGAACTCACCTTGCACGGCTGGCGATCAACGTTCAGCACTTGGGCCTATGAAAGCGGTTATGACGGCAACGTCATTGAAATCACGCTTGCACACGTGGACAAGAACGCCGTACGTGGCGCATACAACAACGCGACATACATGGACAAGCGTCGCCAGTTGCTGCAGGACTGGGCCGGCCTGCTCGACGCCAAGCGCGCAGGCGCCCAAGTCATCCCCATTCGCCGGAAACGGCGATAGCGGGCAACCGGGTGTACGCGCACCCGGCGCCCTTCCACAACTGCCTAAATAGGAGGCAATCATGGCAACCGAAAGTGTAGCAACCGCAGCGACGGGATTGAACGAGGCGCACGAAAGAGACTTGAACATTTTCAAGCGCGTTATGGACTCGGAAACCGCCGAGGCATTGTTCCGGGCGATGTCCGTCCTAGCGTTGAGCATCGAGGCTACCGATGGCCGATCGCTGGATCGCGTTTATCTAGAATGGCCGAACGTCGGCCGGACAGTATGGGAGCTATTGGATGGCGTCATGATCCGCGCGGGCGTGTCTGACGGCAAGGAACGCCCATGGGACAGCCATGGGGAAACGGCGCAGCATGGCGGTGCAGCATGAACGCCAAGGAATCACGCCGCGGCTTGGATGTTAGTTTGTTCGACGAGGCTTTTCGTTTGTTCTACGCGATGGACGCCGAGTCACGGCAGTTTTGGCTGTTGGCGGGTGGCGCCTTGATTTGCGGGGAACTCAGTGGGGATGATCTGGACCGCATAACGGCTGCACCAGACGCGAAGGCAGCGTGGCGGGAGTGGTATGCGCGGATTGGTGCTGCGCGACGTGCTCGCATCACGTGGGCGATCGGCGCTATCTCCAACAAGGCAAACACTGTCGCGTAACCGTACACGCCACGGCTAGGCCAGCTACCGAACGCGCGGATACCTTCACCGCGTTGCCGTGGTGTCTTATGAAGGGCGAGGAAGGTGCGCGATGAAGCGAGACTGGCGCCAAATTCTGCGCGGAGTCACTCTCCGCGAACTTCAGGACCACCCTGACCGGTACTGTAAGGAACCTTACCGTACAGCATTGCTGGAGGCTGCTGCGGCAATGACGGTGAAATTCGAAAACCCTATCAATCATCTTCCGGCGGAATACAGAGCAGAGGTTCACGAGTGGCCGCAAAGCGCAAAAGAGGCTCTCACCCCCGGTGAGGCCGTTAGCATAATCGAAGGGCTGATGCGCGTTCCACGGAGTCGCGGCGGCAAAAAGACGGCAACAGTTTTGCGAGCAAGAGCGGCGCATTGGCATGCGGAGTGCGCAGACAAAGCCCGGGAGATGCTGACGCAAGGTCGGGCGCCCCGCGAACTGACCGGAATCCTTGCCAAGCGGTTCGGCGCATCGTCGCGCCAAGTGCGAACTGTGCTGAAAGCAGCCGGTCTGCTGACAGCGAGAAGCAGGGAAGTGAGACGCTCGCGTGTCGGTCGCGATCTTTGAGAGCGCGGGGAAGCGTGCCATGGTGACGCTTGCGGACGTTGAACGTAGCCTGAGCCGATACGACGGCGAGGATGGGTTGGTTAACTTGGAGAGAGCTTTTGGAGTAAACACCAAGGGTGATGTCTTGCAGCGCGTGAAAGCGGTTGCGGCGGAAATACAGCACCAGATTGAAATATGGGAGCGAATGCGAACCTTCGAGTTACTTCGCGATCACGCCCGTTTTGCTGCACTTTTTACGGCCATTGATCGGGCAGACATGTACGCCCTTTCACACAACCGCGAGGCGCTCGGTGCCGTGGGTGACGAAGGAATGACATGGCCTGACTGCTGGTGGGGCTTACTCGCCGCTCGTCTCGACGATTGCGGACTGTGGCGGAGACTTTGGGACCAAATCCACAGAGAAACGCACGCAGTGGAGGCAGCGCCGACCATGAAGGAAGAGCGCAGCATGGCCGCTTCGCGTAACGGCAAGCGTGCAGGACTCGCTGCCAAGGCAAAGGCGGCGGATTGGCATGCGGACTGCGCATGCAAGGCTCGCGAGATGCTCAAGCAGGGACGCTCGCCGCGGGCGCTGGCGGCCATCCTGGCCGCGCGGTTTCACAAGACACCGCGGCAGGTACGTACCGCACTGCAGGCGGCCGGTGTGCTGCACGCAAAAAAACGGAAATGAGCTAAGCGCGTTTCCGTTTCGAGCTATTTAATGGGCATCGCTGCATCCCGCAGCCGCCACGGCAAACCCGTGTCGCGCAACCGGAGACCAAGCGATGCCAATGCAACCCGTACCACCTACTGCGCAGCTCTTGCGGCTGCCCGCCGTCATCGAACGGACGGGTCTTTCCCGCAGTTCCATTTACCGCGCCATAGCCGCCGGCACATTCCCCAAGTCTGTGCCGCTGGGCGAGCATGCGATCGGATTCTTGGCCGCTGACATCGACTGCTGGATTGCGGCCCGCGTCGCCTTGCGCGATGCGAAGGTGGCCGCATGAACGCGCCGAAGCTGACGGGTGGGCGCTGCCAGTGCACCGTTTGCCGTGAATACTTCACCAGCACTGCCACCTTCGACCGTCACCGCGTTGGCCAGTTTGCGAAGCCTGGCGAACAACACGGCACACGTCGCTGTCTCGCAGTCGCGGACATGATCGCCGACGGTTGGGTAAAGAACCAGCGCGGATTCTGGACAAATGTGCCGCCACAAGCTGCGTATTCCGACATAGCAGCCCCGCACGCACCGCTGCCAGTGCAACACCAAGGGGTGCCCCCGGCGATGCCACAAATGCACGTTTCGGAGGGCACGCCATGAGCGCCGACCGTCAAGCATCCGAAGTGATCGCCGAGTTTGCTACGGCTGCCGATCGCCTGACCGCGATGGCCAAGGATTGGGTCGAAGGGCAATTCCGACACAACGACGTGGCCGATGCGGACAGCATCTTGCGTGGACTAACACACCTGCTGAACGAACTGCGGCAACGGAGCGGCCAATGAATCCCGCACAAAACAACGCCCCGCCGATGGGGGCGGGGCGCATGAAGGGTACTTCGCAGAGTCATCCGCCGGATAGAGGCGCCGGGCTTGCAATCGCGCGGTGCGGCACGTCCCTTGCGGATGGCGGCGATCGTACTCCGCCAAATTTCGATTGTCTACCAACAGAACTGACAAGCCGTCCGCGCTGGGTGCTGTGGCGCGATGGCAAGGTGCCGCACTGTGCCACACGGCCGAGCCGTCGTGCGTCGTGCACAAAGCCTGACACATGGGCCAGCTTCGAGGCCGCGCGCACAGCGTTCGTTCCTGGTCGCGACTGCGGACTCGGTTTCGTGCTGGGCGATGGCGTTGCTGGTGTGGACATAGACCACGACACCAGCGAGGCCGCGCAGTTCCTGCTGGAAACCGTGGGCTGCGGCTACATCGAGCGGTCTCCATCGGGCGACGGCCTGCACGGCTGGGCCTTCAGCAGCGACAAGCTGCCGCGCTGCAAGGGCGTGCTGGATGGCATGCACGTAGAGGTCTACAACCGCGACCGCTACTTCACCGTTACGGGCGACACGCTAACCCGCGGTCCGCTGGTCCATACCGATCGCATCTTGAGGTTGTCCATGGCGCTGCAACGCGAAGCCCGGAACGACAAGGCGCGTCAAGTCGCGGGCGCGGCCTTTTCAGAATCATCAGGGGCGTGCCGCTTTTCAGAATCATATGAATCAACAGAATCATCTGAAGATCATGTAGAGCAAGCCCCAGAGCAAGGAGTGAACGACAAGTTTTTGCCGAAAAAAACAGGCGAGCGAAATTCCAAACTTTTCCAATGGTGCAGGCACATGAAAACACTGAACCCCAACGCCACGGTGGCGCAGCAAATCCAGTACGCAAACCAGTGGTACTGGGCCGCGAAGCAAACGATAGGCACAAAGGATGCAGCCGTCACCATCGACGACTTTATGCGAGGCTGGGCGGTGGCATTGCCCGAGTCTTTCGGAGTTGACGCCGTGGCGGAGCAGGCGGCTGGTGTGCCGGTTCCGCGACAAGTGGGGGAGGCGTTGGGAAACGACGCGCTCGCATACCAGCTTTGCGTCGCAATGCAGCGCACCACGGGCGAGCAACCGTTTTTTCTGCCGACCCGAACGCTCGCCGCGTTCCTGCACACGAGCCAACCCACGGCAGCGGCCGCACTGCGCATCTTGCGTGCATTGGGGGTGCTTAGCTTGGCGAAAGAGCATACGCGAACGACTGCCCCGCGCTACTACGTCACGCCGGAGTTCCTTGCTAGCAGCCGCTAGCAATTGCGCGCATTTGGCAGCATGCCGCGTGGACGTGTGCGTTCGCAGACAGAGCGCCGTCACGGTAACGCACGGAGCGTTACCGCAAACCCAAACGGAACCAAACAGAAACCCAAACGGTTTCCAAAGGAAAACTAAATGGACGGCACGGTCCATGCACAACCGCGCGACGCCGCGAACAGGTTCGTTCGCACGACGCCTGATCCCGACGCGAAGCCGCATTCTTGCGAGCGGCTAGCTAAGACCTTCACCGGGGAGTCGGCGACAACTGCAGCAGTCGCACCGCCAACGCAAAAGCGGATGCGCAATCCCCGCCGTCTGTACGCTCCGGCTGATTGCCTGTATGCACGCAAGGTGGACATTGACGCGGATTTTTCCGCCGATGGCGATCACTCGCTCGCTTTGGGCGGCCGCCTACGCTCAACGGCTTCCATCTTGCGCGATGGCGCATTGCGCCAGCATCGGGGACACAAGTCAGCGTATGCGAGGCTGGGACTGCCGAGCACGATGGTTCCCGATCATGCGGCCGATGCATTCGCGGTCGCAGTCGCGGGGCGCGTAACGGGCTATCCGGGGGAGCTGCTTTGGGCACGATGGGCCGGCATGGATTGCCGAAGAATCGCTGCGACTCTGGCATGGTCGCAGCTCGTCGCGGCCGACGAGATCGACCCATTATCACCGTGGCAGCAAAGCGCCCGACGTGCGGTGTTGCATGGCGTGACCCGCGCGCTTTATTCCTGGCGCTACACGCGACCCTATTCGGCAGCCGCCAAAGCCGCGCGCATGAACGCCCTTGCGTTCACGCGAATCAGCAAGCGGGCGCAGCGTGAGATGCACCACGTCTTGCATGACCTTGAACGCGCATTTTTCCGCGCGCGTTTCGGGAACGATTTACCCACGGAATTGGCCCCGAATATATAGGGACTCATGAACGTGCCGTCGTGACCCCTTCGCGTGCCCGGCGCGCTATCCGGGCAACGATTCCAATTTGCCCGCAAAAGTCCGGCAACGAACGACGAGGCTTGACGATGAATGACAACCTGGTGCGCCTGAGCGAGGTCCGGGAAATGCTGGGCCGCGTATCGAAATCGACAATTTACGACTGGCAGCGTCGCAACGATTTCCCACGCGGCATCCATATCGGCGACCGCACCGTTGCATGGCGACGCGAAGCAATCCGCAAATGGATCGCGGAGCGCGAGCGGGCGACGGCGTGAGCGTCACAACACCACGCAAATCGCGGGGCGCTTGGGCGGTCCCGTTGACCACGGCGTGAACCCTCACGCCACCAACTGAGGAGATAGATGCATGAAACTTTCGGAAGCGCGCCAACGGCTCGCGGATGCACAGCAGCAACTCACGGCCGCAACCGATGCCGCGGGGGCAGCGCAGGAACAGCACCAGAAGATTCTCGGGATCGCCGCGCGGCACGCGGAGTTGAGGTCGCAGCTCGACGCGGCCCAGGCTGCGCATTCGCAGGCGCTGGTCGAATGGGCATCCAAAGGCGGCGAGGGGAGCGCGCCGGCGGCACCGGCAACGATCGAAAAGCTGGCCAAGGAAATTGCGACAGCGGCCCGGCAAGCGGAATCAGCGGACGCGGCCGCACGCCAACTTGAACCGACGCTTGACGCGGCGCGCAGGGATGCCGTAGCAGCGATGCAACGGGTGCGTGAGGCCCGCAGGGGTGTCCTGCTGGAAGCTGCACAACCGTTGATCGCGGAATATCGCGATGCCTCTGCGCGTACGCTGGCGCTGCGCGAGCACGTTTTGGGCCTGCAGGCGATTGCTGGCGAACTGCGGGACGAAGTGCCGCGCGTCGGAGATGTCACCGGCACGATTGCCCACGAAATGAACTTTCGCCCGATCCTGGCGCCGGGCGGCGCCGAACAGAGTCGGCAGGCATGGCGCGACTTCATCCGCGCGCTTTTTGCCGATGCCAGCGCGGAGCTTGGCGAAGGCCCGGATGCAATCGACGCCGACGAGCACTTGCGCCAGCGCGCAGCTTGAGGAGGGGGAAAGACATGGCAATGCCAAATTACTGGAAGGTTGAAGTCCGCAAGGGCAAGGGATTCATCGACGCGAAGCACGTCCTGGCGCAAATCGAGCAGCTTTGGCGCGCAGGCCAGCTTGACGACGCCATCGCGCACAATTCGGCGCTGAAGGCGTGCGTCGAGGCGCTGATCCGGGGAGGCACGGCGAAGCGCAACGCGCGCGGTCACATCGTGCTGGAACTTGGGCCAAACGACACGCTGGCCGCGAAGGTTGGCCGCCGAGCGGCCTGATTCTCCGTGGCGGTTGCCGCGTGGCCGGTCTTTGCATGGGCCGGTCGCGCGGGGATCGTGTTGGTTGTCCGTCCTGCTGTCACGCGGCGAATCCTCGATGACTTCGTGGCGGCAGGGCGGGCATTTTTGCAGATAACTGACTGGAATTTGCGACATGGCAACTATTGGCGAGATGATCGTAAAACTGCTGGCAGACACCGGCAGTTTCAACGCATCCATGGATCAAGCAGCGACGAAGGTTGCCGCGTCCAGCGATGCCATGTCGGCGTCGATGGCGTCGTCAATGGCGGCGTTCCGCGATTTTGACAACATCACGAAAGAGTCCGTGAAGTCAGCGGAAGGACTGGCGACCGCGCAGGAGGCGTTGCGTGCCGCGCAGGCAAGCGGGGCGTTCACGGCGGAGGAGCTGGCGGCCAAAGAGGCGCTCGTCGGTGCTGCAATGACGAAGGTGGGCACGGATGCCCAAGCCGCTGGTGACGTGCTTGGTATGTTCACGCGCAACAGCCGCACGATGTACTCGACCAGCGCGCTGATCACGGACGCCATGACGGGCCAGTACAGCCGCATGCGTCGAGAGGTGGCTGCGCTCGGCAACGAAACGGGCTTGATGGCTGCGGCTTTCCGCGCGTTGGCTGGCCCTGCCGGGTTAGCCGCATTGGCGGTTGGCACATTTGCGGTGGCCGGGATTGAGGGCGCGCTGAACGCTGAGAAGCTGTCTAGCGCGCTTCAGGCTACGGGCGGCGCGCTTGGCGTGACGGATAGCCAGATCACGCAGATGCGTGACGCACTAGTTGATGCCGGGGCGTCCATTGGTGATGCAACCGAACTGGTACGAAGGCTCGCGCTGTCTGGCGAGTTTCTGGGGCAATCGCTTGGCGACGCTGCACGCGCCGCGCAGTCGATGTCGGAGCTTACCGGCGAGTCGATGGACTCGGCGGCGGCGAAGGTCGAGGCCATTGGCAAAGATCCGGTGAAAGCCCTTCAAAAGTTGAACGATGAGTTCCACTTCCTGACGGTGCCGGAGGCCGAAGAGATTGCCAACCTGATCAAGATTGGCGACACGGCAGGCGCCGCCGCCCTTGCGATTCGTGACCTCAAGAATGCCGAGGAGTCACGTGTCAACATCGGGAAATCTCAGGAAGGCTACATCGGACGCATGGTTGACCGTTGGAAAGGCGGGATGCACACGATGACGGCTGCGGCCGAATCGTGGGGCGCTCCCGAAACGCTGCGGCAGCAACTCAACGACGTAAACGACGAGATCAACAAGCTCGTCATTGCTAGCGGGGCTGCGCTAAAACGCACGTCAGATGGCGGCATTGCAATCGCCAAGAGTGGCGATATGCAGGCGGACTCGCAGGCACGGCTCAACGCGTTGCTGGCCAAAAGCAAGACACTCACCGACGAGATCGCCGCGGCCAGCAAGAAGGCGGCAGAAACCGCAGCACAGACGGCCAATACCACCAAGGCGGCTAACGACATCATCGCGGGAGCCGGAAAGGGCGGCAAGGGCAAGTCTGGCGCTGGTGACCTTGAGTCTGAGCTTCGCCAAGAGGAAGCGGACCAGAAAATATCCTACGCCAAGCGCCAGCAGTTCGAGGTCGAGTATTGGGGCAACATCCTCAACACGGCGAAGGCTGGCAGTGCCGAATACGTTGCTGCATGGCAGCACACGCAGCAACTGCAAAGGGAAATCGACGAGCAGCAGCTTGCTGACTCCAAGCGCACGGCATCGGAACGCGAGCAAGCGAGCCGTCGCGCTGCAGCTGTTGCAAAACAGCAACTTGAACAACAGAAGGCCGAGATTCAGAAGGAAGCGCAGGCCGAGGCTGAGGCTGACCGCCAGAAGCTCGCGGTTGAACGCGCGACTGCCGACACAACGTTGCAGATCGCTCGCGCGAAGATTGACGCGGAGCGCGCGCAGGCGCAGCTTGACCTCGATTCGCACAAGATCACGGCCGCGCAGCTGCTGCAGACTGAAAAGAACCTGACCAATCAGGAACTCGCGGCGGTCACAATCTACTACCGCGAAAAATGGAAGCTGGACGCTGGCGACGTGGCGGCACAGACGAAGGATGCTGCACAGATCTTTATCGCCAAGCAAAAGTCAAATCGGCAGATCGCGGCCGACACCGACAAGATGCTCAAGGAAAGCGAGCGCAAGTGGCAGCAGTACACGCAGCGAGTGCAGGGCATGATCGCATCGCAGGTGTCTGCCATCCTCTTCCAGCACCAGTCGCTTGTAGGTGCGATGGAAAACATCCTTGAAACGCTGTTGCAAATGTGGATCACGAATGAGCTAGAGCAGCTCATGGCTACCAAGACCAGCAACACGAGCAAAGCGGGATCGTCGGCGGCTTTGGCTGGTGCGGCAGGTGTGGCGTCCTTTGCTGGTGCCCCTTGGCCAATTGACATGGGCGCCCCAGCGTTCGGCGCCGCAATGGCGGCTGAAGCGGCAGCATTCGCAGGCGCCGCGGCATCTGCTGAGGGTGGCTGGGAGCGCGTCCCTGCTGACGGGGTACTCACGCAGTTACACATGAACGAAATGGTGCTTCCGGCGCGCGTGGCTGAGCCTGTACGCCGGATGGCGAAAAGCGGCGCTGGCGGTGGTGGTCAACCGATCCACATTCACGCAAACGACGCGCGGAGCTTCACCGAGTTCCTTCGCCGCAATCCGCAGGCCCTGGCAACCGGGATTCGCAATGCGGTGCGCAGGGGGAACTTCACGTGATCGAAATGGCGCTGCCGACCTGTGTGGCCGAGCCTGTACGCCGGCCGACACATAACGGCGGCAGAACTGAGGTTCAATCGAGCGTCAACGCGATGCACGCGCGCAGTTTCCGCGACTTCGCACGGCGCAATGCATTCAAGGAGTACATATGAGCACGACCACGGCACAAGATGAAGCCGCACACACCTTCATCGAAGGCATCGGCAAGATTCACTGCATATTTCAGCAGTCGAGCGCACAAGTGCAGGCGCTGGAAATTTTGACGTTATGCATGTTCGCCATGCACCCAAACCCGCAGGGCGTTCGGCGGTTGTTCGAGGAAGCCAGCAAACGGGCCTGCGCCGTTTCGGAGCGGGACACGCTACCCAAAACACCGGCATTCCATGCGGCATTCTGCCAACACCTGCAAAGGCTCGCCGGTACGATGCCGGAACGGGCACCCGCGCCCGGAATCCACTAGGGGCACGGCATGGACGATATGGAAGCCACGGTGCGCACGTTGTCGGGCACCGTCACCGCGCTGGAATTTGCGATCAAGGTCCTGATCTTTACACACCCGGACAAGCGTGGTGTGTGTGCGGCGTGGGAAGTCGCTAAGGCAAGGCAGATCGAGCTGTTTATGGAGAACCCTGCCTTTGAAAACGACACCCTGCGCAACGCGATTCTGACGAAGCTCGCGGACCTGGACGAGTATTTCACGGATACGCCGGACCAAGAATGGAGAGACAGCCGTGGCACGTAAGCCAGGCGAGCCGGTCAAGCGCAAAAAGACCAGCACGCGACGCAGCGAGGTCATCGCAAGGCGTGAAGCCTTCATTGCCGCCTTTGCGCAAACAGGAAACGCAACAACGGCAGCGATCGCCGCAGGATTCAGCGAAAACGGGGCGACTGTGCAGGGAGAGCGATTGTTACGCGACGCCGACCTTGCCCGTCGCGCGCGCGATGGACGCGAAGCGTTCCTGCAACAGACGCGAGAGGACTTCGAGCAACAGCAGGCGCTTTTGCGTGCCGAGTCATTCAAGGCGATTCAGGCCCTGGCGCAGGTGGCCGCTGGCAAGATGCCGGAAGAGGGCAACTCGAGGGTTGGCGCGCAAGCTCGCGTGCTAGCCGCTGTCGCGATCCTTGATCGTGCGGGACACAAGCCCATCGAACGAATCCAGCAACAGGTCGCTTGGGCGGACGTGGGGCGCGAAATGGCAGACGTGGACGTTGAATCCGTGCTGGTGGATGCGCTGCGCGCCATCCGGCACGACACGGGCGAACCGACACCGAAGCCCGAGGGGTAGGATCATGCGCGCCTATGGGGCTGTATATGCCTACGCCGGGACACGAAGCGACAGCGCGAAGGCGCACAGATAAGCGATTCCGTGCTACAGGTCGCTGCAGCTTACCCGCACCCGTACCCATAAGGGCGCCGGATTGTGGGCCGCGAGCCGCCGCCAATCCGTGCG
>DASSNC010000045.1:0-12761 GCA_035688305.1 Rhodanobacteraceae bacterium
GAGCGCGTGATGAATACACCCTCCGGTTCCATTGGCTACCGCATCGCCGCGATCTCGGACATCCACGGCAACCTCGCTGCGCTGGACGCGGTGATGGAAGACATCGGCAAGCGCGGCTGCGACCTGATCGTCAATCTCGGCGACATCCTTTCCGGTCCCCTGCAGCCGGCCGAAACCGCGGATCGCCTGATGGCGCTCGACCTTCCGACCATCCGCGGCAACCACGAACGACAGCTGCTCGAACAGGCACCGGAGCGCATGGGCGCAGCCGACGCCTTCACGCGCGCGCGGCTCACGCGCGGCCAAATGGATTGGCTGCAAGCACTGCCGACAAGCCTCCGACTGGAGGGCGGCGTGCACCTGTGCCACGGCACGCCCGACAACGACCTCGAGTATTTCCTCGAAGCCGTCGACGAGCATGGCGCCCACCCCGCCACCGCCGATGCGGTACGCGAACGTGCCGGCGACGTCGATGCCGGGCTGATCCTGTGCGGGCACACCCACATGCCGCGCAGTGCGCTGCTGGCCGACGGTCGCCTGATCGTCAATCCGGGCAGCGTCGGCTTGCAGGCAATCGCGTGGGACCGGCCGCATCCGCACGTGATCAACGTCGGCACGCCGCACGCGCGCTACGCGCTGATCGAGCGCGGACGACATGGCTGGGCCGTGGTCCACGTTTCGGTCGCCTACGACTGGGACGCGGCCGCCTCGCTCGCCGCATCGAATGGCCATCCCCGTCTGGCCCACGCGCTTCGGCATGGACGCATGCCCGCCGCCACATTGCAGGAGCTGGCCGCATGAGCGCATCGACACCGTTCGATTTCACCGGCTATCGCATCGCCATTGCAGGCGGCAGCAAGGGCATCGGCCGCGCGGTCGCACTCGGATTCCTCGAAGGTGGCGCGCAGGTCGCGGTGTGCGCGCGAGGACAGGACGGGCTGGATGCGCTGGCAGGCGATGCCGAGGCGCAGGCCGGCAATCTGCACACCCGGATCTGCGACCTGTCGCAGGTTGAACAAATCGAAGCCTGGATCGCCGACGCCGCGCAAGCGATGGGTGGGCTGGACGTGCTGGTGAACAACGCCACCGGCTATGGTTTCCGCGAAGACGATGAATCCTGGCTGGTCGATTTCAACGTCGACCTGATGGCCGCGGTGCGCGCATCGCGCTTCGCGGTACCGCATCTCAAGCAATCGCGGCGCGCCTGCATCCTGCACACCAGCTCGATCGGCGCGTTCCGTCCGCGCACCATGGGGCCACCCTACGCGGCGATGAAGGCCGCGCTCAACCACTACACCCGCACCCAGGCACTGGCATTGGCCGAACACCACATCCGCGTCAACGCGGTCGCGCCCGGTTCCATCGAATTTCCGGACGGCGTGTGGGACCGCGTCAAGCGCGACAAGCCGGACCAGTATCGAAAGGTGCTCGGCACGATTCCCTTCGGACGCTTCGGCACCCCGGAGGAAGTCGCCCACCTCGCGTTGTTCCTCGCCTCGCCTTTCGCGGGCTGGATCACCGGACAGATCATGACCGTCGATGGCGGCCAGTCGCTGCGTTTTTGAATTTGCCGGCGGAAGGGAGAGCGCCGGCGGTGTGCGATCATGGGGCCATGAAACCACGAACCCTTCGGCCATGAACACGGTTTGCCCGCGCACCAACTCGCTCGCCGTGGTCAGCCTGGTATTCGGGGTGCTGGCCTACATCTGCCTGCCGGGGCTGGGCGCGCTGATCGCCGTGGTCTGCGGACATTCCGCGCGCTCGGAAATCCGGCACGCGCCGCCCGGCAGCGTCGAGGGCGACGGCATGGCGCTGGCGGGATTGATCCTTGGCTGGCTGCAGATCGGTTTCATGCTCGCGCTGCTGTGCGGCGCCGTCCTGATCCTGTTCGGCGCGATCGCCTTCGGCGGATTCAATTGACACGATGTACACCACGTTGCGTCCCCTGCTGTTCTCGCTGGAAGCCGAATCGGCGCATCGCCTGACCTTGTATGCGCTGGGCGTCGCGCAGCGCAGCAACCTGATGCGCTGGGTGGCACAACCACCGCCCGCCGACTTGCCGGTGCACGTGTTCGGCATCGACTTTCCGAATCCCGTCGGGCTTGCGGCCGGGCTGGACAAGAACGGCGAACACCTGAATGCACTGGGTGCGCTCGGTTTCGGCTTCATCGAAATCGGCACCGTGACCCCGCGTCCGCAAGCGGGCAATCCCCGGCCACGCCTGTTCCGGCTGCCGGAACACGAGGCCCTGATCAACCGCATGGGCTTCAACAACGACGGCGTGGACGCGCTGGTGCGCAATGTGGAACGGTCCCGCTGGCGCGGTGTGCTGGGCATCAACATCGGCAAGAACAAGGACACGCCCAACGAACGTGCGGCCGACGACTACCTCGCATGCCTCGAACGCGTGTACCCGCTGGCCAGCTACGTCACGATCAACGTATCCTCGCCCAACACGCCGGGCCTGCGCGACCTGCAGCAGGGCGACCCGCTGCAACGCCTGATCGCGACCTTGATGGACGCCCGCGAGAAACTTGCGGGACAGCACCGCGCACGCAAACCGATCCTGCTGAAGATCGCACCCGATCTGGACGACGCCCAGATGGATGCAGTGGCGGCAACGTTGCGTGACTCCGGCATCGACGGCTTGATCTGCACCAATACCACCATCGACCGCACCGGCGTGGCGGGCAGCACGCACGCAGGCGAAGCCGGCGGGCTGTCGGGCAAACCGCTGTTCGAGCCTTCGACCGAAATCCTGCGCGGCATGGCGCGGCGCCTGGGCGAGGCGATGCCGCTGATCGGCGTCGGCGGCGTGCTCACCGGCAGCGATGCGGCCGACAAACTCGCGGCCGGCGCCAAACTGGTGCAGATCTACTCGGGACTGATCTACCGCGGTCCGTGGCTGCTCACGGAGTGCGTCGAGGAAATCCGCCGGCAACGGGCCGAGACATGACACAACCTCAAGAAGCAATCCGGGACCGCATCGCTCGTCGTTCCGCTCAAGGCCAGAGCCCGATCTTAAACTGCGCATGCAGGATGGTTCCCGGCCCTGGCCTGGATGGCGGCCGTTCCAGGGGCTCGCAACCGTGTTGACCGGGACCGGCAACAACGGCGTCGACTCCCGTCCAGCCGGCTTCACGCTCACGCCAAACGCATCGCTGCGCGATCGCAACACCTTGCGGGTGGACGCGCGGGCGGCGTGGCTGGCGGACATCCACGACGCGGCGGCGATCCCCGACCTGCTGGACCAGGCGGCATCGCGCGATCGGCCGATGTTGCTGCTGGGTGAGGGTTCGAACGTGCTCTTCACCGGCGACTTCGGCGGCGTGGTCGTGACCATGAAAACCCGCGGCGTCGAAATCCTGGACGACGTCGACGATGCGGCACGCATCCGCGTCGCCGCCGGCGAACATTGGGACAGCTTGGTGCGCTGGACCCTGGCGCATGGCCACGCCGGGCTCGAAAACCTGATCCTGATCCCGGGCAGCGTCGGCGCCGCACCGATGCAGAACATCGGAGCGTACGGCGTCGAGGTCCGCGAATTCATCGAATCGGTCGAAACGTACGACCTCCGGCAACGCCGCGGCGCCGAGTTCCGGAACGGTGACTGCGAATTCGGTTATCGCGATTCGATCTTCAAGCGCCATCCCGATCGCTGGTTGATCACCGCGGTCACGCTGCGGCTGCCGCGCGCGTGGGCGCCGCGGATCGAATACTCGGGGGTGCAGGAAGAACTGCGACGCATGGGCGTCGAACGTCCGGCGCCCATCCACGTGGCCGACGCGGTGGTGGCCCTGCGCACCCGCAAGCTTCCCGACCCGGCCGTGATCGGCAACGCCGGCAGCTTCTTCAAGAACCCGCTGATTCCGGCCGCACAGGCCACCACGCTGCTCGCCGAACATCCGCAACTCCCCTGCTGGCCCGTCCCGAACGATATGTCGAAGCTTTCTGCGGCGTGGCTGATTGAAGCCTCGGGTTTCAAGGGCTTGCGCGAAGGTGATGTCGGCATTTCGAATCGCCACGCGCTGGTGCTGGTCAACCATGGCAACGCCACGGGCGAGCAGTTGTGGGCGCTTGCGCAGCGCGTGCGCGAGGGCGTCCGCGCACGCTTCGGCGTCGAACTGGAACCGGAGCCGCGCGTCGTAGCGGCCTAGGCTGAATCTTCCCGAGGGCAGGCTCGGGCGAACCGGAACGCCTCCGGCAGGCTGAACCCTCATCCGGCGTTGCGCGCAAAAAAACAGACGGCGCTTCGCGCCCCTTCTCCCGATGGGAGAAGGAAACACCTGGTGTGCTGCGCGCGGGCAGCGATACCCTATCGCGACTTGTCGGATGCGGGCGTCGCCAGATAATGCCGCTCACCCTTGGCGGCGTCGAAATACACGGTGGTCAGCAAACCGGTTTCCGGATCGACGAACCGCTCGCCGGTATCGGTCCAGCCCGGATCGGGTCCCGCGGCGCGTACGGGTTTGTAGCGCCAGCGCTCGAGCGCGAGCGCGAGGATCAGGAATGCGCCGCCGAGGATCAGTTGCGGCAGGAACACCGCCAGCACGCCGCCCACCAGCAACGCGATCGCCCCGATCAGCAACAGTACTCCACCGACCACGTAGAGCGCGATCATGAGCATGGCGCGGTCAGGCCTTCTCGATGACCACCGCCGTCCCGTATGCGACGATCTCGCTCATGGTCTGGCCGATCTCGGACGAATCGAAGCGCATCATCACCACCGCGTTGGCGCCCATTGCCTGCGCGTTCTGGACCATCCGGTCGGTGGCGTGGCGACGCGCTTCCTCCAGCATCTGGGTGTATTCGTTGATCTCGCCGCCCACGATGGACCGTAGCCCCGCCATCACGTTGCCGCCGAGGCCGCGGCTGCGCACCACCAGACCGAAAACCTGGCCCTTGGTCTCGGTGACCTTGTAACCGGCCACGTGTTCGCTCGTCACGATGATCATGTGATCCTCCCGCCACTGCAGTCAAAAGCCGGGAAACCGTCCTTTCCCCGAAGCCGAAGCTGCTTGGGGAAGCTTTGATTTTGCCGGGCATCCCGGGATCGAGGCGATGTCCGGGACTTGTGACCTTGCACTTGAATGCGTTGCGCGAAAGTCACCGGGTTCCGGCTTTCGACGCGATGACGATTGACGGGGTCGGCCGGAGATTCCCCAGCCTATCGCCGCGAATTGGCGAGCAGGCGGAGCAACTCCAGGTACAGCCACACCAGCGTCACCATCAGGGCAAACGCACAGTACCACTCCATGTACTTGGGCGCGCCCGCGGCCCTGGCCCGCTCGATCAGGTCGAAGTCCAGCACCAGGTTCAGCGCCGCGATGCACACCACGAACACGCTTATCAGGATGCTCAGGGTGCCGCCCGCGAACAGGATCGACGTATTGACGCTGGTGAATGCGGACAACCCCCACGACACCAGGTACAGCAGCAGGATGCCACCGGTCGCGGCCATCACGCCCATCCGGAACTTCTGGGTGACCTTGATGATGCCGCTGCGATAAAGGAACAGCATCACCACCAGCACGCCGATGGAAGCCATCACCGCCTGCAGCACGATGCCGTGGTATTGCACCTCGAAGATCGCGGAAATCGCGCCCAGGAAGGTGCCTTCCGCCAGCGCATACAACGGTGCGGTGACGGGTGACCAGTTCGGCTTGAACGCACTGGCGATCGCGAAGACCAGCCCCACGATCAGGCCGCCCCACATGAACGGCTGCATTGCCTGCAGGCCGGCGGGAATGCCGCCTGCCTCGATCGCCAGCATGAAGCGGTGCCACGTCCAGGCGCCGGTGATCAGCATCAACACCAGCAACAGGCCCGAGCGCGCGAGCGTGCCGTTGATGGTCATGGGTTCGCCGGTCGCGGGCAGGTTCTGGAAGACCTTGTCGCGCAGCGCGGGGTTGTGGGAACGCAGGGCCATGGATGTCCTCACTGTCGAATATGAGGCGGCTTGTCGCCGCCGTTGCCCGAACTCTAGCGGACCCGTCGGGAAGCCGCCATGGATCAGACCCCATATCGGGCCCGCAGGTTCCAAATGCAATGGCATCAACGGGTTCGCAGAACCGGTCCATGCTGCACGCCACGGCTGCAATGCGGTTGTCGCGCGATGGGCAAACGGTCGGGATCGTGACGTGTTCACTGTCAGTCAGGGGGCACGGCCGATAATGCGGGCAGGATGTCGAACATGGATGGTTTCAACTTGCAGGATCGGCCGGAATGGCCTGGATCGCCGAAGTACCCCACAGCGCCTCCCGAAGGGCGCCGGCAACCGGCCCGGCTGCCAAACGCGGAGGCATTCGCCGGCCAGCAGGCCAGCGCCGCACGCAATACCACCATCGATCTGTTTCGCGTGATCGCGATCTTCGGCGTGATCCTGGTGCATACCGATCCGGTCACGCGCAAGGTATTCACCAGCGCGCCCGAGCACCTTGCCAACCTGATGATCACCGGCGCCGGCCGGCTGGCGGTGCCGTTCTTCTTCGTGGTGTCGGGCTATTTCTTCGGCCGCAAGCTTCGCGCGGGCGCACCACCGCTGCCGTTGTTCGCGCGCTACGCAAAGCGATTGCTGCGCATCTGGGTGTTGTGGTCGCTGGTCTACCTGTTGATCCCGCTGCGGCTCGGCCAGTGGCAGCACCAGGGCTGGTGGCCGGCGGTGGTCGAACAGTTCCGGCAGATGGCGGCCCATCCGACGCTGATCGTGTTCGTGGGCGGCAAGGGACACTTGTGGTTCCTGATGGCGCTGGTGATGGCGCTGGCGATGGTCGCCGTTTGCGAAAAGCTGCGCGCGCGATGGCTGTTCTACGCGTCGGCCATCGCGCTGTATGCCTGTGGCCTGTTGAGCGGTCTGTACGCCAACACGGCGGCTGGTTTCTCCATGCCGTTCGATCCGCGCAACGGCCCGTTCATGAGCGCGCTGCTGGTGGCCTGCGGCTATTGGGTCGCGGGCCACGACGCCCGCATCGATCCCGTCGTGGCATTCGCGGTGACGGCGATCGGACTGGTCGGGTTCGAGGCCGAGTTGCACTGGGTGCCGATGCTGTCCGGGGCATGGCCGCCCATCATCGACTACGGCCTGTCCACGCCCGTGTTCGGCATCGGGGCGCTGCTGCTCGGTCTTGCCATGCCGGGTTTTGGCGGACGCTGGTGGCCGCGGGTTGGCGCCGAATACGTACTCGGGATCTACGTCTGCCACGAATTGTTCGTGGAACCGGCGTGGATACTGCACGCATGGTTCCACAGCTTCGCGTGGGAATTCCTGTTTCCCGTGATCGTGTTCGCGCTGGCGCTGGGATTGACGGCGTTGCTTGCACGCGAACGTCGTCTGCGATGGCTGGTTCGCTGAGCGTGTTGCGGTTCAAGCAAACCGCCCGATGGCGGGCATCGCATCAAACCGCCCGATCCCCGGCGCGACGCCAATCGGTCAGGTCGCAGACGAGGCCTCCGCCGTTTCGACCGGCCGCACGTCCGGCAGGAATACCGCAAACAATCCGAGCAGAGGCAGGAACGCGCAGATCTCGTACACGAACGTTACGCTGGAATAATCCGCGACCACGCCAAGCACCGCGGCGCCGATGCCGCCGAGACCGAAGCTGAAACCGTAGAACAGGCCGGACACCATGCCGATCCGGTGCGGCAGCATGTCTTGCGCAAACACGATGATCGCGGGGAACGCCGACGCAAGGATCAAGCCGATGATCACGCTCAGGCCCATGGTCCAGCCCAGCCCGACGTACGGCAGCGCGAGGGTGAACGGCGCGCAGCCGAGGATCGAAAACCAGATCACCTGGCGACGCCCGAGGCGATCGCCGAGCGGCCCGCCGATCAGGGTTCCCAGCGCAATCGCGAACAGGAACACCGCCAGCAGGTTGGCCGCCGCGTGCGCCGAAAGGCCGAAACGGTGCATCAGGAAGAATTCGTAGTAGGTGCTGATGCTGGCGAGGTAGAAGAACTTGGAAAACATCAGCACGAACAGGATGCCGACGCTACGCTTTACCAGCGGCGCCGGCCACAAGGGCCGGTCGTTCGGTGCGCGCTTGCGGACGCGCTCGTCGATGTGAAGGCTGTACCAGCGACTCACCTGCAACAGCACCACGATCGCCAGGAGTGCGGCCAAACCGAACCACGCCGCCTCGGGCCGCCCCATCTTCAGCACGATCACCGCCGCCAGCAACGGACCCAGCGCCTGACCGGTATTGCCGCCGATCTGGAACAACGATTGTGCGAGGCCGTAGCGCCCTCCCGAGGCCATGCGGGCCACACGCGAGGATTCCGGGTGGAACACCGAGGAGCCGCAGCCGATCAAGGCGACTGCCAGCAACAGGATCGGGTACGTGGGCGCCACGGAAATCAGCAGCAGCCCGGCCAGGGTGAAACACATGCCGATGGGCAGCGAGTACGGCAACGGCTTCTTGTCCGTGACCATTCCGACCACCGGCTGCAGGATGGACGCGGTGACCTGGAACGTCATCGTGATCAGGCCGATCTGGATGAAACTGAGCGCGAACTCGTGCTTCAGCAACGGGTAGATCGTGACGATCACCGACTGCATCATGTCGTTCAACATGTGCACGAAGCTGACCGCGCCGATCATCCCGAAATGGGTCCGGCGCGGCGGCTTGCGGGTGGCCGCTTGCGGCACGCCGGTCTGCGTGGCTGCGTTCGTCTTCATCGGATTGCTGGCGCAGTGGTCACGCCAGTTTGTCCGCCGCGGCCACGACGTCGGCCTCGTTCGGCAACACCAGCAGCGCGGCGTCCGCCAGCGGCGTGTAGGTGTCGGCACCGGCCACGCGCTGCAGCGGCTTGTCGCCCATGCCCGCTTCCACGATCGCGGTGACCACGCCCTCGCCCACCCCTGCGCTGCGGCGGCCTTCGTCCAGCACGATGATGCGCTTCGCGGTCTTCGCCTGCGACGCGATGAACGTCTCGTTCAACGGGACCAGCCAGCGCAGGTCGACCACGCGAACTTTCCAATTGTGCTTCCCTTCGATGCCGCGCGCGGCACGCAAGGCCATCGGTACGCCATTGCCGAAGGTGAAGATCACCAGATCCTCCGCCTTGTCGTTGTACACGCGGCCCTCGCCGAGCGTCATCGCCTCGCCCGGCGCGGGATAGGCGAATTGCCAGCCGCCATCGCCCGGTTCGTACAGGTCCTTGGTCATGTACAGCGCGATGGGTTCGAGCAACGCGCACACGCGGCCATCGACCTTGGCGAGCGCCGCCAGCGTGCGCAGCATCGCCGCGGCATCGTCGCCGCGCGATGGGCAACCCACGACCAGGCCCGGGATGTCGCGCAGCGCCGCGATCGAGTTGTCGTTGTGGAAATGGCCGCCAAAGCCCTTCTGGTAACCGAGCGACGCGATCCTCACCAGCATCGGATTGCGGTATTGGTCGTTCGAGAAGAATTGCAGCGACGCCGCCTCGCCGCGGATCTGGTCGCAGGCATTGTGGAAATACGCGAGGTACTGGATCTCGGGGATCGGCAGCATGCCCATGTTGGCATAACCCTGCGCCAGGCCCAGGATCATCGTTTCATCCAGCAGCGTGTTGAACACGCGCGCGCCCTTGAAGGCCTTGTGCAGCCCCTTGGTGACGGTGTAGACGCCGCCCTTCTGCGCGACGTCCTCGCCGAACAGCAGCGACTCCGGATATTTCGCCAGCAGGTCGTGCAGCGCCGAGTTGATCACCAGCGCGAGATGGCGCGCCGGCAATTTCTCCGGCAGCTTGTCCGCGCCGCCAAAAACGGCGAGACGTTTTTCCGCATAGTCCGTGCGCGCGGCTTCCGCAACGACGGCTTTGGGCGTGTACGGCGCCAGCGGTTTCATCACCGCTTCGAGCGACTTCAGTTTCGGGCGGCCATAGGCTTCCTCGGCCGCGGCGAAGCAGTGTTTGCGGGTGGACTCGTACTTGTCGAGCAATGACGCCTTCGTGTACATGCCGGATTCCAGCGCGATGGCGGCCGAGCGCAGCAGCGGATCGGTGGCTTCCAGCGCCATCAATTCCTCGAAGCTGCGCCACTCGATCTCGAAATCCGTGCCCGCGTGTCCGGCCAGGCGCGTGGTCTTCAGATGCAGGAAGGTCGGGCGGCGCGTGCCGCGGCAATGCTCGACCGCGCGCTGCACCTGAGCACAACCTTCGGCAAGATCGAGGCCGTCGGCGAAGAAATAATCGAGATCCTTGCGGTCGCGGAAGTTGTTGGCGATCCATCCACTCGGCGTCTTCACCGAAATGCCGATGCCGTTGTCCTCGCACACGAACAGCACCGGCGCGGGCAGCTTCTGGTAGGCCGTCCAGCCGGCCGCATTGAACGCGGTCTGCGCGGTCGCGTGGTTGCTGGATGCGTCGCCGAACGAGCAGATCACGATCGAATCGTTCGGGACCGGCAGCGCATGGCCGATGCGCTGCGCCTGCTCGATGGCGACGGCGGTGCCGAGCGCCTTCGGCAAATGCGAGGCGATCGTCGACGTCTGCGGCAGCACCCACAACGGTTTGGAACCCCACACCTTGTGGCGTCCGCCCGACGCCGGGTCTTCGCTGCTGGCCGCAAACGACAGCGCCGAATCCATCACCGGATCCATGCCCGGCAACTTGCGGAAACGTTCGGCCATGAACGCGCCGGATCGGTAGTGCAGGAACGCGGGATCGGTGTGCCGCGTCACCCGCGCCACCATCGCGTTGCCTTCGTGACCCGACGAGCCGATGGTGTAGAAGACCTTGTTCTGCACCCGCAGCACGCGTGCCATCAAATCGAGATGCCGCGAAATCAGTTGCGATTCGAACAGTTCGCGGAAATCGTGCGCAGTGCAGGCGCTGCCCTGCAGCACCGGCGCATCGTCGGCCGGCCTGGGCGAAACCTCGCCCTGCCACGCCTGCACGAATTCCGTGAAGTTCTGGTCGACGATTTCGGCGCGGTTGAAACCTTTGTGTCGCGCGGGGATGGGAGTCTTGATGGCGTTCATGTCGAAGATCCACTTTCCCGCCCCCAAACAGATCCGCCGTTTGGAAGCGAGGGTTGGGGTGAGGGGGCGAGCTGGCGGAACGTCGTTGCGGTCATTCAGATGCGCTTTGAATCCCGGCATCCCTGCGGCGCGCGAACCATTGCTCGCGCGACTGTCCCCAGATTTCGATCGGATCCTGATCGCGCGGTGCGGGCATGCGTCCGGGCCCCTGCAAGGTGGAACCGAGCCGTCTGGCGACGGCTTGCGAGGCCGCATTGTCGGGCGCGATGCAATGGATGATCCTGACCCAGCCGAGGTTGGCGAAAGTCCAGTCGATCGCGGCGGTCGCGGCTTCCGTCGCGTAACCCCTGCCCCACGCCCCGCGCGCCAGTGTCCAGCCGATCTCATCGCCGGGCCAGCCATCCGGATGCAGCGGACCGACGCGACCGATCCAACGGCCGGTGCTTTTCTCGATCACGGAGAACGCGTGAAAGCCGAGCACATGCCATGAGCCGACCGCCGACGTGAAATGGTTCCAGGCGTCGAAACGGCTCTTGACGCCGCCGAGATGACGCATGACTTCCTCGTCACGTGCGATCGCAGCCCATGCTTCGAAATCGTCGCGGCACGGCGGACGCAGGATCAGCCGTTCCGTTTCGAGCACGGGTTCAGGCTTCGGCATGGCCTCCGACATCGCCGGATCACTTCCCGGTCGGGTGGTAGGTGCAGCCCGGCTCGGCGCTCGCGATGTCCGGGATGTTGGGGCTGTAGCAGGCGTACTGCACGCCCTTCTTGCCGTCCTTGCCGGTCACGATGTTCGGCACCAGTTGCACGATGCCGCCGGTGACACCGACCGCCGGACTGAGATACACGTTGATCACGCCGCCCTTGCCGACCAGGATCGAGCTGATTTCCTGGCTGCCCAACTGGTTGGGGGCCGCGACATGCGCCTCGGCGTTGCTGGACGGCGGCGTCGGATTGGCCAGCATCGCGTTCGCGACACCGATCTTCACCAGCGCCAACTTCAGCGAAGTCAGCGCGATATGCAGTTCATTCGCACTGACCGCAGCCACTGCGCTGCCCGAAGCAAGCGTTGCGCCGATCGCAAGCGCTGCGAGGCATTTCTTGTGAAGATTCATGGGCCGACTCCGAAGGATTCTTTCTCGTCATTCCGGACGCCGACTTCGCGGGAATGACGACATTGTCGAACTGCACGTCTGCAAGCATTAGAACGCATTGATGCCGGTGAGCTCGCGCCCGACCACCAACTGGTGCACCGTCTGCGTGCCCTCGTACGTCACCACCGATTCCAGGTTCAGCGCATGACGGATCGCGACGTGCTCGGTGGTGATGCCCGCGCCGCCCAGGATGTCGCGGCACTCGCGCGCAACGTCCAGCGCCATCCGCACGTTGTTCCACTTGGCCAGCGAAATCTGCGTCGGATGCAACCGGCCGGCATCCTTCACCCGCCCCAACTGCAACGCCAGCAACTGCGCGGTGGTGATGCGGCGCGCGATGTCGGCGAGGCGCAACTGGATCGCCTGGTTGGCGGCGAGCTTGCGGTTGAACAGCACGCGCTCCTGCGTGTAATCCAGCACTTCCTTCAAGCACGCCTGTGCCGCGCCGATCGGCCCCCAACTGATGCCGAAGCGCGCCGAATCGAGGCAACTCAAGGGGCCGCGCAAGCCTTTCACGTTCGGCAGCATCGCACTGGCCGGCACGCGCACGTCGTCGAGGAACAACGCGCTCGTCACCGACGCGCGCAGGCTCATCTTCTTGTGGACTTCCTGCGCGGCGAATCCCCTGGTGTCCGTCGGC
>DASSNC010000052.1:0-20589 GCA_035688305.1 Rhodanobacteraceae bacterium
CGGAAGGTGCAGAGACTACCTGAGGGCTCGAGTGCCCTTGATCACAGGCAAGAGCGTCCCGCGCCCCACCAGCGCAAGCTGCGGGCGAAGAGATAGTCCGCGCCGGGCAGAAATCCCCGGATCACGCGAATCCCTTGGTTCCAGGTTCGAGTCCTGGTGGGCCCATGTCTTTACGCGTCCGCGCACATCCTGTGCGGGGAACCATAAAGTGTCCGTATCGGACACTTGATGATCTCTTGGTAAGCATAAACCGTCCGGCCGCCCCAGCCGAACGTCCAAGCTTCCCGACACAGCTTTGAAGCGGCCATCGGAAAGACACCGGCGGGGCGGGGTGCTGCGCAACGTCGCAATTCTCGAGTGGTGAGATGGTGCGAGATGACACTGCCCGGGAAAAGCATCTGGGAGGTTAGTCATGACCATACCGGTCGAAAGAACCCGAGCACTGCTCTGGGCCGGAGGCTTCCTGATCGAGCTTGCCCGAGACAAAAGGCTGCCTGTGGATGTCAGACGAAGCGCCGTGATCATCGCACGGCACTTTCCAACCATCGAGGACGTCGCGCACATGGCAATGTTCCGGCACGAACCTTCCGGGCTCGGGGTTGGATTGGCAAGTCCACAAGAGACCCCCTCGTGGGCCGAGGATTGCAAGTTCGGACCACTGCGCTATTCGACCCGACTCAAATTGCCCGAATGAGCCAAGGCCAGCGGCGCAAGCTATTGGGGTCATTCTGTGTTGAGAAGATGTGCGGCTCTTGACTGATGGCGGCCCACTTCGACAGGCAACTCGCGACCCGAGACGGCGATTCCAGTAGCAGGCACCGCAACGACTGCCGTTTACCCGGAGAAGTGATGTACACGAGAGAACTCAATGCTTGTGCAGAGGACCTTCCGTGTCGACTGAAGCGGGCTCACGGCGAGCGCCGACAGCACGTGTGGACACAGCCGGCAGTGGCCGGCACAGTGGAAACGCCCTGATCACTGCGAAAGCAATGCAATCCGAACCCGACAGCCCCGAGCATCATCGACAGCGCTCGGAGTTCATCAGGAGCTTTGTCCAAAAATCACGCGCACCGCAGATCGCTGACAACGAAGCGCCAGGCGTTCCCAACACCATCGTGCAGTTCTGGCACGACCCTGCGCGGCTACCTGAAGACGTTCGGGAGTGCATTTCCTCTTGGTCCAGGTGGAAAACCTGCGGCTTTGCCCACCGGGTATTCGACACGGCGGCTGCCGGGAAATTTATCAGCCACCTGCTAGAACCGGACCACGCGCGCGCGTTCACGCGCTGCTACCACCCCGCGATGCAGGCCGATTATTTCCGACTGTGCTACCTGTTCGTCGAGGGTGGGCTGTATGTCGATGCGGATGATGTGTGCATCGCGAACGATATCTCGAGCCTATTCGACGGGGGCCGACTTAAAATCCAGCCCCTCTGTTACGACATCGGATCCGACGGTGATGGTGAGCCCAGCAGCATTTCTGCAGCCGGGTGCGGACGACGAAGACTGGATCTTCTACTTCAACAACAATCCACTGATTGCGAGTCAAGGGGATCCGGTCATCAAGCGGGCACTTGAGCGGGCGACTCAGCTTCTACACGGCGCTGCGGATGACGAGTTTCCTGAAATCCAATCAACCACTGGGCCGGGCAACCTCTCGAGGACAATTTTCGAGTTGGGAGCAGCATCCGCGATCGACAATCGAGTTCTGGTATTGCGTGACTGGGATTCGATCGCCGTCTCGCGATGGCCTCTGAGCTACCGCCGTGATGCGAGGAACTGGCGTCTTTCGAACGGGAAACGTTTCCACGCCGCTGTACAGGATATGCAATGAATTTGTTCGAGCCGTTGGGGGACCATCGCTCAGCTTCGCTTGAGCCATGGTGATGCGCTTTCGTTGCCGCTTGTCTGACAGGATATCTGGCACGACCTTGGCAAGATCGGGCACCTCGAATGGCAACAGCACACCGTCCCAGCGCGCCGGGTCCGGGTTCACGCCGATCACTGGCTGGCCATCGAGGTACTTGAGCGTGTTGGCGACAAGGCCGTCCTGTCCAAGTACGACGATGGTTGCGTCGGGGGCGAACAGAAAGTTCGGCAGCAGCGTGCGATCAAGACGTTGCACGCGGCCGAAGCGACGCAGCGTCGCTTCGGCCACGCGGATCGCTTCCTGATACGTATGGTGCTCCGTTTCGTAGTCCGAGAAGTCGGCGCCCAGATGCTCGATGTAGAAGCGCGCCTGTTCGATGGTGTTGAAGCGGACGATCAGGTCTTCCAGCCGAGTGTGCCGGACGACCAGCACGATCCGGCGATCGAGGGCATCCATGGCCTCATTCCTCGTCCGCCGTTGACTTCCGTTTCGTCAGCTCCCGCAGCAAGTCCGGAGAGATGTTCAGCTCGCCGATCTTGCTTGCGTTTTCGGCCAAGCCCTGGAACGCCAGCGCGATCATGGCGCCAGGATCCGACTGACCGAGCGATAGCGCCTGCAATACCTTGGGATCGGTGTTGGCCACGGACTTCATCAGCGCCGACATCGCGTAGGCTTTGGCGTCAGACTCCTGGCGTGCGTTCTCGGTGCGCAAAGCAGTCAGGTTCTTGTTCTTCTCCTCAAGCGCAATGCGACCGGCCATCTCCTGATCCTGGATCTGCTGGCGCTTCTCAAGGACGGCCCGTTCGGCTTCCATCTGGGTTTCACGGATTTGCCGCTTCTTGGTCTCGACCGCGATTTCGGTATTGAGCTCGTTTTCCTTGACCGCGCGCTCCTGCTCGATTGCGGCGTTGCGACGCACGTACACAGCATCGTCGGCGCGCTTCAGGATCTGCTCGCGTACTTCTGCCTCCAGCGCCCGCGACGTTTCCGGGTTCGGTTTCACGGCCAGAATGGAGAGATTGACGAGCGTGAGGCCAAGGCTCGGCAGGCTGTCCGGCTTACGCAGCCCGGCCATGACGGTTTGCACCATACCGTTGGATCCTTGCAGCAGCTCCTGAAGGGTCTGGCTCTGAAGCAGTGCACGCAACTGAACCTGGACGGCATTGATGACGCGTTGCGGCAGTTTGGTCGGGTCTTCGGAGACGTATTTGCCGTCCGGCTTCAACGTGAAGTTCATCAGTGCGGCGAGCGTCTTGGGCTCGTCCACCCGGTATGCCACTTGGCCTTGCACCGTGACGTTCTGAAAGTCTCGCGTCACCTCGTTGAAGGCAAAAGGCACATCAACGCTCTCCAGTGGCACCGCGACCAGTGACGCGGTCGGGGCGTAGCAGAAGAACGACAAGCCTGCGCCCTCGCGGACAACCTTGCCGCTGCGGTACTGGATAACGTAGGTGCTGGGATTGGTCTTGATGTAGCGGAATCCGAACATGGTGTGTTCCCCCTGGGTCAGTGGTTGATGCTGCGGTTACGAAGCCTCTTGCGATGCGCCGATCGTTGTTGCGGCGGGTACCGCAGCCAGTAACTGGCCTTGCAGCTTTTGGTGCGGAAAACCTGGTGGTTGATGTTGTTCATGACGGAAGCTCCTTCGCGTCGGTGGGAGCAGGCGGTCTATCCACCTGCAGGAAATGGGCCGGATTCAACTCCGGCCCAGGAAAAACTCGAGGATGTACAGGTGATCCTCAAACAGCTGCGGCCCCATCTCAAGGGCTTCGCTGATCGGGAACCAGCGCGCTTTCTCGGCATCGTCGCCACCACGAACCTGAGGCAGCTCGCCAGTTGGGAAGTCGTAATGAAAGGCATGGGTGATGGTGCGACCGCGCAGTGACCGGTCAGGATGATCGAACACGTGAATGCCCCTGATCGAACCCTTGAGTACCGGCACCGGAACCTTGAGCCGCGTTTCCTCGCGAAGTTCGCGCAGGCAGCTCTCGAGTAAGGACTCGCCCTCACGCACGAAACCACCGGGCAACGCCCACAGCCCCTTGCCGGGTTCGGCACGGCGGCGCACCAGCAACACGTGGCCCGAATGCACGACGACAGAATCCGTGGTTACAAACGTCGGTGGATACGGCGCGTTGGCCCAACCTGCGCGATAGTCCTGGATGAAGCGGTATTCGGCGACAAGCTGCCGGTACGCCGGTGAGCTCTTGCGAAACGCTTCGAGCATCTCGAACACGGACGGCGGCACATTGGCCTGCAGCATGTGCAGGGCTCCCTTACCGGGATCGCCATCCGATTCGAACAAGTAGCGTCGCAGTTCGGTTGCCGAAAGGGTTTCGGTGCGATTGACCTCGACCCGCGACCACTGCGGGAATTCGTGCAGGTAGTGGCTCGCCGTATCGTTTTCCTGGCCAACCACGCCAATGCGAGCATCTGCCGGACCACCGTCATCCCGGATCGCGGCAAGCACCTCGCGTTGGACGGCAGCCACCCAGTTCGCCTCGTTGTAGAGGTGATCGCGCAGCGGACGCAGGATCAGCCGGTCCGCGACATCTTCAAGCGCAGACTGGATCATCACCGAGCGTTCGGCGACAGACCACGGGTTACGAATGGTGCGGGGCGTATCGGCAGAGCCGATCAGGAAGATCAGCTTGCGTGCGTTTCGAAGCGCATACCGCGCGGCAGCAGCGTGGCCATTGTGAAACGGCTCGAAACGTCCGACAAAGACGAGGTAATCGAAGTCCATGAGGCTCCCTCACGGCGGTTGGCGCTTCCGGTCTATCCGGAAACTGGACGCATCATACACCCATCACTTCGTAATGGGATGCCAGAGTTCGATACGGCCCGGTGCCCCAGCATTCTTGTCTACTTCGCTGGGTGTAGGACGATAGACCTTGGCGATGTAAGGGGGCTCATGCTGATCGATAAAATGGAGGATGCGCGCCCGTGTGGCGACAAAAGCTTGTGCCAACTCTGGGTAGGGCGCGTGTCCAATGACCACGAGAAGCGGTACGCGATGCAGCATGACGGCCGCAAGCTCGTTTGGCTTGTAGCGAATACGGCCATCATGCGTGATGGCAATCCAGCGGTGGCGGCCGATGACTTCAAGCCATTGTTCATCGGGGGTGTCGGCCGCAAAGTGGTCCGCGTGCCGCTCCACCGTCAAACCGGCTTCGCGCAGAATCTGGGGAAATTTCTTGCCGAGATCGCGGTCGGTGAAGAATACCGGACTCACGCAGTCGGCCTTAGGCAACGCGCTCGTAGAGGACCGCGTCCTCGATCTCGGCGGATGTCAGCCCGTAGTCTTCGGCAAGATCGGCAATGGCTTCTCCAGCATCAATACGCTCGGCGATGGCACCCGTCGTAATGCCACTGTGCACGAGGATCGGTCTGCCAAACGCAAGATTCGCAGCAATCGCCACTGGGCGTACTTGAGGAAGTGCCGCCTCGCTCGAAGTAAACGGGTACAGGCGAACCGGGAACTTCCATTCGTCCCACTCAACGCGATCCAAGTGATCCTTGAACAAACGACGCATGGCGATCTGCCCTGAGGCCGAGAGCTCGATCAGCTGACCGTAGCGTTCGAGCAGAAGCTTGCCTGCATCGGTCCGTAGCTCCGGACTCAGCAGCAGGCGGTCGATTTTGAGCGACTTTTCGGCATACGCAATTGCGCGGCGCAGGGCATCCATCGGAACAGCGTGGTCGGTGCGCAGGGAACGGAGCACATGCGCTTCGATCAGGTTCCAGAACGACAGCATCGGCGGGGGAGTCTCCGCCGGACGGATCAAGGCCTTGGAATGCGCGGTGCCCGATCCGGTTGGATAGGGCCGACCCACAACCCACGAGCGCAGCGTTGCCGGCGCCACCTTCAGGTAGCGAGCGGCTTCGGCCACGGTATAAGCCGGTTGGTTGCGGATGTCGTGCTTGGCCATGGGGAAGGCACGCTCCATGGAGGAGGGGGCAGAGAGATTGTACCTACGACATCCTGAAATTACCGAAACGGATTTGGCCAGGTTTCGGGCTGGCGTCCACGGCGGCTCCATCGGCCCGCGTTTTCCAATAATCCGGCAGGGATTCAAATGCGAGGATGTGCAGAACTTTGCAAGGCCAAGCCGCTGGGGCGTCACGTGTGTGATACGGACATCCGGTAACCCATTGTTCGGTAGCCACGTTGACGCTTTCCCCACATCCGAAGCAAAGCAGGGTGTCTTGTATCGACGAAATCGATAACGCGTACGTCGGACTTGCTGGCGTGTTCGCGATGCAGTCGGCCAGCGTACTGCTGTAACGTGCCTTTCCAGGATACCGGCATCGCCAGAATCAGCGTGTCAAGTGGCGGATGATCAAAACCCTCCCCCACCAGCTTGCCTGTGGCGAGCAGAACACGTGGTGCATCCGGCGGTAACTCGTCCAGCTCCGCGATCGAAGCTGCGCGTTGCTTCTTCGACATCCGCCCATGCAGGACAAAGGTGGTTGGCACATTTCCATGCAGTGCAGCGGTGATCGCATTGAGATGATCAGTCCGCTCAGTCAGTACAAGTATTTTGCGACCTTGCACAAATGCTTCCTGGATCGACGCTGCAATCGCTGCCGTTCGGTCTGGATCGTTGGCAAGGTGGCGAAACACGTCCTGTATTCCTGCCTCCTGAGGAAGGTCAATGGAATGTTCGAGCAAGTGTGGGATGACTTCCAGGTCATGTGGCGCCGTTGCTAGCTGAGTAACGGTGTACCGCGCCGGGCCGCACTGCATAAAGACGATAGGCTGTTGGCCATCCCGCCTGATAGGCGTGGCGGTCAATCCAAGCACGTACTTCGCCTTGACCCGTTTCAAGATTGCATCGAAGGACACCGCGCCAACATGATGGCATTCGTCGACGATGACATGTCCATAGTTTTCGACCAATGCGCTGACTTGGCCGCACCGCGAAAGCGACTGGATCACGGCGATATCGATCTTGCCCGTCGGCTTGGGCTTGCCACCACCTATAGTGCCGATCACGCCTTTGCCAACACCGAGAAAGGATTGCAGGCGTTCTTGCCATTGCTTTAGCAGCTCGGTGCGATGTACCAGCACCAATGTGTTGACGCCGCGTCGGGCAATGAGAGCCGCCGCTGTAACGGTCTTGCCGAAGGCAGTGGGTGCACACAACACCCCGGTGTCGTGCTGCAGCATGGCAGCGGCAGCCACTTCTTGATCAACACGCAACGTGCCAGCAAAAGCTGCCTCGATCGGCAGTCCCCCATAGCGTTCATCCTGAAAGTCACACCGGATGCCATTAGCCGCAAGCAGCTCTGTGGCTGCATCCAGACAGCCACGCGGCAGCGCGATGTGATGAGGATAATTTTCCGCGCAGCCAATGATGCGTGGCTTGTCCCACACTGCGAAGCGCATGGCTTGTGCCTTGTAAAATTCGGGATTCTGGAAGGCTGCTAGACGAATCAGGCGATTGGCCAGCGATTGCGGCAGTTGCGACTTCGTGAAATAGACGAGGTTCGCCAAGGTGACCGTAAGTGATGTCGGCATCGGCCCAGCCAACTTGCCGGACGGCGACGCTGAACACTTCCAAGGCTCCTTGTGATCCTCCTCATCAATAAACGTAACATCCAATGGATGTGTGCCCTGTGTGGCACGAAGGATGATCGGTTCAATATCCTGCATAGGCAGAGGATTGATCGAAGCCAGATAGCGCCATTGATCGGAGTAAGGTCGGAGAGTGCGGTCCACAAAGACGCTTCGACCTTGCTCGCGTGGCTCTCTCTGCAACGGAAGCGCAATGAGATTACCGAAGCCACCCTTTGGCATGGTGTCTTGGTTGGGGAAGAGCCGGTCGTAGGAGCTCAACTTCAGCTGCCGCGTGCGGGCGCAAGTGTGACTGATGATCGCCGATCCGAGTCGCCGCGCCTCGCGAGCTGGCACACGATCGGCGAAGAACACCCAAGCATGTGCCCCGCTACCTGATCGGGAGACCTCCAGGGCGACCGGAACGCCCAAGTCGTGACAGGACTGTTCAAAGGCCAGAACATCGTCCTTCCACTCTGCCTCATCGAAATCAACGGCCAGAAAGTGGCAGGTATCATCGGGCAACAGTGGGTAAACGCCGATCGTATGCTTGCCGGCAAGATGGTCATAGAGAACGGCATCCGACAACGGAAGCAACCTACGATGTCCACAATCCGAGCATTTGATGCGTGGCTTCTCACAGACCCCCGCAAGCCATTCGTTCGCGCATGCCGGTGAATACCCGGACTTCCCGGTGGACTTACTGGCCCACCGGATGGGATAGACATCGGTACGTCCTCGGAACAGACGGCTGAACAGAGCCACTTTTTCCGTAGCACTGAGGGAAGACGACTCAACTTCCGTCGCGATAGGAGCTGGGCTCTCAGGCGTAGATGGCGAACGCCATTCGATACCGTTCGCCTCAAGCAGCGAGATCAGCCTAGCGACTTCGGCGCGCAGTGCGCCGACGGGATCATTGTTTGGCATCGATCAGCTACCTTGCTTACTCCCTAATCTGTCGTTGCCAATGATACGGCGCAGATGCGAGAGCATCCTTCAGAGCTTCAGCAAACTGCCCATGGATACAGAGTAGAACCCTGTCGCAATGCCAAGCCAGGAGGGGGCGGACATTTTATGGTTCTCATCCGCGGACACTTTATGATTTCATGCACAATCCGGCCCTGGGCCTTCAATTCAGGGCCTTGTGATTCCTTCGAATCCGGACAGCACCACCAGTGTTGCAGCAGCGTCCCCAGTGCATCGGCGCCGGGCAATCGCGCTCGCATGGCGCGGCGGATGCACGATCCAGGTCGTTGCGCTGGGCCACGGCGGGGATTCCGATCCGGTCCGCGGCGTCGATGCATCAGCCGCCCGGCACGTTTCGCTCGCCGGCAGGCTTGCAGGTCGCTCCACCTGCCGTCGCCATCGAATGCTAGGGCACCAGGACCGCCGCGCCGCTCAGCCTTCCGTCGCGCAAATCGGCAAGCGCTTCGTTCGCACGCTCCAGCGGGTAGGCCTTGACCCTCGTCCTGACGCCCGCGGCTACCGTAGCGGCGAAAAAGGTGCGCGCGTCGTCGCGCGTGAGATTCGCGACGGAAACAAGCGCCCGTTCCTCCCACAACAGGCGATACGGAAAGGCGGGGATATCGGACATGTGTATGCCTCCGCAGACCACCCGCCCGCCCTTGCGTATCGCCTTCAACGCGGCGGGAACGAGCGATCCGACCGGGGCAAAGATGATTGCCGCATCCAGTTGCCCTGGCGGCGGAACATCCGAGCCACCTGCCCACGCACATCCCAGTGACAGCGCAAAGGATTGCGCAACCGTGTCTCCCGGCCGGGTGAAGGCGAATACCTCCCGCTCCTGGCGGACCGCCACCTGCGCGATGATGTGGGCTGCGGCGCCGAATCCGTAAAGCCCGATACGGGGTCCGGTTCCGGCGCACTGGAGGCATCGCCAGCCGATCAGGCCCGCACACAGCAGCGGCGCGCTGGCGACCGCGTCCGCGTCGTCGCGCAGACGAATGCAATAATCCGCGCGCGCCAACGCGTGGCTCGCAAATCCCCCGGGACGGGTGTACCCCGTGAATTCAGGGTAATCACAAAGATTTTCGCGTCCGGCCGTGCAATACGCGCACTCGCCGCAGGTGCCGCCAAGCCACGGAATGCCGACACGCATTCCCGGCCGGAGTGCGTTCACGCCCGCGCCGACCTGTTCCACGGTACCCACGATTTCGTGCCCCGGAATGACCGGCGTCCTGGCGTGCGGCAGCTCGCCATCCACCACGTGCAGGTCGGTGCGGCAGACACCACAGGCCTGCACGCGCACGAGCACTTCCCCCGGTGGCACCGCGGGATTCGCCAATTCCTTCAGTACCAGCCGCGAAGCCGGCGATTCCAGCACCATCGCGCGCATGGATGTCCGCGACCCTCGACACCGTCAGTGCCGCATGAAGACCGGAATGTCGGCCCACGTCAGCACGTGGCGCGTCGCCCCGCCCAGCATCCATTCACTGAATCGGCTGCGTCCGTAGGCCCCCATCACCAGCATGTCCGCTCGAAACCTCATGGCGCCATCGAGCAGCACCTGGCCCACGTCGTCGTGCTTCGCGCGAACCGTCAGTTGCTCCGCGGCTACACCGTGGCGTTCGAGATAGTCCATGATGTTGAATGGCGGCTCCCACTCCAGCCCGGGATACTTGTCGCGCTCCTCGCCACGCATCAGCAGCGCCTGTTTGCCCTGCAGGAACGGCAGCGCAGCGTGTACCGAGCGCATGGCTTCCGGCGAGCCGTTCCAGCCGATGGCGATTCGCTCGAACGGCGTGTAGTGCACTCCGTGGTGGGGCAGCACGATGCAGGGAATGTCCGCCTTCAGGACCAGGCCCGGCACGTCCCACGCCGATCCGCGACCTTCCTCGGCATGGTCGAGTACCAGAACGTCGTGGCGTGTCGCGGCCTCGGCCAGAGCGTCGCGGGCGTCCCCCTCGACAACCAGCCACTCCGTCTGCGGAGCACCATGCGACCTGGCCCACTCGAGGAACGGTCCCTTCGCCTGCACTGCATCCCGGGAAAGCTCGCGAACATCTTCGATCTGCCGGGCCATCAGTTCGGGCTCGTAAGCCGGCGCCAGAAAGACCGGCAGGGGACAGGCGTAGACACCAGTGACCGATGCGCCGAGCGTGGCGGCAAGCCTCACGCCGAATTGTGCGGCCGGCGTACGGTCTTCAAAATCCCTTACGTAAACGAGGATGTCTTTCATGTTCGCTCCGTGGCTCTCGGGAACTCGGTCGGGATACTCGAACGCATTGCCAGCGTGACGGATGGCCCGGCCTCGATGTTGATACCGGTCAATCGATCGAAGGGTGGCCCATCCCGTTCAATCCGATGCGCACCGACGGACGCGCCGCATCAAAAAAAGCCGCCGCCCCTGATGGCGGCGGCTCCGACAGGCAGGCTCGGATCAGCTCACGGTGATCCGCCGCGCATTTCCGTTTGCCTTCTTCGGCAGCGTGAGCGTGAGGACGCCCTTGTCGTAACGGGCTTCCGTGCGATTTCCGTCGATGTCGCTCGGCAACGCGAAGGCACGGTAGGCCCGGCCCCACGACCGCTCGACAACGAGCTCCTTCCCGTCCTTGTTCTCGGTTTCCCGTTTCGCCTCGGCCATGATGGAAACCTGGTTGCCTTCCACCGAGACATCGATGTCGTCCTTGTCCACCCCGGGAATCTCCGCGCTGACATGAAAGGCATCGTCGTCTTCGGTGATGTCCACCCGCATGTCGGAAGCGAATTCGGGCTGGCTCCAACGGCTCAGGCCCAGGTTCCTGAACAGATCCTCGAAAGTCGCGGGTGGGTCGAATCGTGCGGGATTCCGCAACAGATTGAAGCGTGTCAGTGCAGTCATGGTGAGGGCTCCTCGATGGGCTGATGTGCGTCTGGGGCACATGCACGGACGCTACGCGCGAACCGGCTCCCCATGTTGATGCAGGTCAACTGGCGCGCATCCGGACTGGATTGACGCCGGTCAACACGGGCCCGCGCGACCGCGGCACCGTGGCGTCGACCATGAACGACGCCGCGCGCCCAGCTGCCGCCGCCGGACCCGCGCAGGTTCCGCAAGCGGACTTGTTCGCCTTGCTCGACAGCGGCGCCGGCGGCCTGGACGAAGCCGAAGCCGTGCGCCGCCTCGCGCGATATGGGCCCAACGATGCGCGAACCGGCGTGCGGGGCGGCCACCTCCGGATGCTGGGCGAGCTCTTCGGCAATCCGCTGGTGCTGATGTTGCTGGTTGCCGCGGTTGTATCAGGCCTGCTCCGCGACCGGGTCGGCGCCGCGATCATCGTTGCAATGGTGATGTTGAGCGTCACGCTCAACTACGTGCTGAGCTACCGCTCCCGTCGCGCAGCCGAGCGGCTGCGCGACGAGATCGCCCCCACCGCGTGCGTGCTCCGTGGCAACACGTGGCGGCAACTGCCACGCCACGCGTTGGTGCCCGGCGACGTGATTCGCCTCGCGGCGGGCGATCGCGTGCCTGCGGACGCCCGCCTGCTCGAAGCGCGCGAGCTGCACGTGCAGCAGTCCGCCCTGACGGGCGAATCCACGTCCGCGGAAAAGGATGCCTGCGAAGTTCCCCGGGGCCAGGCCGGCGCCGATGCGAAGCACCTGGTGTTCCTGGGTACGTCGGTGATCGCGGGCACCGCCACGGCAATCGTGATTGCCACCGGCCGCGACACCGCATTCGGCGACGTCGCCGCGCGATTGTCGGAACGGCCGCCGCCGACCGAATTCGAGCGCGGCCTCGCCGGCTTCGCACGGCTGATCATGCGCACCGTCATTGCCCTGGTGCTGTTGGTGGTGCTGGCCGGCATCGCCTTCCATCGCCCCCTGCTGGAAACGCTGCTGTTCGCGCTGGCGCTCGCGGTGGGGCTGACGCCCGAGTTCATGCCGATGATCACGACCGTAACGCTGGCCCGCGGCGCCACGCGCATGGCACGTCACGGCGTGGTGGTGAAACACCTGGCCGCGATCGAGGACTTCGGCAGCATGACCATCCTCCTGAGCGACAAGACCGGTACCCTCACGCGCAACGAAACAGAGGTATTCGCGGCCGTCGATCCACTCGGCAACCCTTCCGCGTACACCGCCGGGTTGGCGCATTTGAACAGCGCGCTCCAGACCGGCATCCGCAGCCCGCTGGATGACGCGATCCTGCGCGGTTGCGCCGCCATGCCGGGAGAAGCCCGCAAACTCGACGAAATCCCGTTCGACTTCGAGCGGCGCCGTCTCAGCGTGGTGGCCGGGACGGGTGCCGGCGTGCTGCTGGTCACCAAGGGCGCTCCCGAGTTCGTGATCGCGCGGTGCACGGACTGCCTGTGGGATGGTGCGGTCCGCAGCCTGGATCCGGCAGCGAGGAGCGACCTCGAACGGCTCTGCGACGCCTACGCGCGCAACGGCTTGCGTACCCTGGCGATCGCCTACCGCAAGATCGAACGCAAGCCGCGATACACGGTGGACGACGAGACGGCCCTCACCCTCGCCGGCTTTGTTTCGTTTGCGGATCCGGTATTGCCGGACGTCACGGCATCCCTGCGCGCCCTGGCAAGCGACGGTGTCATCGTGAAGATCCTGTCCGGCGACAATGAACGGGTCGCCCGGCATGTCTGCGAGCAGGTCGGACTGGACGCACGCGAGGTGCTGACCGGCGCGGACGTGGACAAGCTCGACCAGGATGCGTTGGGCGTGGTGGCCGAACGGGTGGGCGTGTTCGCGCGCATGGGCCCGGCCCAGAAGCACCGGATCGTGCTGGCCCTGAAGGCCCGCAACGCCGTGGTGGGCTTTCTCGGCGACGGTATCAATGACGCGCCCTCGCTGCATGCGGCCGACGTCGGCATTTCCGTCGTCAACGCGGTCGACGTCGCCCGCGATGCCGCCGACATCGTGCTGGGCGAGCGCGATCTTGGCACGCTGCATGCGGGCGTGATCGAGGGACGCAAGGCTTTCGCGAACGTCACCAAATACCTGCTGATGGGCACCAGCTCCAACTTCGGCAACGTGTTCAGCATGGCTGCAGCCGCCATATTCCTGCCGTTCCTGCCGATGCTGCCCACCCAGATCCTGCTGAACAATTTCCTGTACGACATGGCGCAGGTCACCATCCCGGACGACAACGTGGACGCCGCGCAACTGACCGCCCCGCGACGCTGGGACATTCGGCTGATCCGTCGTTTCATGCTCGGCGTCGGACCGATCAGTTCGCTCTACGATTTCCTGACCTTCTACGTACTGTTGGCGTGGCTGCACGCGGGCGAATCCGAGTTCCACACCGGCTGGTTCGTTGAATCGCTGGCGACGCAGGTCCTTGTCCTTTTCGTGATCCGAACGGCCGGCAGCCCCCTGCGCAGCCGCCCGAGCAACGCGCTGGTCGCCAGCGTGCTCGCCGCCGTGGCCATCGGGGTGGTTCTGCCATTCACGCCGCTCGGTGCGGATTTCGGATTCGTGCCCCTGCCGCCGGTGTTCTTCGCCTTCCTCGCGATCGCCACCGCGACCTATTTGCTGTTGGTGGAGCTGGTGAAGCGCCGTTTCATGAGCCCGCGCGGGCGTGCTTGGCGGAGCCATGGACGCGAGCCGCTGGCTGAACAATCGTGCCAGCGGTGATCCGGATCAACCCACGGCGGCCGGCGAGCCCTACGTTCGACATCGGGGTGCCAAACCAAAGTGGAGGTTCCGCATATGCAAGCCGTCCTGATCGTGTTGCCGATACTCGTCTTCGGATTGCTGACCGCCATCCTGCTGGCGTGGGTGCTGTTGGTCACGCTGCCGCGGATCCGCCGGGCCGAAAGGAACGCGCCACGCGAGACGCCCGTCATGCCTGGCGCACGCCACGCAGTGCACGGTGAAACACGCATTGTTGATACGGATCAACAAGCCATTTCATCCAGCAAGTGAAATGGCCACTCCAATCCCGGACGGAGCACATCCATGAACGACAAAGAACTGCGCCAGCTCGTCATCGACGAACTGGAATTCGAACCCAGCGTGGACGCGGCCGACATCGGTGTCGCTGCCGAGAAGGGAGTGGTCACCCTCACCGGCCATGTCGCGGACTACGTGCAGAAGGCGTCGGCCGAGCGCGCCGCATGGCGCGTGAAGGGCGTCAAGGGCATTGCGCAGAAGATCGAAGTCCGCTTTCCGGGGGACAAGAAATGGAATGATGACGAGATCGCGCAACGGGCCATCGACATTCTCGCGTGGAACGCGGTCATCCCCAAGGACAGCGTGCGCGTGCGGGTGTCCAACGGTTGGGTCACGCTGTCCGGCAACGTGAACTGGAACTACCAGCGCCAGGCGGCGGAGAACGAGGTCCTCAAGCTGGGGGGCGTGAAGGGTGTCACCAACAGCGTTTCATTGGCACCCGTCGCGCAGGCCGGTGACGTCAAGCGCCGCATCCAGGATGCGCTGAAGCGGCACGCGGAAATCGAGGCCGACGCCGTTCGCGTGGACGTGCGTGACGACGGCACGGTGCGCATCGACGGACGGGTCGACAACTGGAGCGAGATGCGAGCCGTCGAGCACGCCGTGTGGTCTGCTCCCGGCGTCCGGCACGTCGAAGACCATCTCATGTTCAGTTGAGGAAAAGCCATGCCAGGCACATGGATCCTCGTGGCTGACAGCGCGCGGGCGCGCCTGTTCTCGTTGAGCGCAGGCGCGACCGGCCTCGAAGAGATCGGCGACTTCATCAATGCCGCGGCACGCACACCGGGGCACGAGCTGGAGCACGCACAACCCGCGCGGGTCCATGACCGCTTCGGGAGCAACCGGCACGCGATCGACGCACGGACCCCGCCACGGACGAAGGCCGCCGCGCAATTCGCGGAAGTACTGAAGGCCGCGCTGGAGCGTGGCCAGGCGGAGCTGCGCTTCCACGATCTCGTACTGGTTGCGCCGCCACGTTTCCTCGGAGTGCTCAACAGCACGCTGGGCCCTCGTCTCTGCGAGAGGGTCCTGCTGCGGGTTGCGAAGAACCTGACGCGCAGGCCGGCGAGCGAGATCGCCGAGGCGTTGCCGCACACGCTGTCCAGGCGCCGCGCAATGGCAATCGGCTGATCGGCAGCGCATTCGATGGTGCGGTCCTGCAGGAAGCTGCGCCCAAGGGCGGTTCGCGCGGGCCGCTGCTGGCGCAAGCGATGCCGTTCGGGAACTCGCCAAAGGTTGATCCGCATCAAGTGCCCAGCCCGCCCCCCGCGCATGCTCACACGCGCCCCCGCTCCGCGCGATGGAGATTTCCATGAAGATCCTGCTGCCCGTTGATGGAAGCCCGAGCAGTTCCCGTGCAGTCCGTTACGTGATCCAGCACTGGGGCGGCAGGCAGGCCAAACGAAACCTCTCGTTGATCCTGCTGCACGTGGATACTCCCCTGCCCGAACGGGTGGCGCGGGTCCTCCCCGCCGAAGCCCGCGCGAGCTATCACGAGGATCATTCCGAACTTGCCGCGCGCCCGGCGCGCCGCGCATTGCGCAAGGCCGGCCTGGCATTCGATGAGCGGCATGCGGTGGGCGACCCGGCCATGTTCGCGGTCTCGCTCGCCGCAAAGCATCGATGCGACCTCGTTGCGATGGGCTCGCACGGACGAGGCGCCATCCTCAGCGCGGTCCTGGGCTCGGTGGTGATGAAAGTGCTGTCGCGCTCGCGGGTGCCGGTGCTGGTGGTTCGCTGACGATCACGGTACGGACGGTGCAAGGCCGCGCGGTCGCGACCCCCGCACGCCCGCCCGCAGCGCTGCAAGCCAGACGCCGGACGCCAGCACCACCGCGCCAATGACCATCGCGGTCCGGGCGCTCGGCGATGCGAGCCCCATCAACGCGCGCAACGGTGGAATGCCGAGCACGGCGGCGAGGCAGGTCGCGACACCCAGCAGCATCCACTTGAGCCACGGATTGCGGCGCTCGCGGCGCCGGAAGTCGATGCTGCTTTCGGCCAGGACCAGCAGGAACAGGCCCACCAGCAGTCCGGCAAAGCCTGCCGTCCGGGCCTGCGATGCGCCGGCCCCGTACGCCAGCAACACGGCGCAGCCGGCAATCAGCAGCGCCGCCAGCCCGGCACCCTGCAGCATGGCGTGCGCCAGCTGCGGGGGCGCAAACGGTGTGTGCGAGCGCGGCCGCGGCGGACGCCGCATCGAGTCCGGACTGCCGCGCTCAGCCTGGAACACCATGGACGAGGCCGGGTCGATCAGCAGTTCCAGCAGCACGATGTGGACGGGCGCGAGGATCACCGGCCAGTGGAGCAGCGCCGGCACCAACGCGAGCACGATGATCGGCACGTGCACCGCGAACACGAATGCGGTGGCCTTGCCGACGTTGTCGTAGATGCGCCGGCCCTGGCGGATGGCGCGCACGATGCTGGCGAAGCTGTCGTCGAGCAGCACCAACGCGGCGGCTTCGCGCGCGACATCGGTGCCGCGCTCGCCCATCGCGACGCCGACGTCCGCCGCCTTGAGTGCCGGTGCATCGTTGACGCCGTCGCCGGTCATCGCCACCACGTCGCCGGACTGCTGCAGCAGCCTCACCAGCCGCAACTTCTGTTCGGGACGCAGCCGCGCGCAGATGTCCACCTGCCGGAGCCGCTCGGTCAACGATCCGTCGTCGAGCTGCGCGATCTCCGCGCCGGTCAGAACGTCCGCGCGTTCCGACAAGCCGATTTCGCGCGCGATCGCCTGCGCCGTGACGGGATGGTCGCCGGTCAGCATCAGCACGCGCACGCCGGCGCTCCTGCATTCGGCGATCGCGGCGGGCACTTCCGGCCGCGGCGGATCGCCGAAGCCCAGCAGCCCCGCGAATTCGAAGTCGAAATCCTGTTGCCGCTCCGGCCACGTCGTTCCGTTCCATTCTCCGCGCGCGACACCCAGCACGCGCAGCCCGCGGGCCGCCAACGCCGCGACCTGGTCCATGATCGCCGCCGCCTTTTCCTTCGGCAGCCGGCACAGCGCCACGATGGTTTCCGGGGCACCCTTTGCCGCGAGACGAAACCCGGTTTCTCCGCGTACGGCATAGGCGCGGGTGGTCGCCAGCGTCCGCGAGGAAAGCGCATAGGCGCGCTGCAACATCCAGCCGGGGTGCCCGGGCCGGGTACCGTCGAGCCGATCGCCGAGTGCAAGGATGGCGGTTTCCATCGGATCGAACGGATCGGGCGGCGTCGCCAGCAGCGCGCATTCGACCAGGTCCTCCGTCGACCGCGGCAGGGGATCCGCAGTGTCCGGCGGGGTGTTTTCCAGCGTGCCGTCGGCGGTCGCCAGCACGGTGACGCGCATGCGGTTCTGGGTGAGCGTGCCGGTCTTGTCGACGGCCAGCACGGTGATCGCGCCGAGCGCCTCGACCGCGGGAACGCTTCGCGTCAGCACGCGATGCCGCGACAGCCGCCAGGCGCCCATGGCGAGGAACACGGCCAGGATCACCGGTATCTCCTCCGGCAGGATCGCCATGCTGAGCGCGACACCGGCGAGCAGGCTGTCGAGGAACGTCCGCTCGTTCCACAACCAGTTGAGCAGGCAATAGCCGGCGGCCAGCAGCAGTGCGACGGCGGCCAGGCCGCGGATGAGCTTGCGCGAGGAACGCTGCAGGCCGGAAAGCGGTTCCCGGGCCGAGTGCAGCATCGCGCCGATTTCACCCACCTTCGTGGCCGCTCCGGTGGACGACACGCGCGCGACCCCGCTGCCGCGCGTCACCACCGTGCTGGCGTACACGCGGTCGCGCTCGGAACCGGCGCCGCGTGCCACGGCAATCGCCTCGCCGGTCAGCAACGACTCGTCGACCTCGAGCTCGCCTTCCAGCAGGATGGCGTCGGCTGCCACACGGTCGCCCTCGTGCAGCGCGAGCAGGTCGCCGGGAACCACCTCGCGGCCGGGCACCCGCAACTTCCGTCCGTCACGAATCACCAGCGCGCGCGGTGCCGACAGGTCGCGCAGGGCTTCGAGGGCGCGCTGGGTCCTGCGTTCCTGGAAAAGCGTCAGGCCGATGACGGCGAAGATCGAACCCAGCAGGAATGCCGCTTCGGCGCGATCGCCCAACGCCAGGTACAAGGCGCCGGCCACCAGCAACATCAGGAACATCGGCTCTGCCAGCACCTTGAGCACGATCCGATGCAGCGGTTTGCGTTCGCCGCCCGGCAGCGCGTTGGGGCCGGATTCGGCCAATCGGCGCCGCGCCTCCGCTCCGCTGAGCCCGGCGCGGGGAGGACCAAGGCCCTCGCGCTGTCCCAGCGATGGCGGCGAGCCGGCGGACGCACCTGTTTCGCGACCCGGCATCGCCACCCTCGTTTGCACGGATGTCCGCTGTTGCCGGGTTTCAGCGGCGGCGGATCAGCATCCCTGCCAGCAAGCCCAGACCCACGCCGATGCCGATCGACGTCCAGGGGTGCTGCCGCACGAGGAGCTGCCCCCTGTCTCCGAGTTCGCGCGCATCCTCGGCGAAGTCACGCGCACGCCCGGACACGTCGGACCTCAGCGCCCGCGCCTTGCCGCCCAGCGTCGCGCGCGCCCTGCGCCACCCTTCACGGGTTTCATCGGCCGTGGTGCGCAGCAGCGTTTCCGCGGCATCCTTGACCTGCTCCACGCCGTGCTTCAGGGATTCTTCACCGCTCGCCGCCGGGATGGTTTCGCTTTTCATGACAGGCGTCTCCTTGTTGATGGCTCCCATCATCGGAGTGCCCGCTTCGATGCAATTGACATGCATCAAGCAAATCGCTGTCCGGGTTTGCCGGGCCTCTCGTGAGCGGGACGCACGCACCACGGGCGATCGATGGACCAGCGGCACGCCCGGTTGGCCCGGATCGCGGCGGTCCCGATCGTGCAACCCCGGCCTTCACGTCCGCGCACTGAACGGTGGCCTTGCCCCGCTTCGCGGGCCGCGTCCTTTAAGGTCCGCATAAGCCGGCTCCGATGCAATGCGTGCCGTGGGCAATCCCGCCCGCGCATTCGGAGACACGCACCATGAAAACCCTTGCAACCCTCGCGCTGGCCGGCACGGCCGCGCTGTTTTCGCTGGGCGCTTTTGCCGCCCCGCCGTGCACCAGGGCGCCGCAAAGCCAGTGGATGCCGCAGCAGGCGCTGAAGGATCGGCTGGTCAAGGACGGCTACACCATCGACCGCTTCCTGGTGTCCGGCACCTGCTATGAAATCTACGGCAAGGACAAGGACGGCAAGCGGGTCGAGATCTATTTCGATCCGACCGACGGCCACATCGTCAAGCAACGCAGCAAGTAAAAGGAGACGGCGATGAATGCCATCTTCCGCTCCGCGGTCGGCAGGGAAGCCGACCGCGCGAGGTCCACGGTGAAGGTCTGGGACCCTCTGGTGCGCCTGTTCCACTGGTCGCTGGCGGCGTGCATCTTCGGCGCGCTCCTGGTCGAGGAAGGCGACACCGCGCACCGGGTGCTGGGTTACATCGCGCTCGGCCTGGTCGCCTCGCGGGTGGCCTGGGGTTTCGTCGGCACGCGGCACGCGCGCTTCCGCGACTGGGTGCGCGGGCCGCGCGCGATCCGCACCTATCTGCGCGAGCGCATCGCCGGCACGTCGCGGCGCCGGCTCGGCCACAATCCGGCCGCCGGCGCGATGATGCTGGGGCTGCTGGCCGGCGTCGCCGCGGTCGGGGTCACCGGCTGGATGCAGACCCTGGATGCGTTCTGGGGCGCAGCGTGGCTGGAAAACCTGCACGAGGTGCTGGCCTGGAGCCTGCTCGGCCTGATCGGCCTGCACGTGCTGGCGGCGCTGGTCGAAAGCTGGCACTACCGGGAGAACCTGGTCGCAGCGATGATCCACGGACGCAAGCGCGCGCCGGACGCGGACGACGAGCCGCCGGCGTGAATCCGTCGCGCGCCGCGCGGATTTGTCCGCGATCAAATCGCAGGGTTACCCGCCCGCACACAATCACCCCATGCGCATCCTGCTTGCCGAAGACGATCGCGCGCTGGGCCAGGCGCTGGCCGACGGTCTTCGCCACATCGGCCACGTCGTGGACTGGATCGAGGACGGCCGCCATGCCGCGCAGGCGCTTGCCGACACGCGCTACGCCGCCGCCGTGCTCGACTGGAATCTGCCGCGCATGAGCGGCATCGAGGTCGTGCAGGGGCTGCGCCGGCGCGGCGACCACACGCCCGTGCTGCTGCTGACCGCGCGCGATGCACTGGACGATCGCGTGCGCGGCCTCGACAGCGGCGCCGACGACTACGTGGTC
>DASSNC010000062.1:0-48133 GCA_035688305.1 Rhodanobacteraceae bacterium
GCCCGCGATGCCCATTGGCGCGCCATCGTCACCGTGGGTGACCTGCAGACTGCGAAGCAGCCGGATACCGGCGCCAAGGCGACGCCAGCGCCGGCCAGTTCCGCGGGCGGGCACTGACGCCAGCACCACGCCGAGGCCGAGCCAGGGATGGCTCGCCCGGAATCACCACCCTTATACTGCCGGCACGCTTTGCCACGGGTTGCCAGCATGCGCCGCCACGCGATTTCGGGACTGATGTTGCTGCTCGGCCTTGCCTTGCTCGCCGGCTGCGGACAGAAGGGTCCGCTTAGCTTGCCCGGCACCCGGCCTGACGTCGCATCACCCGCCGCGCCGGCGGCAGCGCCGTCGCCCCAACCGGCACCCGCCGCCTCGGTGCCGCCACCGGCAGCTTCCGGCAGCACGAACTGAATGCCCAACCGCATGGGCCTGCGCTTCACCAAGATGCACGGACTGGGCAACGACTTCGTGGTGCTGGACGCCCGCGCTGCGCCGTTGCCACTGAGTGACACCGACGTTCGCGCCATGGCCGATCGCCACACCGGAATCGGCTTTGATCAGCTGCTGGTCATCGAAGCCACGCGCAATCCCGCGTGCGTCGCCGCTTATTCGATCCGCAACGCCGATGGTTCGTTCGCGGAGCAATGCGGCAACGGCGCGCGCTGCATCGGCGCGTGGCTGCACCGCGCAGGCGCGCTCGCCATCGGCGCAGATGCGCGCCTGGAAAGTCCCGCCGGCGTGATCGGCATGCACCTCGTCGACGAAAGCACGGTCACGGTCGAAATGGGTGTGCCGGTATTCGAGCCTGCGCGAATTCCATTCGACGCATCGGCCGCCGCCAACGTGTATCCGCTCGACATCGCGGGCGCGACGATCGAAATCGCGGCGGTGTCGATGGGCAACCCGCACGCGGTGCTGCAGGTCGCCGACCTCGCCGATCCGCGTATCGACCGGCTTGGCCCGGCCATCACTGCACACCCGCGCTTTCCGCAGGGCGCCAACGCCGGCTTTGCGCAGGTCGTCAATCGCTCGCACATTCGGCTGCGCGTGCACGAGCGCGGCGCGGGCTGGACGCAGGCCTGCGGCAGCGGCGCTTGCGCGGCGGTCGCGGCGCTGCGTCAAGCAGATGCAGTCGCCGACCAGGTGCGGGTGGAACTGCCGGGTGGCGTGCTCGACATCGCATGGCAAGGTTCTGGCCACGCGTTGTGGATGACCGGTCCCGCGGCGTTCGCCTTCGACGGTGAGTGGCTGGGGACTTGAAGACGGCCGTTTGAAAGCAGTTGACACGGATACAGGCGGATAACCGCGGATACAGCCTTTCAACATCCGCCCTGATCCGTGTCGAAGGCGTTCCGCGTTTGCGTTCGCGCGTGCAAACAACCAAACTTTGCGACAGTTCCCGACCGGCCCGCCGCGCATGCCCGATCTGACCCTGAAGCAAAGCCTGCAAGCGATGGACATCGCCGAATACCTGCGCGAGCACCCACGCTTCCTGGAACACTTCCCGGATATCGCCAGCGAACTGGTGATCCCGCGCGAAAGCGGCCCGGCGGCGTCGCTGGCCGCATACCAACTGGAAGCGTTGCGCGCACGCAACCACGAACTCAACCAGCGCCTCGCGGACCTGGTCGCCGTCGCGGCCGACAATGAACAATTGGTGGTGCGCGTGCACACGCTCACCGTCGGTCTGCTGCGCGACGCGACACTCGCCGACACCTGCAAGAGTTTCGTCGGCGCACTCAACGAAGATTTCCATACCGCGCTGGTGCGGCTGGTGCTGTTTCGCGAAGCGCCGGAGCTGGCGGCGGCAGCGTGGTTCATCGGCGTGCCGCAGGGCCCCGACGCGCTGCCGCAATTCGCGGATTTCCTGAAGCGCGGCGACCCTGCCTGCGGGCGTCTGGCCCCGGACAAACTCGAGCGGTTGTTCGGCACGGAAGCGGGCCAGGTCCAGTCGGTCGCACTGCTCAAGATCGGTGCGCAAGGCATGCTCGCACTCGGCAGCGACGACGCCAACCGTTTCCACCCCGGCATCGGCACGATCTTCCTGAAACTGATTGCACAGGCGCTGGATGCAGCCATTTCGCGCTTCCCCACCGAGGCGAAATGAGCGATCCGCTGGCCGATGACGTCGCCCGATTCCTGGACTACCTCAAGGTCGAGCGGCGCTACTCGTCCGGCACACTGCGCAACTACGGCCACGCGCTGGATGCGCTGACGCGTTTCGCCGAATCGCTGTCACTCGCAAGCTGGAACGAACTGCGCAGCGAGCAAGTGCAAACCCTGGTCGCCAACGAGCATCGCCGCGGTCTCGAACCGCCGTCGTTGCGCGCGATGTTGTCGGCCTACCGCAGCTTCTTCCGTTTTCTCGCGCGCGACGGCACGCTCAACAACAATCCCGCCGCCGGCGTGCGCACACCCAAGGTCCGGCGCAAGTTGCCCGAAGTGCTGGACGTGGACGAAGTCGCGACCCTGGTCGAAGTGGACGCCAGCGATCCGCTGGCGCTGCGCGACCATGCAATGCTGGAACTCCTGTATTCAAGCGGCCTGCGCGTATCCGAACTGTGCGGCGTGCGCTGGCGTGATCTCGATGTCGATGAAGGCCTGGTGCGCGTCACCGGCAAGGGCAACAAGACCCGGATCGTGCCGGTGGGACGACAAGCCTTGGCCGCGCTGGCGGCGTTGCGCGATTCGCAACCCGCGGCCGCGGACGATCCGGTGCTGCGCGGTCGTGGCGAACACGCACTGACGGCGGGCGCGGTGCGCGCAGCGATCAAGCGTCGCGCGCGCAGCCAGGGCGTGTGGAAGCGCGTGTACCCGCATCTGCTGCGGCACTCTTGCGCGTCGCACCTGCTGGAGTCATCGGGCAACCTGCGTGCGGTGCAGGAGATGCTGGGCCATGCCGACATCGGCACCACCCAGATTTATACCCACCTCGATTTCCAACACCTCGCCAAGGTCTACGATGCCGCCCACCCGCGCGCCAAGCGCAAGTAGCCGACAGGCCGCCGGGCGCCGAAGCCGCCGGCAGCGTGTCGCGCAAAGCGTGCGGTGTTTGCGCCGATCCGGTCGCGCGGAAACCTCATGCCAATGACCATCAAGGTTCGGGCACTCGCCGTGGCACTCTGCATGGCATGTCTATCACCTGGCGCAATGTCGGAGCCGGCGTCGCGCCCGGCGCCGTCCGGGCATGCCGTCACCCTGGGAACGGTCGTGGTGACCGGCGTCGTGCCCGGTCCGGCACTCTGGAAGGTCAGCAAGGACGGCCACGTGATGTGGGTGCTCGGGATCACCTCCCCGCTGCCCAGGCACATCCACTGGGACTCAACCAACGTGGATCACCTGATTGCCACGTCCGGACAGGTGCTCGAACCGCCGGGGTACTCCTTGTACCTGCAGGATGATGGCTCCGGGGAGGCCGTCACCGTGCAGGCCCTCGACCGCGCCAAGGTGCTTCCGGCGGGCAAGACGTTGCAAGACGTCCTGCCGCCCGACCTGTACGAGCGCTGGATCGTTGCCAGGAAAAAATACCTGCACGGCCCGCGCGGCTGGGGCGTGAACCACCTGCGTCCGATTCTCGCCGCGACCGAGCTGTACGACGCCGCGCTCAGCCGCACCGACCTGACCCCGACCGGGATGGTCGAAGATGCCGTCCAGCGCGCCGCGCGCAAGCACGGTGTGCCGACCGTCAGCACCGAGTACGTGTTGCAGATCAAGCACGCCAACCAGAACCTGAAACATTTCACGCAAGCTTCCGACGAGGGCCTGCAGTGCATGCGCAGTACGCTCGACGCGATCGATCGAAACTTCCCGCAAGCCACGGCGATGGCCAACGCCTGGTCCACCGGAGACTTGCCGACACTCCGGACGTTGCTGTCGGCCAAGCAGCACGATCCCTGCATGTCTGAATACAGCGACATGTGGGGGATCAGCGACATCTCGGAGCGGGTGCGGCTTGCCTGGGTCACGGCGGCGAAGCAGGCGTTATCACGGCACGCCCAATCGGTCGCCCTGCTCCCCATGACCGACCTGACATCGGGCGACAGTTACCTTGGCACGCTTGCGCAGGACGGCTATTCGGTGCTGGCGCCCACGTCGTGGTCGGAACAGCCGGTCGATCCGCCGGCGGCGGCGCCCGCACCGGCGGCGACGTCAGGTCAAACGCCGTAGCCGAAGCGTTCGATCCACGGTCGCAGCACCGGCAGCACCGGTTCGAAGTGCTCGCGATACGCGTGCCAGCGGCCCACCGATTTGCGATCCACCGGAGCGGTGACGCGTGCGTAGCTGGGCGTGGCGATGAAGCCCTTGCGTTGCGCGTGGCCAGCGAAGTCGAGCATCGGGGATGCATCATCAAGACCCAGAAAGCCCCCAAGCCGGGTCACCTCGCCCGCGGGATCATCGACCGCTGCCTCGTAACGCCACTCATGCACATGCGGACGAAACACTTCGAGGTGCGCGCTGCATTGTTCAAACGCCACCGCATAGCCACGCGCGAGTCGTGGCAGCGTCGAGCACATCACCATGAAGGCCGGCGAGCGGAACGCCTGCATGTAACAACTCAGCAACACGTCGCAGGGATGCCGCAGGCACAGGATGATGCGTGCGTCCGGGAACAGCCGCAGGATCAGCGGCAGGCACAGCATGTTGAGCGGGTTCTTGTCGACCAGCCGGCGCCGGCCCAGATCGGGCAAGGTGTCGTGGACCAGTCGCCAATAGACCGCGCGCAATTGGTCCGCATCGTCCTGGCTCAGTTCGGCAAGATCGTCCGGATAACGCTGTCCCGCGTGCTCCATGCGTTCGATCAGCTGGTAAACAAAGCCGCGTTCATCCATTGAACGGAAATCCGGATGCGCATCCAGCATCTGCTCCAGCATGGTGGTGCCCGAACGCGGGAAGCCGATCACGAACACCGGACTCGCTGGCGTAGCTGGATACTCCAGCGGCTTCCACGCGGCGCGCGCGGCGGCGTCCACGCTCCGGGCGGCCATCGGCAGGGGCTGGCCACCATCGGGATCCAGGCGCTCCGGACTGGCCTGCTGCGCAACCCGCAGTTGCGCCGCGTGGGCGATTGCGAGTGCCTGCCAGGCATCCCGATACCGGGCTTGCCGGTCATGCGCCGCAGCCAGGCCGAACGCGCCACTGGCACGAATCCCATCATCACTGGCGGCGTCCAGCACACGCTGGTACAACGTCGCCGCATCCGTGTAACGTGCCTCGCGCAGTGCCACCACGGCATGGGCTTGCCAACCGTCGATGCGCACCTGATCGGCATCCGGCGGCAATGCGTCCAACGCCTCCAGCGGTAACTGATCCAACTCCCCTCGCGCACGTTCACGCAAATTGTTCCGCTCGTACAACGCCACGCGTTGCGCCGTGAAGCGCAATCGCATTGGTTCGGCCGCCGGTCCTTCCGGCAAGCGCGCCCGCGCCAATACGTTCAGCGCCGTGTCGAGGCGTCCCAGCACGGACAATATCGAAGCCAACACCAGCGCTTGCTCGGCCGGCTGCGGTGGCCAGTCGCCAGCGCCTTCCAGCATCGCCTCCTCGCCCTCGATGTTGCCGCAGACGTGGCAGGCGTGGGCCGCCTCCAGCCGCGCCTCGATGAACTGCGGTGCAAGCCGCACCGCATCCAGCAGCACGTCGCGCGCCGCCGCCCAGCGCTGCTGCTGGATGTAGAGCAGGCCGAGGTTGTAGTGCACCTCGGCATCGCCCGGCGCCAGCGCTTGCGCTTTCCGCAACGCCTGCTCCGATGCCGCAAGGTCGCCGGCCTGGCGAAAGGCCACGCCAAGGTTGTTCCAGTATTGGGAGACGTCCGGCCGCAAGCGGGTCAGGCGCAGCAAGGCCTCGGCGGCGTCGCCATGGCGATGCGCCTGCTGGTACGCCAGACCGAGCAGCGCCAGCACCAGTTCGGATTCAGCCGCGGGCGCTTGCGCATCCCGTGCGAGCGCGATCACCCGATCGGACTGGCCTGCGTTCCACGCAGCCATCATGGACTGGGCAAGGTCGTCGTCTGGCGCCGGCATGCAGGACGGATCCGTTGCGGTAACTATTCGAGTGTAGCCAAAAAAAGGGCGCCGCTTGCACGGCGCCCTTGTGCGTTGCCGCGACGAAGGCGGCTCAGAATCTCAGCGTCGCGCGCGCCCAGTAGTACGTCCCCACCATGTCATAGGTGGCGGTGTCGACGTTCATCTGGCCATTCTGGTAATACAACGGCGGCTTCTTGCCGAAGATGTTGTCAACGCCCGCATCGAGGCGCGTATGCAACGACGGCATCGCATAGCCGACCTGCAGGTCGTTGTAGACCACCGACGCCTGCGGGATGCTCGCATTGGTCAAGGCATCTGCCTGCAGCGCGGTCACCGGGCTGATGTAACGCGTACGCCACTGCGCGTCCCAGCTGTTGCGCTGCCAGTTCAACGTCGCCGTGGCGCGCCAGCGCGCAATGTTGCCAAACTGGTGATCCAGCGTGCCGGCGAGGTGGGCCGTGGTGCTGCCGGGTTGGCCCGGCGTGGCGGTGTTGTTGAAGGTGGAAATATAGGTCGTCGCGAAGCCGACCTTGAAGTCACCCGGATTCACGCTGCCGAAGTTGAAATGCGGAAGCTTGTAGTTGAACGTGAAGTCGATGCCGCTGGTGCTCAAGGTGCCGAGATTCACGACCGGTGTGTCGATCACGAACACCTGGCCCGGGTTCCGCGTGGTCGTGTCCTGGCGATGGATGAATCCGCAGAACGGGCTCGCGTTGTTGTTGAAGCACGCGTTCACGACGTTGATCCCCGAGATCGGCACCAGGGTGTCATACAGGTAGATGTGCCAGAAATCGAGGCTGGTATTCACGCCAGGCGCCCACGCAGGGTCATAGACCAGGCCGAAGTCCATCGACTTGCCGTGCTCGGGCTTGAGGTTCTCGCCCACCACCCGCGCGCCCGAATAGAACGTGTTGACCTGGGCGATGTCGTTGCCGGTCCAGTTCACCGGCACGTATTGGCACGCGGCCGAATGTTGCGCAAGTTCCGCCGCCGAGAGGCCCACGCAGGGGTCGTTCAGGGTCGGCTGGACCAGCGAGCGGCCGTTGTAAAGCTGGTCGAGGTCCGGCGCCCGGAATACCTGGGTGGCAGTGCCGCGCACCAGCAGGTCCTGGATCGGACGCCATTCGATGGCGACCTTCCAGTTGGTGGTGGATCCGGCGCTGTTGTAATCCGAATAACGCACGCCCACGTCCACGTTCAGCGAATGCGCACCGGGCACATCCTTCAACAGCGGGATCAGGGTTTCGCCATACACCTCGCGCACCACGTCACTGCCGCGGCCCGGCGAACCGCAGGCTTCCTGCAGAATCGCGCAAGTCGTCGTCACCGGGTCGAGGATCGCGAAGGAATCGACGGTGTAGTTCATGGTCTGCTTGCGCACGGAGGCGCCGACCGACAACTGCATCGGGCCCGCCGGCAGATCGGCAACGTCGCCGCTGGCACCGGCCGAGATCTGGCGCAGCGATTCGAACTTCTCGTAGGTCGCGGTCAATGCGCCGGCGGCCAGCGCCGGGCCATTGTTGGCCTGGTCGAAAATGTTGGCGCCTGCGTCGATGGCCGCCTGCAGGTCCGGAATCGACAGTTCGTTTTCGTCGCGCTGGGTGCGCGCAGTGTGGCCGTAATTGAGGGTGACGTTCCAGAGCCAACTGCTGTCCCCGATTGCACCCCTCAGACCGGCGATCGCCTGACCCGTGGACGTGGTGTACGGATGCAAGCGGGTACCGGCGCCGGTGAGGCGTGTCTGGAAGGTATAGCCGCTGTTGGGATCGCCGGGCAGTATGTTCTGGCTGAAGGTGACCCCGAATGGATTGAATGGCGCAGTCGACGGAATGATCAGCCCGTCACCGGTGCCCACCGGCGCGGCGGCGTCCTGCCCTGCCGACGAGGTGTGGTTGTAGAACGCGTCAATGAAGGCCGTGATGTTGTCGGTCAGGTCGAAGCTGCCCAGCACGAAGCCGTTGGCGCGCTTTTGCGAAACCTGGATGTAGTTGAATGCGGCGTAGTTGAACGTGTCATCCGGGGTCCGGCAGCGGTAGTCGGCCAGGCTGGTGCCGTCGCCACTGGCAAGCGTCACCTGGTTGAACGGGGGACAGTTGAATTGCCCGGCGAGCGAAGGCGGAATCTGCATTCGGCCGGTCGGGATGGAACTCGACCCCGCCACGCTGACCTGCCCACCGTAGAGGTACAACTGCGCCTTGGAAAAGTCGCGGCGGGTGGCCGGCAGCGCATCGTACTTGTTGTAACCGAGGCCACCGACGATGCTGTATCTGCCGCCGCTGTGGCCGAGGGTCAGTTCGAAGCCGTGTCGCTGGCCATCGCGATGACTGGAAATGCCGTCATTGAGGGTGATCTCGGCGCCTTCGAAGTGCTTGCGCAGGATGAAGTTGACCACACCCCCGACGGCATCGGAGCCGTAGGTCGTCGAGGCACCCGACGCCTGCACGTCGACGCGTTCGATCATGCTCTCGGGAATCAGGTTCATGTCGGCATTCAGCATGCGCTGGCCATCGATCAGCACCAGCGTGCGGCCCGTGCCGAGACCGCGCAACGAAACGCGTGACGCGCCGTCGCCGCCTTCCGTCAACGGACTGGCGACACCGCCACCGTTGCTGTTGTTGTGGGTATTGGTGGCATTGCCGGCGATGCTCGGCAACTGCTGGAGCACGTCGCCCAGGGTCGGCTTGCCGGAATTGGCGATGTCCTGGCGATCGATTTTCACCACCGGGCTTGCGGTCTCGAGATCGACGCGCCGGATCAACGACCCGGTGACCACCACGGCCTGCAGCGTCTTGGTCTTGCCCTTGTCGTTCGTCGCATTGGCCGGTTGCGCTTGCGCGGCCGCGGCGGCGGGTGTGGCCGGCTGCTGCGCTTGCGCGACACCGGCTGCGGTGATGAGGCCCGCCGTCAACGCCACGCGTACGGCCAACGACAAGCGATTCATGTTCTGGTTCATGGATGATCCCCGGCGATTGTGGAAACGGCTGCAGTACGTCGCGAACAGCGCACCGCAGCGAATTATTCGACACGTTTGACAGAATGTTGCTGGCACCACCCCTGTTGAGCCGCGACTGTACTCTGGCGACTGGTGGCGCGCAATTGGACGGCAAAACGGCCACAACGCGCCGAGCCGCACAGGTTCGGGCCGGATCGCTCCTGGCCGCTTGGCATCGGCGCCCATCGCCCCCACCTAGACCGCGATCCCCTTCCATCACGAGGCGCCCATGGAATCGTTCCACGCCACCACCATCCTGTCCGTGCGCAAGAACGGCCGCGTCGTCCTCGGTGGCGATGGCCAGGTCACGCTGGGCAACACCGTGGTCAAGGCCAACGCGAAGAAAATCCGCCGGCTCGGCAAGAACGCCGACGTGCTGGCGGGGTTCGCTGGCGCGACAGCTGACGCCTTCACCCTGTTCGAATTGTTCGAGGACAAGCTCGCCAAGCACAACGGCCAGCTGACCCGGGCTGCGGTGGAGATGGCCAAGGAGTGGCGCACCGACCGGCGCCTCGGCCGCCTGGAAGCCATGCTGGCGGTCGCCGACAAGGAGGCCTCGCTGCTGATTTCCGGCAACGGCGACGTGCTGGAACCCGAGTACGGCCTGATCGCGATCGGTTCGGGCGGCCCGTTCGCGCAAGCCGCGGCCAAGGCGCTCATGGACAACTCCGACCTCGATGCGCGTGTGATCGTCGAAAAGGCACTCGGCATCGCCGGCGACATCTGCATCTACACCAACCACAACGTGACGATCGAAGAACTGTAGGAGCCTGCACGCAGGCGACCCGAGCATCCGATCGCGAGCACGCTCGCTCCTACCCAACAGGTAACACCATGTCCGAATTGACTCCCCGCGAAATCGTCAACGAACTCGACCGCTTCATCATCGGCCAGCAAAACGCCAAGCGCGCGGTCGCCATCGCGCTGCGCGACCGCTGGCGGCGGATGCAGCTGGAGCCCGCGTTCCGCAATGAAGTCACGCCCAAGAACATCCTGATGATCGGCCCGACCGGCGTCGGCAAGACCGAGATCGCGCGCCGCCTTGCGACACTCGCCAAGGCGCCGTTCGTGAAGGTGGAAGCCACCAAGTTCACCGAGGTCGGCTACGTTGGCAGGGATGTCGATTCGATCGTGCGCGACCTCGCCGACGTCGCCTACAAGCTGACCCGCGATGCGGCCAAGGAACGCGTGCACACGCAGGCCGAGGAGAGCGCCGACGAGCGCATCCTCGATGCGTTGCTGCCGCGCCGCGAGGGCAGCGCCGGCTGGGACGAACACGGCGACCAACAAGCCATCGAAAGTGATTCCGGCACCCGCCAGAAACTGCGCAAGCAGTTGCTCGAGGGCGCGCTGGACGAACGCGAGATCGAGCTGGAATTCGCTGCCAACGTGGGCGTCGAGATCATGGCGCCACCCGGCATGGAGGACATGTCGCAGCAACTGCGCTCGATGTTCCAGAACCTCGGTGGCGGCAAGACCCAAACGAGGAAATTGAAGATCAAGGCCGCGCGCCCGCTGCTGATTGACGAGGAAGCCGGCAAGTTGCTGAACGACGACGAGCTGCGCGCGCAGGCGGTCGAGAATGCCGAGCAGAACGGCATCGTGTTCATCGACGAGATCGACAAGGTCGCGCAGCGCAGCGACTGGGGCGGCGCCGGCGTGTCGCGCGAAGGCGTGCAACGCGACCTGTTGCCGCTGGTCGAAGGTTCGACCGTGTCCACGAAATACGGCCCGGTCAAGACCGACCACGTGCTGTTCATCGCCTCGGGTGCGTTTTCGATGGCGAAGCCTTCCGACCTGATCCCGGAGCTGCAGGGCCGCCTGCCGATCCGGGTCGAGCTGTCGGCGCTGTCGGTCGGCGATTTCGAACGGATTCTTTCCGAGCCGCACAACGCCCTGACCAAGCAGTACACCGCGATGCTGAACACCGAGGGCGTCACCCTCGCCTTCACCGACGATGGCATTGCCAAGCTGGCCGAGGTCGCGTTCAAGGTGAACGAAAGCACCGAAAACATCGGCGCCCGCCGCCTCCAGACCGTGATGGAACGGCTGCTGGAATCCATTTCGTTTGAAGCTGCCGACAAAAGTGGTGAAAAATACATGATCGACGCCGAATATGTCGATAAAAACCTCAAAGAGCTCGCATCGAACGAAGATCTTTCGCGCTACATCCTGTGAGACATGGAGCCGGGCCATTCCCGTCCGGCTCAGCTAGAATGACGCCATGGGCAAGGTTCTCAAATTCCAGTCGCAGAGTCCCCGCCCGAAGCTGCGCGATGCGATGGAACGTGGCGAGCTGGCGCGGGTCTGGCGCAACGAGCTCGAAGACGGCAGCTTCTGCGGTTACCTGGCCGGCATCGGCCGGGAATGGCTGTTGATGTGGGTGGTCGGCGACCAGATCAGTTTCGACGGGCTGTATGCGATGCGCCTGGCCGACATCACCGAGGTCGAGGCGCCGGACGGCCACGCAAGCTTCATCAAGAAGGCACTGGCCGTACGCAACATCCATCCGCGCCTGCCGCGCAACTTCCCGCTCGATGACATCACCCAGGTGATACGCGCCTCCGCCGAATATGCGGCCGTGATGTGCGTGCATGTCGATACCGAAGACGAGCATGAGGTCTGCTACATTGGCCGCCCGCTGGGCATCGAGGACGACGGATTCACCCTGCAGGAAATCACGCCCGACGCGGAATGGCTGCGCGAGCCTTCGTTTTTCGGCTGGGACGAGATTTCCACCGTCAGCTTCGACGAACCCTATGCGCAGGTGTTGCTGGATGTCGCCGGCCAGCCGCCGCGGATCGACTTCGCGGGCACGGGCTTCGGCAGCAAGCAGCAATGACGTCGTGCCGGGTCGCGCCGACGGAGCACGTCGGCGCGCTTGAGCGGTGCGCCGCAACAGCGTGACCCGCGGGTAACCCGCCGCGCCGAAACCCGCCTGGCTGACCCAGCCATTCACGGGCGGGCACGCCGGGTGCCCTAAACTACGGCCTTCCCAGGGGAAGTGGATCACTGCGTGGACGAAGTCCCGCCCTTGCCGCGCGCGGACGCTGTGCTGACTCCACCGAGCCAGCGCAGCGTGTGGCTGCGCCGCCTCGCTGGCCCGCTGGTGTCGCTGGCCATGGTGGCGCTCGCACTGTGGGCCTTGCACCTGCTCGCGCGCGACGTCACCTACCACGAGATTCGCGAGTACCTCGAAGGCGTCTCGCGCCCGCGCCTGCTGCTGGCGATCGGCCTGACCCTGCTCGGCTTCGGCGTGATGTCGCTGTACGACCGCTTCGGACTGGCCGCGCTCGGCAAGTCGCTGCCGTGGCGCCGTGTCACCTTGATCTCGTTCATCAGCTACGCGTTCAGCAACGCGGTCGGCATGTCGCTGCTGGTGTCCGGGTCGATCCGCTACCGCTTCTACCTGAAGAACGGGCTCGGCACATCCGACATCGGCAAGCTGATCCTGTATTGCACGTTGAGCTTCTGGCTGGGCCTGCTGGCCCTGACCGGCGTGACCCTGCTGGTGGTGCCGCTGCCGTCCGGCCTGCCATTCAGCAGTTGGCGCATCGTGCTGGCGAGCGTGATGACCGCGGTGCCGCTGGCCTGGATTGCGGGCAGCTTCATCCGGCGTCCGTTCAAACTGTGGCGCTGGCACTTGCACTTGCCGACGCCGCTGCACGCGATGCGCCAGATTGCGGTGGGCGCGCTCGACTGGGGCCTGGCCGCAGCGACCATGTACGTGCTGATGCCGGACCAGCTGAATGCCGGGTTCGGCCACTTCCTCGCGATCTTCGTGGTGGCGCAGATCGCCGGCCTGATCAGCCACGTGCCCGGCGGGCTAGGCGTGTTCGAGGCGGTGATGCTGGCCGGCTTCGGTGCCACCGGCAACGCGCACCTCGCCGCTCCGATCCTCGGCTCGCTGGCCGCTTTCCGTATCGTGTATTACCTGATGCCGCTGGGCGTGGCGACCGTGCTGGTGCTGCAGCGCGAAACCCGCGAGCTGCGCCAGCACGCGGTCTGGCCACCCTGGTTTGCCGGACTGCTGCCGCCGTTCTTCGCCGGCCTGACCCTGGTCTCGGGCGCCGTACTGCTGTTTTCCGGAGCCACCCGCGCGCTGCCCGACCGCGTGGCGATCCTGCGCAACGTGTTGCCACTTTCGGTACTCGAAGTCTCGCACTTCCTCGCCAGCGTGATCGGCATGTTGCTGCTGATCCTCGCGCGCGGCCTGCAGCGCCGGCTGGACGCGGCTTACTGGTTGACCTTGCTGTTGCTGGTGGCGGGTGCCGTGTTCTCGCTGCTGAAGGGCATCGATTTCGAGGAAGCGACTTTCCTGGCCCTGCTGGCGTTGGCGCTGCTGCCAGCGCGCAAGCTGTTCTACCGGCGCGCCTCGTTGCTGCACGCCAATTTTTCGTGGCGCTGGATCGTCGCGATCGTCGCGGTGTTCGCCTGCACCGCATGGCTGGTGATGTTCAGCTACAAGCACGTCGAGTACAACAACAGCTTGTGGTGGGAATTCAGCTTCCACCAGGGCGGCGCCTCACGCGCGTTGCGCTCGCTGGTGGGTGCGGCGGCCGCAGGCCTGCTGTTTGCGCTGGCCAGCCTGATCCGGCCACAACGACCCCGGCATGTCCCGCCCGACGAAACCGAACTGGCCCGAGCCCTGCCGCTGATCCGCCGCTACCGCTCGGCGCAGGCACACCTCGCGCTGATGGGCGACAAGCACCTGTTGTTCGACACGGCCGGCAAGGCCTTCCTGATGTACGACACCGAAGGGCGCAGCTGGGTGTGCATGGGTGACCCGGTCGGCGAGGACGAGGATGCGCGGCGCGAACTGGTGTGGAGCTTCATGGAGCAATGCGAGCACGCCGGCGGCTGGCCGGTGTTTTACCAGGTCAGCCCGGCCGACCTCGACCTGTACCTGGAAGTCGGGATGAACCTCATGAAGATCGGCGAGGAAGCGCGCGTCGCGCTCGCGGCGTTCAATCTCGACGGCAAGCAACGCAAGACCCTGCGCAACACCGTCAACAAGTTGCATCGCGAAGGCCTGCGCCTGGAGGTGGTTCCCGCCACGGCTGTGCCAGCGCTGCTGCCACGCCTCAAGGCCATTTCCGACGCATGGCTGGAAGACAAGCATGCACGCGAGAAGCGCTTTTCGCTGGGCGCGTTCGATCCGGTTTACCTCGCGCGCACGCCCATGGCACTGGTCTGGCAGGGCGAACAATTGTTGGCGTTCGCCAACCTGTTCTTCACCGAAACCATGCAAGAGGCCTCGCTCGACCTGATGCGTTATGCGCCTGATGCCCCAGCCGGCATCATGGATTTCCTGTTCGTGGAATTGCTGCAGTGGTCACGGCAGGAAGGCTACCAATGGTTCAACCTCGGCATGGCGCCGCTGGCGGGCCTCAGCACCCGACGCCTGGCGCCGCTGTGGAACCGGTTTGGCGCGCTGGTGTTCGGCCGCGGCGAGCGCTTCTACAATTTCCAGGGGCTGAAGCGCTACAAGGACAAGTTCGACCCCGTATGGGAACCGCGCTACATGGCGGTACCGAGAGGGATTGCGCTGCCCCTGATCCTGACCAACGTGGCCAGCCTGATTTCGGGCGGTCTGACCGGAGTCGTGCGGCGATGACAGTGCGGAAAAAAACCAGGTGGGCCGTGGGCCTCGCTGTTTCTGCGGCCCTGCTGACAGGATGTGCCGTGCTCTGGAACCCGTTTGCGCGACCCAGCCTCGAACGCTCGAAGGTCGTGGTCGCACCCGCAGCGGGCGTGGCGGCGCCGGGCGGCAAGGATGACGTGCTGACGATCCTGTATTCGGGCGACGGTGGCTGGTCCGACCTCGACGAGCAGCTCGGCACCGAGTTCGCGGCGCATGGCATCCCGGTCGTAGGGATCGACAGCTTCAAGTACTTTTGGCGCAGCCGCTCACCCGACGTGGCTGCACAACAGCTTGATGGCATGATCAATCAAGCGTTGGCGAAGTGGCACAAGCAGCGGGTGTGGCTGGTGGGATTCTCGTTCGGCGCCGACGTGCTGCCCAGCCTGATCGATCGCCTGCCTGCGGCCACACGCGCGCGCATCACCCAACTGGTGCTGCTGTCGCCCAGCCGCGACATCAACTTCGAGATCCAGTTCGAGGGATACATGACGGAGCGTGGACGCTTCAAGGCGCTAGTGAAAAAGGTGACCGAAAAATTCAACACGGTGCCGCATTACCCGGCAATTCCACCGCTCGCGGCGCTGCAGAACAAGCCCCCGGTGGTTTGCTACTACGGCCTCGACGAAAAGGACGACAGCCTGTGCACCGAGTCCGATCTGCCGGCATGGGTGAAGGTGTATGGCCAACCGGGCGGGCACCATTTCGACGAAGGCTACATCGCCTTGGCTGGGCAGATGCTTGACGGACTGCCTTCCAGCAGGCTCCCGGCGACAGCGGCGACGGCGTCCCACCCCACCGCGACTCCTTGACGCGAATCCATGCCGCACGGCGCCTGACCCGCATCAGCCTGGTCGCGGCGCGCGCCGGTAAAATCCACGCATGAGCACACCCAAGCCCACCGACCTCACCCTGCACAAGAAATCGCGCACGCTGGAAGTCGTGTTCGATTCCAACGAGCACTTTTCCCTGCCCGCCGAATACCTGCGCGTGTATTCGCCGTCCGCCGAAGTACAAGGGCACGGACCCGGTCAGCAAGTATTGGTCGCGGGCAAGCGCGAAGTCGGAATCCTGGAAATCGAACCCGTCGGCAATTACGCGGTGTTGTTGCGCTTCAACGACGGCCACGCGACCGGCATCTACTCGTGGGAAACCCTGCACGAACTTGGTGTCAGCCAGGAAAAAAACTGGCAGTCGTATCTCGCCGCGCTGGAACAAAACAATCTCTCGCGCGATCCGGCCTCGCTCTACGGCCACCCCGTGCCGATGCGCGGACCGCGCAAAGCGTAGGTTGGGCTGACCGGGGCTGCATCCGGGAAGCCCAACGGTCACCGCGGGAACAGGATCGCCGGGCTACGCAAAAAGTCGCCCACCCCAGGCGAGCCTTCAACCCGCGGCGAACAGCGTATCCAGATCGGATTCATCGAACTTCAGCCGGTCGCGGGTACCGCCACCATCCAGCACGGCTTGCGCGAGTTCGGCCTTGCGCGCTTTCAGGTCCTCGATGCGTTCCTCGACGGTATCGGCGCAGATCAAGCGGTACACGAATACCGGCTTGTCCTGGCCGATGCGGTGCGCGCGGTCGGCGGCCTGCGTTTCGGCAGCCGGATTCCACCACGGGTCGTAGTGGATCACGGTATCGGCGGCGGTGAGGTTCAGGCCCACGCCGCCAGCCTTCAGCGACAACAGGAACAGCGGCACTTCACCATCCTGGAACTTGCGCACCGGCTCGGCGCGGTCGCGCGTGTCGCCGGTCAAGGTGACGTATTGCAGGTGGCGCCGATTCAATTCGCGCGCGATCAGCGCGAGCATTTCGGTGAATTGCGAAAACAGCAGTACGCGCCGGCCTTCGTTCAGGAGGTCTGGCAGCATGTCCATCAACAGCTCCAGCTTGGCCGAATCACGCACGTTGCGCGCCGATTCCAGTTTCACCAGGCGTGGATCGCAGCAGGTCTGGCGCAGCTTCAGCAACGCGTCCAGCACGATGATTCCGCTGTGCTCGATGCCGCGTTGGCGCACCACGTCACGCACTTCCTCGCCCAGGCTGATGCGCAGCGAGTCATACAGTTCACGTTGTTTGCCCGACAGCACCACCCGTCGCGCGATCTCGGTTTTTGCCGGAAGATCCGATGCCACCTGCGCCTTGGTGCGACGCAGGATGAAGGGCGCGATGCGATGGTTGAGCCGCGCCTGGCAATCGGCGTCGGCGTGGCGTTCGATCGGGATGCGATAGTGCCGGCGGAACGAGCCTTCGTCACCCAGCAAGCCGGGCACCGCAAGATCGACCTGCGACCACAGCTCGCCCAGATGATTTTCCAGCGGCGTGCCGGTCATGCACACGCGCCGTCTGGATGCGATCGACAACAGCGCGCGGCGCGCCTGGGTGCGCGGGTTCTTGACCTGCTGCGCTTCGTCCAGCACCACCAGCGCAAACGGCTGTTCGCGCAGCACCGACAGATCGCGCGGCAACAATGCATAACTGGTCAGGATCACGTCGTTGCCGGCCAGCCGGTCGAAACTCTTGACGCGCTCCGGCCCGTGCAGGGTCAGCATTTTCAGGGACGGCGCAAAGCGTTCGGTTTCTGCCTGCCAGTTCGGGATCAAGCTGGTCGGCGCGACGATCAATGCCGGCTGGGTGAGCGCCGAGTTCTGCTTCAGCGCCAGGATGTGCGCGAGCATCTGCACGGTCTTGCCAAGACCCATGTCGTCGGCCAGCACGCCACCGAGACCGGCGTCGGCCAGTGCGTTCAACCAACGCAAACCTTCGCGCTGGTAGGGCCGCAGCACTGCCTGCAGCGTTTCCGGCACGGCGTCCGAGGCTTTCGCGGCGGCTTCGCGCAGGCGCGTGGTGAAGCCGGTGAGGTCTTGCGGCGCGTCGAGCTTGCCGTTCTTGGGCAAGGCTTGCGCAAACTCTTCCAGGCGCCCCGCCTGCACCCGTGGCAGCCGCAGCTTCTCGCGCGGATGTGCGAGGTATTCGGCCAACGGTGCCAGCAACTGGCGCAGCTCCGCCAACGGCACCGCGACGCGGCGGCGGTCATCGACCGGCGCGTACCACACCGCATCGCTGGTTTCGTTTTCCGGCGGCGTCAATGACAACGTGTGTTCGGAGAGCGCGCGCGCGACGGTCGGCAGCAGGTTGACGCGCGTGCCCTCGACCTCGATGCCCATTTCGAACTCGAAGGCTTCACCGCCATCATCGACCTTGGCGACGCCATACCAGCGCGGCAGGCCTTCCAGCACCTCGAACGGAAAGCTGGGCGCGTACTCGACATTGAAACCTTCGGATTCGAGTTTTTCGCGCAACCCCAACCAACGCGCTGGCGTGTTGACTTCCAGGGCACCGGCGTAACCCTTGCCGGGAAACACCCAGGCATCTTCCGCAAGCGCCTCGGCCATGTCCCAGGGCAAGCCCTCGCAATCGACCGCGGGGGCGAGGCCGAAGCCCTCCAGGCGTTCCATGGTGGCGAGTTCTTCGGCGCGCTTGCGCACGATCTCGAACAACTTGCCCTTGCGCAACCGGCGCACGGTCGCCTCGCCACCGCGTCCCGGCAGGCGTTCGCCGCCGTAATCAAAGGCAAGGCGAGCGTAGGCCAGCGGCGGTGTACCGGCACCGATGCGCGCGTGGCGCGTCAGTGCCTGGAACACCATCACCGGCTTGGGCGGAAATTCGGCGCGCTGTGCCGCGTCGATCGAGCGCGGTGCGGAGATCCGCGCAGCCCACGGCGAAGCGGCGATGCTCGCGGCCAAGGCTTCGGTGTGCTCCGGCGCCAACGGCGGCGCATCGATGAGTGCCACTTCGGCAGCGTCACCGTCCAGCGGGCCCAGCTCGGCGCGATCGGGATCGAGATACCACAGCCCGCCCACGCGCACGAGGCGTTGATGTTCGGGCAGCTGCGGCAAAAGACGCTGGCGGCCGTCGCGTTCAAGTTGCCAATCCCATTCCAGCGGTCGCGGCTTGCCGAGGACCAGGCGCAACCCGGCGACACCACCGAGCAGACTCGGCGCCTGTTCCAGCACTTCGCGCAACAGCGAGTCGCCAAACGCGCCGGAAAGCTGCGCGTAGGTGCGGCCCTTGCGCTGGGTCTGGGGCAAGCCGAGCATGGCTGCGGCCAGCTTTGTATCCGCCGCGCTCAGGCCCGCATGCGGCAGCAGCTTCGCATCGAGTGGCACGGCGCGGCCGAGGCGGTCCTTGGCGACAGCCTCCAACAACACCGGCGCCACTTCGAGGCGCGCCAGCGGCGGCTCATCCCGCAGCAACTCGATGAAAAATCCAAGGGTTGGCGCGATCGAAGACCCCGCCCCATCGTCATCGGCCGCCGCCAGCAGCCGCGCCCATTGTGCGGGCAAGGGCGCCATGGCCCCCTTGCCCTTGGGCGGGCTGATGCTCGCTTCGTCCGGTTGACTGCGATGCTGCATTCGCGCCAAATCCTGCGCCTTAAAGGCTCAAGCATAACGCATGTTGTGCGATCTTCCCCGATCACCCCGCCACCCGACCGTCGGGCAACTGCGGCGGCACCGCGCCGCCGAATACCAGGACGGGCATCCTGCCCTGCCTTTCCTCGACAGCCGCTTGGAACGCACCGGGTTCGCCATCGAAACGACTCCGCCAATGATCAGGCGAACAGGTTTTCCGGATACTCCGGCTTGCGCTCGCGTGCCAGCAACGAACGCAGGGCATCGGTGGGGGTCATTTCGCCGCGCAATACCGCCTGCACGTGTTGCGAGATCGGAAGGTCCAGATCGTGGCGCTGCGCGAGCCGCATGACTTCATCGGCGGTCACGGCGCCTTCGACGACCTGGCCGATGTCGGCCAGTGCCCGTGGCAGCGGCACGCCCTCACCCAGCGCGAAACCGAAACGGTAGTTGCGGGACAACTTGCCGGTACAGGTGAGCACCAGGTCGCCAAGGCCGGCAAGCCCCATCAGGGTCTGCGGCTGCGCACCCAGGGCCGCGCCGAGCCGCAGCATTTCGTTCATGCCGCGCGTGATCAAACCCGCGCGCGTGTTGAGGCCCAACTGCATGCCGTCGGCGACGCCGGTGGCGACTGCCAGCACGTTCTTCATCGCACCGCCGAGTTCCGCACCCAGCATGTCGTTGCCGGTGTAGGCACGGAATGCGTGACTATGCAGCAAGGCCGCGATGCGATGGGCAAAGGCATCGTCACTCGCATGCACGGTGACTGCAGTCGGCATCCCGGCCGCGACCTCGCGCGCGAACGACGGACCGGTCACGACCGCGGCGGGCGTGTCCGGCAACCGCGCGGCGACCAGTTCATGCAGGAAGCGCCCGGTGCCGGGCTCGAAGCCCTTGGTCGCCCACGCATAGCCGGCGCCCGCCGGCAACAGCGGCGCGGCTTCATCCAGCATGTTCCGGAAGGCGTGGCTCGGGACCGCTACCAGCGCTGCGTCGACGCCAACCAGCGCCTCGGCAAGGTCCGGCACACAGGCAATATCCACCGGCAAGGGCAGATCCGGCAGGTAGTGCTGGTTGCGATGGCTGGCCGCAATCTCCGCCAGTGCACCGGCGTCACGGCCCCACAGGCGGGTCGTGACACCATTGCCGCACAACAGCGCGGCCAGCGCGGTACCCCACGAGCCGGCGCCGAGTACGGCGACCGTCGCGCGAGACATCGGCTTAGGCGTTCAGGGTCGGTGCCGGCTGGGCCGCCTGCTGGCGTTGCTGCTCGGCGTACAGCGCGTCGAAGTTGATCGGCTGCAGCAGCAGCGGCGGGAAGCCGCCGTTCAGGACCAGATCGGAAATCACCTGGCGCGCATACGGGAAAAGCACGTTCGGGCAATAGGTGGCCAGCACCATCGAAAGGTTGGCCTGGTCGAAGCCCTGGAACGAGAACACACCGGCCTGGTGCACCTCGGCGAGGTAGGCGGTCTTCTCGTTCAGGGTGCACGTAGCGGTCAAGGTCAGCACCACTTCGTAGTTGTCACCCTCGATCGCGTTCGCCTTGTGGCTGAGGTTCAGCTGTACCTGCGGCTGGCCCTCTTCCTGGAACACCTTGGGCGCGTTCGGGACCTCGAAGGAGACGTCGCTCGCATAGATCTTCTGCAGCGCCATCTGCATCTGGGGGGCGGCTTGGCCGTTGCTTTGGGCCGGGGTCACTTCTGCCATGTTCGTAAAGCTCCGCTGGGAAATGGGTCAAAGACCGGGGATTGTCCCACACCTGCAGCATCGATGCACGCGTGGCGATTGCCTGCGCCCCCACCGCCTGCTACATTATGCGGCTGTCTTCCGACCAACCCGGGCATTCCGGGCGTCCCGCGGCGCGACGCGGGGCCAAAGCGGTCATCCGGCAATCGCGCAGGCATTCCAATGCGCCGGGCCGAACTTCCGCGGGCCACGCGGATCATCATGAGGAGAATCGCCATGGCACGCGTCTGCCAGGTTACCGGTAAACGTACGACGACTGGCAACAACGTCTCGCACGCCAACAACAGGACCCGCCGCCGCTGGCTTCCCAACCTGCACGAACGCAGGTTCTGGGTGGCAAGCGAAAACCGCTGGGTAAAACTGCGCGTGTCGGGCAAGGCCCTGCGCACCATCGACAAGAACGGCATCGACGCCGTGCTCGCTGACCTGCGTGCACGCGGCGAGAAGGTGTAAGGAGAATCCTCATGGCCAGCAAACGCGACAAGATCCGCCTGACTTCCTCGGCCGGCACCGGCCACTTCTACACCACCGACAAGAACAAGAAGAACACGCCGGACAAGATGCAGGTGAAGAAGTACGACCCGGTCGTGCGCAAGCACGTGATCTACAAGGAAGGCAAGATCAAGTGACGTTTTGGCCCGCGCGCTCCGCGCGCGGCTTTGCCAAAACGTCATCCCGGGGCAACGCGCAGCGTTGAACCCGGGATCCAGTGCCTTTCGTGCGCAAAGCGCACGCCTCTGTCAGAACGTCATCCCGGGGCAACGCGCAGCGTTGAACCCGGGATCGGTTCGATGAAAAACGGAACCCGCCGCAAGGCGGGTTCGGCATTTAATGGCACCGGCCGCGCCGTGCGCCGGGGTGGCGATATGGGACGCCACCCCGCCATGCGAAAATCCGCGCATCGCCCCAGACGCCCTGTTTCCCACACTCCTCGGCGACGAGTGGATGCGACTGCCCGAAGCGGTGCGCCGGATGCACGACGATGCGCCGCAGGTGCGCGCACGTGGCGAGGCCGATGTGGGTGGCGCCACCCATCCGCTGGCCCGGATCGCGCGCCGGCTGCTGCGACTGCCCGAGCCAGGCGCAGGCCAGGCCCTGGAATTTTCGATCGAGCGCCGTGCTGATCGCGAAACCTGGACGCGCAAGTTTGCCGATCACCCGATGCGTTCGACGCTCACGCAATCCGGCACGCAGCTGCGCGAACGCTTGGGTCCAGTCACGTTCTTCTTTGAGCTTCGCCACAGAGGCGATGCGATCGACTGGCAGCTGCGTGGCGTGCGCGTCTTCGGCCTGCCGTTGCCACGCGGTTTCTTTGGCGATGTGATCTCGCGCAGCAGCTCGGATCACGAGCGGTATGCTTTCGAAGTCGACGTTCGCCTGCCGTTGATCGGCCGGTTGGTGGCATATCGGGGCTGGCTGGAGCGCACCGATGAATGAAGGAAAGTCGGTCGTCGTGTTTGATGGCGTATGCGTGCTGTGCAACCGCTGGGTCGATTTCATCCTGCGCCACGACCACGCCGGCCGCTTCCGGCTCGCGGCGATGCAGGGCCAGCATGGACGCGCACTGCTGCAGGCACACGGCTTGTCGCCCGACGATCCGGCATCCTACTTGCTGGTGCACGAAGACCGTGCGTACATCGACAGCGCTGCGATCATCCAGCTGTTGCGCGAACTGGGTGGGCGTTGGCGGTGCGCCGCCGCGCTCATGCGACTCGTCCCGTGCTTCTGTCGTGATCGGCTGTATCGCTGGATCGCCCGCCACCGCTATCGCCTGTTCGGCAAACGCGCGCAGTGCCGCGTGCCCGGTCCCGCGCAGGCGTGGCGTTTTCTCGACAAGGCCGATTGACCCACCGGCTTGCAGTTGCCTGCCAGGATAAACGGGGGCCGCCGCTCGCTGGCGAATGCTTGCGCTGCGTGAGTTGTTCGCAATACCGCCAGAAACAAGAACCCGCCTTGCGGCGGGTTTTCGAATCACCGGATAGCCGCTGCACGCATCACGCGTGCGCAGCCACCGAATAGCGTTTCAGGCGCGCCGCGAACTCGGCCAACTTGCGGTTGCCGCTGGCTTCGGCGTCATGGCACCACTGCTGCAGGGCCGCCAACGCGGATTCCGGCCGGCGCTGTTCCATCAGTGCGGCGAGGCGCGCGCGGTACTCGTTGATCTGCTGCAGGCGCGGACGATTCTCGACCGCGGCGGCAAGGCGGCTCTTGCCGTTCTTGTCCAGCCAACGGCCACCGTTGGCCAGCGCGCGACGCAGGCGGCGGCGCGTCATCGCGCCGAAGCGACGGGTGCGCTCGGCGTCGGATTGTTCGCGCACGGTCGGCTTGATCACGTTCTTGTAGTAATCGGTCATGGCCTCGAAGCGATGCGTAAGCAGCGCCTTCAAGGTCAACATGTCGGGCAGCGACACGTTCGGCCGCACATCCAGCGTGGGCGCCACCCGCAGCACCTTGGCGAGGTGCAGCTTTTCCAGGCCACGGATCACCAGCCAGCCGAGATCGACCTCGAACTTGCGCAACGCGAACTTGGCCGAGCTTGGAAACGCGTGGTGGTTGTTGTGGAGCTCTTCGCCGCCGATCCACACGCCCCACGGCGTGAGGTTGGTGGCGGTGTCGGCCGTTTCGAAGTTGCGATAACCCCACCAGTGGCCGATGCCGTTGACGAATCCGGCGGCCCAGAACGGGATCCAGATCATCTGCACGGCCCAGATCGCGCCGCCGAGCACGCCGAACAGCGCAAGGTCGATGACCGCGAGCAGCGAAACACCGAGGATCGGGTGCGCGCTGTACACGTGCCTTTCCATCCAGTCGTCGGGCGTGCCGCGGCCATATTTCTCCATGTCGGCGGCGTTGGCCGTGGCCACGCGATACAACTCGGCGCCTTCGAAGAACACCTTGCCGATGCCTTCGACCTGCGGGCTGTGCGGATCCTCTTCGGTCTCGCAATGGGCATGGTGCTTGCGGTGTACCGCCACCCATTCCTTGGTGACCATGCCCGTGCCCAGCCAGCTCCAGAAACGGAAAATGTGCGCGACGACGGGATGGAAATCCACGCCGCGGTGCGCCTGGCTGCGATGCAGGTACAGCGTGACCGCAAGAATGGTCAGCTGGGTAGTGATCAGCAGATAAAGCGCGATCGTGAGCCAACCGGCGTTGGCCAGGCCGTGCGTGGCAAAATTGAGCAGGGTATCGAGCATCGTGGTCACATCAAGGGCAGGAACGGGTCAAACGCAAACCCGCAGCAACGAGTCTAGGGTAGAACACCGGTCACCACCAGCAGCTTGCCACTACTATGTGATGCCGGTGACAATTCTTTCAATGCCCTTCACACCGATCTAACGACATGACCGAGCGCCCGGCCTTGCTGGAACTCGTGTCCGTGGGCCGCCGTCTCGGCGGGCGGGCGGTGTTGCATGAAGTGTCGTTCAACCTGAACCCGAGCGAAGTGGTGGGCCTGCTGGGTGCCAACGGCGCCGGCAAATCGACCACATTGGCGATCATTGCCGGCGTGCTGGCACCGGATTCGGGCCAGGTGCGCATCGGCGGACAGGTCGTCGTCGACCGTCGCGCCGCGGCAAATCGCATCGGCTGGGTACCCGAAAATGTTCCGCTGTGGCCGGAATTGACGGTCACCGAAGCGCTGGAAGCGTGTGGGCGCCTGCACGGCTTGTCGCGTGACAAGCGCAAGGCTGCGAGCGCGCGCGAACTGGCAAGACTGGAACTGGGCGCGGTCGCGCAGCGATTGTGCGGCCAGTTGTCGCTCGGCCAGAAGCGCCGTGTGGGGCTCGCGCAGGCGCTGCTGCACGAACCCGAGCTGCTGGTGCTGGACGAACCTGGCAACGGCCTTGATCCAGTCCAGGCGGCGCAGTTGCGCGATCTGATCAAGCAACTCGCACCGAAGCGCGGCATCATCCTGTCCAGCCACGACCTTGCCGAGGTGGAAGCGATGTGCAGCCGCGTGGTGATCCTGCACGAAGGCAAGGTGCGCCACGACGCGCGCCTCGACGGCACGCCGGGAAAGCTCGACCAGCAGTTCCGCGCGATCGCGCAAAAGTCCGCGAGCAAGGCCGCATGAGTGCGCTGACGGTTGCGCGCATCGACCTGAAGCGGCTGACGATCGGCCCGTTCGCGTGGACGCTGGCCGGCATCGTGCTGGCGATGATGGCCTGGCAATTCCTGCTCGGCGTCTCGGCGTTCATGCACGCACAACCGACGCTGCCCGGTGCGACGGGGCCGGGCTTCACCGACACGGTGGTCGCGCCGTATCTGCTGAACTACATCCAGTTGTGCCTGGTGATCGCGCCGCTGGTCACGATGCAGGCGCTGGCCGGCGAACGCGGCGCGCAACGGCTGGCGCTGCTGGCGGCGGCGGGCGTGGGCGCGGCACCGATCGTGCTCGGCAAATTCTGCGCTCGGCTGGCATTCCTGTGGCTGCTGCTGCTCGTCGTCGCCAGCTTGCCGCTGGTGCTGGCGCACGCGACGCATCTGGACTGGGGCCAGTTCGCAGCCGGCCTGACCGCAACCGCGTTGTGCGTGGCCGCGCTGACCGCCATCGGCATCGCGTGTTCGGCTTTCACGCCGCAACCGGCGTTGGCCGCGACGGCGGCACTGCTGATCGGTGAGGCGCTTTCGCTGATCGACGCGGGCGTACGCCTGACCGGCGGTGATGCCGGCTGGCTCGGTTATCTCGCCTTGCACACGCACCTCGCGCCGGCGATGCGCGGCCTCGTGCGCAGCGAGGACCTCGTGTACTTCCTCGTCATCACGGTGCTCGCGCTGGCACTTGCCATCCGCCGCGTCGGCGGCGACCGGGAGCGCGGCTGATGCGGCGCACGTGGCGGTCATGGGTGTACGCGCTGTTGTGCGTGGTGATTGCCGTGTGCGTCGCGGCGTTGGCGGCACGCTTCGCGTTCACCGTTGACTGGAGTGCCGGTGCGCGTGCGACGATTTCTCCCCAGAGCCGCGCGCTGCTCAAGCAGTTGCAGGGGCCGCTGCAAGCCGTAGCGTACGCGCGCCCGGGGCCGTTGCGCACCAAAACCCGCCTGCTGATCGAGCGTTACCAGCGATTCAAGCCGGACCTGGAACTCAGCTTCGTCGATCCCGATGTCGATCCGGTTGCAACGCAGGACGCCGGCATCACGGCGGACGGCGAAGTCGTGCTGCATTGGAAGGGCCAGACCCAGGACGTCACGCAGATCGACGAGCGCAGCATCAGCGACGCGCTGGTGCGGCTCGCGCGTGGCGGCACGCAACTGGTTGCCTTCGTCACCGGCAACGGCGAGCGCGATGCCTTGGGCAGCGGCGCGGCGGATCTCGGCGATTTTGTGCAAGTGCTTTCCGCGCGTGGCGTGCGCGCGGTGCCCTTGAACCTCGCCGAGGCCGCCGAAGTACCGCGCAACGCCAGGCTCGTGGTACTGGCCAGCCCGCAGGCAGCGTTGCCGCCGGCGTCGGTGCAGAAGCTCGCGGACTACGTCGCCAACGGCGGCAATCTATTGTGGCTGACCGAACCGGGCAGCGACGATTTGGGACTCGCCGCATTCGCGCAATCGCTCGGCATCAAACGCCTGCCGGGAATGTTGCTGGACGTGCAAGGCGGCGCGCGCGATCCGCGCATGCTGGTCGCGACGCGTTATCCCACGCAGGCGATCACCGGCGGTTTCCACATCAATACCGAGTTCCCGCAGGTGGCCGCGCTCGCGAAGTTTGGCGACGCGCGCTGGGACGTCCAGCCGCTGCTGCAATCGAGCGCGCAAAGCTGGAACCAGACTGCCGCATCCAACTCTGCGCAAAATGCATCCTTGGCACTTGCACCCGGCGCGGGTGAGTTGAAAGGCCCGCTTGCTTTCGGTTACGCACTGACGCGATTGTCACTCAGCCCCGTGCGCAATCAGCAACGCGTGGTGGTGATCGGCGACGGCGACTTTCTTTCCAACGCTTATCTTGGCGACGCCGGCAACCGCGCCTTCGGCGAGCGCGTCATCGACTGGTTGCTCGGCGACGATGCCTTGGCAAGCACCCCACCGGCCGCGCCCGATTCGCGCCTGCGGCCGACCGCCACCGACCTCGCCGTGCTCACCATCGGCTACCTGATCGCGTTGCCGATCCTGCTGATCCTGCTCGGCGGCTGGATCGGCTGGCGCCGACGCCGGCGATGAAGCGCGGCAACCGCAATCTCGCGATCCTTGTCGCGCTCGCCGTGGCGCTGGTCGCGATGGTGCTGATCGTGGGCCGGCGCGAATACCTGCGCCATTCGCCCACCCTGACCACACTCGATCCGGCCAGGGTCAGTCACATCGAGCTGGATATCTCGCCGATCGCAGCACAGGTGTTCGAACGCCACGGCGATGGTTGGTGGCGCGTCGAGCCGTCCAAGGCGCACGCCGACGATGCGCGCATTCAACGCCTCGCCAACCTTGCCGCGACACCGGTCGCGCGTTGGCTGCCCAGCGCCGAAATCCGGCCCGCCAACGTCGGGCTGGAGCATCCATCCGCAACGCTCATCGTCGATGGCGTCAAACTGGAATACGGCGGCCTCAGCGCGATTGGCGATTTCCGTTACGTGCGCGTCGCGGGCAAGCTCGCGCTGGTACCGCGGCAATATTCTCCCGAAGTCATGCTGACGAAGCCGGGCGGTTGATCCATCATGCCGGAACTCCCGGAAGTCGAGACCACCCGCCGCGGCATTGCACCCTTCGTGACCGGGCATGTCGTCGAACGTGTGCTGCTGCGCCGCAAAGACCTGCGTTGGCCGATTCCGCGTGCGATTGCGACCAGGCTGCCGGGCCAGCGCATCGGCGCGGTCGAGCGCCGCGCAAAATACCTGCTGCTGCACACCGAGGCTGGCAGCCCGCTGCTGCATCTGGGCATGTCGGGCTCACTGCGCATCGTCGATCCTGCACTGGCGCCGGGCAAGCACGACCATTACGACTTCGTGCTCGATTCCGGGCGCGCGTTGCGTTTCAACGACCCACGCCGCTTCGGTTGCCTGCTGTGGCAGAAGCCTGGCGAAGTGCATCCGCTTCTGCGCGATCTCGGCCCGGAGCCGTTGGGCGACGGATTCGATGGTGACTGGCTGTGGCGCGCAGCGCGTGGCCGCAGCGCAGCGGTGAAGAGCTTCCTGATGGACCAATCCATCGTGGTCGGCGTCGGCAACATCTACGCGAGCGAAGTGTTGTTCGCTGCGGGCGTGCATCCGAAGCGCGCTGCCGGTGCGGTGGCGCGTGCGCGCTACGCGCGCATCGCCACGGAGATCCGTCGGATCCTGGCCTACGCCATCACCCGTGGCGGTACCACCCTGCGCGACTTCATCGCCCCCGATGGCGCGCCGGGCTATTTCGAGCAGGACCTGATGGTGTACGACCGTGCCGGCGAGCCATGCAAGATCTGCGGCACGCCGATCCGCGCGGGCGTGATCGGGCAGCGCATGGCCTACTGGTGCCCACGCTGCCAGCATTGATCGCGGCACTCGCGATGGATGACAGCCGTCACGCGACAGGCGCGCGCGGGTTCGTCACAATGCTGCCATCCGGCTGACGGAGACAGCCCCGTGACACCGAATCTCATCGTTCCTGCCGTCGCCGCGCCGCTGATCGTGTGGCGCCTGTACGCGCGTACGCGCCGCAATTTCGGCCGCCAGCCGATTCGGCCCAAGCGCATGTGGACGCGCGTCGCGATCTTCAGCGTGCTTTCGGTGCTGGTCGCGTGCCAGGGATTTCTCGACCCGCGGCTCGCCGCCGGGCTGGGCGTCGGGCTGGTCGGTGGCGCGCTGCTCGGCATCGTCGCGTTGAAGCTGACGCGTTTTGAAATCGACGGCAGCAACGACTGTTACTTCCCGAACCCGTGGATCGGGCTGGGTCTGACGGCGCTGTTCCTGGGCCGGCTGATCTACCGCTTCATGGTGGTCTGGCCCGCGATGTCGAACGCGGCTGCGGGTGGCTATGCGGGTTACCAGCACAGCCCACTTACCTCAGCGATCCTCGGCCTGCTGTTCGGCTACTACACCGCCTACTACGCGGGACTGCTGATCCACCACCGGCGCGTGCGGGGTACGAAACCCGCTCCGGAGCTGCGGTAGCCTGCGAAGAACCGTCGCGACGAAATCGGCAGGCGTGCCGATCTGAACGCCGCAGGCGGCCCGCGGGGCTGGCCACATGGACGTGGCCCGTAGCGCAACAGGTTATCCGCAGGCTACAACGCGTCCGCGTCGAGTTCCCCGGTCCTGATCCGGATCACCTGATCCAGCGTCGAGATGAAGATCTTGCCGTCGCCGATCTTGCCGGTGCGGGCAGCATGCGTGATGACCTCAACCGCGCGTTCCACCAACGCATCAGGCAACGCGATTTCCAGTTTCACCTTGGGCAGGAAATCGACCACGTACTCGGCGCCGCGATAGAGCTCGGTGTGGCCCTTCTGGCGACCAAAGCCCTTGACCTCGGTGACGGTGATGCCGTTGACGCCGACTTCCGACAGCGCCTCGCGCACGTCGTCGAGCTTGAACGGCTTGATGATGGCGGTGACGAGTTTCATGGCGACGATCTTACCCGAGCGGAACGCCAAAAGTGCCGCGACCTAAGTGGCTCTCGTGAATAGTCAGGCCATGGATGGCCGAGGTGATGCCCGGCGACTTCGTATCCGGCACTGCGCGATGGCGTTGGTCGCAGCAGCAATCGTGGACAAAGACCGCGTCGCGAAAAGTCAGGGCATGGATGCCCGTTCTGATGTTTCGTTCCTCCGCGAACAACCACACTGTCGACCAGCATCGCACTTGCAGCGATCAGGGACGATCGCAATAGAATGTAGGAAAATCCCTACACCACAACGCGGCATCCACCGATAGGCACGCCAATCCCGGCGGCCTAACCTGTGGGCGCATCGAGGCAACGACATGGTAGACGTGCACTCCATAGACCAACTCGCGCATCGGCTGGCTACCCTGGTTCCTCCGGGTCTGGCGCAGGCGCGGGACGACATGGAAGCCAATTTTCGGGATGTGCTGGCGCATGGATTGCGCCGCCTCGACCTTGTCACCCGCGAGGAATTCGACGCCCAGCGCGCCGTTCTCGAACGGGCTCGTGAAATGGTGACCCAGCTGGAAGCGCGGGTCTCGGAACTGGAAGCCGCACGCAAGGCCTAGTCACGCAGGAGCGGAGGGGGCTTGTGAAAACGCCGACCGCAAGGTCGGTGTTTTTGTCTGGGGGATTCGCCGATGGATCGACCGTGTCGCTAGCCGTTGCCTTGACCCGCGCATCCGAAGGCGTCGCCGCGCCCCTGGTCACGGTGGAAGTGCACCTGTCCGGCGGCCTGCCTGGCACTTCGATCGTCGGCTTGCCCGAAGCGGCGGTGCGCGAAGCGCGCGACCGCGTACGGGTCGCCATCCAGAACACCCAGTTCGAATATCCCAACCGCCGCGTGACGGTGAACCTGGCTCCGGCCGAACTTCCCAAGGATGGTGGCCGTTTCGACCTCGCGATTGCGCTGGGCATCCTGGCCGCCGGCGGCCAGGTGCCGCGTGAAGCGTTGCAGGGTTGCGAGTTCCTTGGCGAGCTCGCGTTGTCCGGCGAGCTGCGTCCGGTGCCGGGCGTGTTGCCGGCGCTGCTGCGCGCACGCAGCGGCAAACGCTGCGTGATCGTGCCGGTCGATAACGCCGCCGAAGCGGCCTTGCTCGGTGATGTCGAAGTGCGGGTCGCGCGCACGCTGGCGGAAGTGTGTGCGCACTTGCACGGTGTCGATTCCTTGCCAGCGCCTGCACCCGATGCACCCGCGACAACCACTGCAGCGATCCCCGACCTCGCCGACGTGCGCGGACAACTGCATGCGCGGCGCGCACTGGAAATTGCCGCCTCGGGCGGTCATCACTTGTTGATGATCGGCCCGCCCGGCACGGGCAAATCGATGCTGGCCGCACGCCTGCCGGGCATCCTGCCGCCGCTTACCGAAGCCGAAGCCATCGAGGCCTGCGCCGTGCGCTCGGTCGCACGCGAGCCGTTCGACGTACGCACATGGCGGCAACGTCCCTACCGCGCGCCGCACCACACCGCTTCGGGCGTGGCGCTGGTCGGAGGCGGCTCGCATCCGCGGCCCGGCGAGATTTCACTCGCGCACCACGGCGTGTTGTTTCTTGACGAGTTGCCCGAGTTCGACCGGCGCGTGCTGGAAGTGCTGCGCGAACCGCTGGAATCCGGGCGCATCGCCATTTCGCGCGCGGCGCGTTCGGCCGAATTTCCCGCGCACTTCCAGTTGGTCGCGGCGATGAACCCCTGCCCCTGTGGCTACGCCGGCGATCCGGGCGGTCGCTGCCATTGCACGCCGGACGCGATCGCGCGCTACCGCGGTCGCATTTCCGGGCCGTTGCTCGATCGCATCGACATGACCGTGGAAGTACCGCGCGTTCCGTTGGCCGAACTCGATTCACCACGCAACGCTGCGGATGAAGACTCCGCCAGCGTCCGCGCGCGCGTGATCGTGGCACGCGGCGTCGCGATGCAACGCGCCGGCAAACCCAACGCCGCACTCAGCACCCGCGAAATCGAACGCGATTGCGCTCTCGCTGACGCCGAACGTGCGCTGCTGCAACGTGCGATGGACAAACTCGGTCTGTCCGCCCGCGCCTACCATCGCGTGCTGCGCGTCGCACGCACCATCGCCGACCTCGCGAGCGCCGATCGCATCGGCCGCGAACACCTCGCCGAAGCAATCCAGTACCGGCGCACGGGAACGGACGCAAACGGCTGAACCGCCGGTCCCGGGCTGCACAACAACGTGCGTTACGGTTCGCGCCACACCTTCAACGGCGACGGCGACATGCCAACGCGTGTGGCGATGCGTCATGGGGGATGGCCCGCGCCAATGCACCGCACGCACCCCATCGTCGAACTGCGCCATATCGTGCTTCGATTCGTGATGACCGTCGCGCAGCGGCTTACTTGCACAAGACCCCGATTCCCCTTTTCCGTGCGCCGCCATTAACGGCGCGGTTTCTGCCCTGTGCCATCCATTACCCGCGTCTCGGGGAACTGCCATCGCCGATTCCAAGTTGTCGCACGAGCACTCACTCGCGCTATTGCACACACAGAGGGACCACCGCAGCGGCATTGTGCCAAGCGGTGCCACAAGTCAGCCTGTCCATCGGTGCACAAGCGGACACTGCGGCCCCGCTCACGATCCCTTTTGCAGCGCCCTGATCCGCGCGGCGAAGTAGCTGTCTTCCTTTGCACTGGGCCACGCGTTCATGAACTCCAGCAAGCTGGACTGCGCGGCCGAATGGTTGCCCATCACGGCCGACAACTCGGCCATGCGCAGCAATGCGAGATCGGAATGCATCACGGCGAACGGGATGGCGACCGGTACGCTCCATTCACTGTAGGCCCGGCCCCTGCGTTTCGCGAGCCACCGCGCCTGCGCCATCGCGGCCTCGGTATCGTGCTCGGCCGCATAGGCGTCCAACAGGACAAGATGGGTCAGGCAAAGCTCATTCCCATCGAGCTGTGGCGTCAACATTCCAATCGCAGCTTTCGGCTTGCCCGACATCACAACACGCTCCGCCTTGGCCACGTTCATCAACATCGCAATCTGGGAATGCGCGCCGTTCGCTCCTGCTGCGCTCACCGCCGCGACAAGCTGATCCGACAGCCCGAGGTTGCCCGAACGCGCCGCCAGAAAGGCAGCGAACAAAGCATCGACCTTGAGGTCGGGGCGCTCCACGGGGGACGAATCCGCCAAGGCGTGTTCAAGGGCTTTCGCATATTCGCCAAATTTGTCGTTCGGCAAGGAACCCGACCGCACGGACGCAAGCCCAAAGCCGATGCCTTGATATTGCAACAACGCACTCACCCCAACCTGTTTTGCGAGGCCGTTGGCGGTGTCCAGCAATTTTCTGGCGGAGTCAAAGTCACCCTGGTCCGCGGCAAGCGTAATGCGCGGGATGTAGCTGTCGAGATCCGCGCCCATGACTCCGGAGTGGTCGGACGGCACGGCCAGTTTTTGCGCCGCGGCGAACTTTCGCTGTGCTGCATCGACCAACGAGTAGTCAAGAAACCAGTCCAGGCCACCGGATCGCGCTGCCGCGAACTGCTTCGCGGCAGCGTCATAGCGTTCATTGCCGAGATACAACATCCCAAGCAAAACGTGGCTGTAGTTGGGTCGCGGGTTGTGTGGCGAGAGCGCTTGCCGCGCCGTTGCGATGGTCTTGTTATCGAAAGCGTTAGTTCGCAACCATGAAAAATAGGCGTAATCCGCCGACGCCGTAAAATCGTCAGGGTACATCTGGCTCAAGGTTTCCCACTTGGCCAAGGCCTCGTCCGGCGTCCCCTGCAGGGTTGCCTGCCAGGCGGCAACGTAATTCCCCTCACGCGTGCTCAAGCGGTTACGCAGCGCCGCAGCCTTGTCGATTGCATCCGCAGCTGCCTGTGGATCGTTCGAATTGAGAGCGATCCGCGCCAATCCGATGCGCGCTAGCGCGAAGCGCGGATCGATTGCCAACGCCTGTTGGTACAGCCGGATCGCATCCTTGTAGTGCTCGACACCGTATGCGTTTTCCGCCAGAGAGTATGCGCGCAGGGCATCGAGGCTGGATGTCGCGACTTGCGCCAGCGGCATCGATTGTTTGCTGACCATCGCCAGTGCCTCGCCCAGCTTGCCGCGCAACTGCTTGCTGACGCTGTCGACCGAAGGCAGTACCGATTGCGCGCCCCTGCCATCGGCCGAAATCGAATAAACCGTGGTCTGGGTGTTCGGATCAATCACTTCGGCGGTCACGCGTAGCCGCCCACCGACTTCGGCGACCGTTGGCAGGATCAAGGCACGCGCGCCGTCGCGCACGGCAATCTCCGAGCCGATCGTCCGATTGACCGGCGTCTTGTCCGGATTGCGCTCCATGCGTTTCAGCGTTTGCTGCACCGAAAGCTCCGGCAGCACGTTGACATAGCGCGATTGCTCGAGGCTGATGCGCAGCGCGGAGTCGACCGACTGGTCGAAAACCTTGTCGCCCGTCAGGTTGTGCAGATCGCCGACCACCACCCAGTCGCGGGCACTGAAGGCCAGCGTGGGCGGGCTTTGCAGCAACAACCATGCGCCCACGCCGACCGCAACTGCCAGCATCGCGGCCTCGGCGGCGAGCGTGACCGGCCGCCGCCACCACGGCAGGATGCGCCTGGCGGTGCGCCCGGATTTCGGCGCGTGCAGTGGCGCCAACTCGGTATCGCCAACCTCGACCACTTCGATCGGCTCGGGCACGCCCTTGAAGCGGTAGCGACCGTGGGATTTCCAGCGCAGGTGCGCGGCGGCATCGCGCCCGAGTTCGCCTTCGGCACGATGGGCAATGCCCGCGGCAGCCGATGACATCAGGATCTGTTGCGGCCTCGCGAGTTGCGCGAGTCGCGCCGCTATGGGTTTGACCAGGCCTTCCACTTCCATGGGCTTGGCGCCGCGCGCGACGTCTTCGGGCGAGTTCTCCCAGATCACCACGTCGCCCATGTGAATGCCGACCCGCGCGCGCACCACCACGCCATCGGCGGCCGACATGTGTTTCAACGCGTGCTGGTAATCCAGTGCGAAGGCCGCAGCCTGCACGGGACGCTCGAACATCAGCAGGAAGCCGTCGGTCTTGTCGATCTCGCGGCCACGGTGCTGCTCGATCAACGCACGCGCGAGGCGATCGTGCTTGCGGATGATGTTGGCGGCGTGCTGGTCGCCCATGCGCTCGACCAGCGCAGTGGAGTCGGCGATGTCGCACACCACCAGCGTGCGCAGTTTCGGGCTGGCGAGGCGACCGGGACCGGGGGCGACTTCAAGCTGGCGTACTTCAGCAGTCATGCCCGTCGCGCCTGCTTGTGCACGGCCGCTGCCATCCCGGGCAGCGTCGCTCAGCCCAGTACGTGCGCGTCGTCACCGCCGGCGCCCTTGACGTGGTAGAGCGCGCTGTCGGCTTCGCTGTACCACACCGACCACTCGCCGTCTTCGCGACACATGCCGCCGCCGACGCTGATCGACACGACCAGCTTCGGCGCGGACTGCGAAAACCGCAGCTGGCGTACGCCCTTGACGATGCTCAGCGCGCGCTCGTTCAGCTCCTGCTGATCGGATACCTGGGTCAACAAGGCAAATTCGTCGCCGCCGAGCCGGCACGGCAGGTCGGTGACACGACCAGCCGACTGGATTTCCGAAGCGATGGCGCGCAAAACTTCGTCGCCAACGAGGTGGCCGTTCTGGTCGTTGATCTGCTTGAAGTGATCGACATCGATCAGCAGCAGGCCGAAATGCCGATCGCCATCACGATGGTCGCCCGCGTCTTCCAGGAACTTGTACAGGCCGCGGCGATTGGAAAGTCCGGTGAGGTCGTCGGTGCAGACCTGGCGGCGCGCCAGTTGCAATTGGTCGCGGGTCTGGCGCAGGGAATCAAGCGTCTGCATCAGGTCTTCGTTGCGGCGCTTGTAGTTGCCGATCAGCTGCTGCTCGCTGGCCACGAGGTAGGTGAACGAGCGCAGCATGAAGCGCGCCATCTGCAGCGGCTCGCGCTGCAGCAGTTGTTCGAAGGCGTCCGGATCGACGAGGTACACCACGCTCGGCTCGGACGCCAGCGCGCTTCCGGAACGCGCATGGCTGCCGACGAACAGCGCCAGCTCGCCGAAATACTCGTCGGGACCGATCAGCTTGTCGGGCAAGTCACCCGCGAATTCCAGCAGGATGCGCCCGGATTCGATCACGAACATGCTGCGGCCGAATTCGCCGCGGCGGAACACCGCCTGCCCTGGGGCGAGCACCTGGCGCTGGCCGACGCTGGCGAACAGCTGCATCTCCGGCGTCGACAACTGGCGCGGCAACCGCCCCATGGCCGGCACGCCGTGCACCGGGGCCGCAGGCTCCACGACGGTTTCTGGCAAGGAACTGGACAACGCCGCAATCCCCAAGCTGTCAAGCGTCGATCATACTGCAGCAGGGGTGCGTGCGGGACAGGTTGACCGGCGGGGTGGCCCGCCGGCCAACCCGCTCGATCAGGCTGCGCCCACGCGGAACTGGGCCTGCTCGGTCGAGCCTTCCAGCGCCGACAGCGAGGAACGCCCGCCGGCAATGGCCTGGTTCACGGCATCGAAGTAGCCGGCGCCCACCTCGCGCTGGTGGCGCACCGCGCTGTAGCCGTCCGCTTCGGCGGCGAACTCGGCTTCCTGCAACTCCACGTAAGCCGCCATCTGGCGCTCCTTGTAGCCGCGCGCCAACTGGAACATCGAGTGGTTGAGCGCGTGGAATCCGGCCAGCGTGATGAACTGGAACTTGTAACCCATGTCCGCCAGTTGTTGCTGGAAGCTCGCGATGGCGGCCTCGTCGAGGTGCTGCTTCCAGTTGAAGCTGGGCGAGCAGTTGTAGGCCAGCATCTTGCCGGGGTACTTGGCCAGGATCGCCTCGGCGAATTGCCGGGCCTGTCCGAGGTCGGGTTTGGACGTTTCGCACCACACGAGATCCGCGTACGGCGCGTAGGCGAGGCCACGCGCGATGGCCTGCTCGATGCCCGGCCGCGTGCAATAGAAACCTTCAAGCGTGCGCTCACCGGTCATGACGGCGTGGTCGCGCGGGTCGATGTCGGAGGTGAGCAGGCCCGCACCCATCGCGTCGGTGCGCGCCACGATCAGGGTCGGCACGCCGGAGACATCGGCCGCGAGCCGCGCGGCGATCAGCTTCTGCTCGGCCTCGGCGGTGGGCACCAGCACCTTGCCGCCCATGTGCCCGCACTTCTTGGCGCTGGAGAGTTGATCCTCGAAATGCACCGCGGCGGCGCCGGCGTCGATCATGTTCTTCATCAATTCGTAGGCGTTCAGCACGCCGCCGAAGCCGGCCTCGGCGTCGGCCACGATCGGCGCCAGCCAGTCGAAGCCTTCGCGGCCCTCGCTATGGTCGATCTGGTCGGCGCGCAGCAACGCGTTGTTGATCCGGCGCACCACGTTGGGCACGGCATCGACCGGGTACAACGACTGGTCGGGGTACATGGTGCCCGCGGTGTTGGCGTCGGCCGCGACCTGCCAGCCGGAAAGGTAAATCGCCTTCAGGCCCGCCTTGACCTGCTGCACGGCCTGGTTGCCGGTCAAGGCGCCCAGCGCGTTGAGGTAGGGCTCGCGGTTGAGGTCGCGCCACAGGCGCTCGGCGCCGTGACGGGCGAGCGAATGTTCGACATGCACCGTGCCGCGCAGGCGCACCACGTCCTCGGCGGTGTAGCCGCGGGTGACGCCGGCCCAGCGCGGGTGGTTGTTCCAGTCGAGTTGCAGTTGTTCGGCGGTGGGAAGGGTTGCGGATTTGGACATGGTGGATCTCCGTGGTGGCGGGGTACTTGCGTTCCTCTCGCAAGGAGAGGAGTGGAGTGAGGGTCCGATGACCCGGGGACTACCGGCATCTCGCGCAAGGCCCGGACCCTCATCCGGCGCTGCGCGCCACCTTCTCCCAAAGGGAGAAGGAGACAACTAAATTTGTGCGTAGGCGGGAACGGTCAGGAACTCGGCAAGTCGGGGAGCGCGGATCAGTTCACCGAGCAAGGCCGCCGCAGCGTCGGCCTTGCCGGCGCCGGGCAGCGTGCTTTCGCGCAGGCTGTGGACGTGGTTGGCCAGGGCCTGCCCGAAGCGCGCCAGCGTGATCGCGGCGCCGTCATCGAACGTCAGCGGCTCGCCCGGGTGGTGCAGCCATTGCCACAGCTGGGTACGCGCGATCTCGGCAGTGGCCGCGTCTTCCATCAAATGGTGGATCGGCACGCAGCCTTGTCCATCCAGCCACGCGGCGACATAGCGCAACGCCACCTCGACGTTGTTGTCGAACCCGGCCTGGGTGATGCTGCCACCGCACGGCACCAGCAGTTGTTCGCGCGGCACCTGCACGATGTCGCGGGCAACATGCAGTTGGTTCGGCGTCGGCATGTGTTGATCGAACACTTCGCGTGCCACCGCCACCAGTGCCGGATGCGCGACCCAGGTGCCGTCGTGGCCATCGGTGACTTCGCGCAGCTTGTCGCCGCGCACCTTGGCCAGCGCGGCCTCGTTGGCGGCGGGGTCGCCCTTGATCGGAATCTGCGCGGCCATGCCGCCCATCGCGAAGGCACCGCGGCGGTGGCAGGTGCGGATCAGCAGTTGCGAATAGTTGCGCAGGAACGGCACCGTCATCGTGACCTGTCCACGCTCGGGCAACACGCGGTCGGCGTGCGCGCTCAGGGTCTTGAGGTACGAGAAGATGTAGTCCCAGCGCCCGCAATTGAGGCCCACCACGCGCCGGCGCAGCGCGTGCAGGATTTCATCCATCTGGAACGCGGCCGGGAGGGTTTCGATCAGCACCGTGACCTTGAAGGTGCCGATCGGCAATTCGAGTTCCGACTCGACATGCGCCATCACTTCGTCCCACAGTGCGGCCTCTTCCATCGACTGCAACTTGGGCAGGTAGAAGTACGGGCCGCGGTCGCGCGCTGCCAGGGCGCGCGCGTTGTGGTGGGCGAACACGGCGAAGTCGAACAGCGCGCCGGCGATGGGCTCGCCATCGACAAGCACGTGTTTTTCGGGCAGGTGCCAGCCGCGCGGACGCACCATCAGCACCGCGGTCTGGTCGTTCAGGCGGTACTCGCGACCGTCGTCGGTGGTGAAATCAATGCTGCCGGCGACGGCGTCGCGCAGGTTGGCCTGGCCGTCCAGCAGGTTCGCCCAGGTCGGCGTGGTCGAATCCTCGAAGTCCGCCATGAACACGTTGGCGCCCGAGTTCAGCGCGTTGATCACCATCTTGCGATCGACCGGCCCGGTGATTTCCACGCGGCGATCGCGCAATGCGGCGGGAATCGGCGCGACGCTCCAATCGCCCTCGCGGATCGCGCGGGTATCGGCGCGAAAATCGGGCAACTCGCCAGCGTCGTAGCGCGCCTGCAAGACCTCGCGCGCAGCCAGCAGCGCCCGCCGGCGCGCCTCGAAGCGGCGATGCAGGTCCGCCAGCAGGGCCATGGCCGTCGCATCCAGCAAATCCGCGTGCCGCGCCTCAACCGGGGCCACTATCTCGACGCCACGGTCCTCGCGCAGCAGTTCCATCGGTACGGCCATCGTGCATTCCTCGGCGGCATGGGGGATGCAACGAAGCTATGTCCGAAACTTCGCTTTGACAAAGCAAACCTTTCAACCTATATGTTTGACAATGCTAAACTCACGTTCAACCGATTGAACAAGCGGATGGTTCCGTGGCCACGATCGCGAAGAAATCGCCGAAAACCCGCAAGCCGCAGCCTCGACCGGGCGCCAAGGGCCGAACCACCGAGGCCCGCTTCTACTACAAGGGCAACCGCTACAAGCAGTTGCGCGCGTTCGTCGCGATCGCCAAGCTCGGCTCGCTGGTGCGCGCGGCCGAGTCGCTGTTCCTGTCCTCGCCCTCGATCAGCCTGCAACTGCAGGCATTGGAACGCGAACTGGGCGCGCTGTTGGTCGAGCGCGGACGGCGCCGCATCACCCTGACGCGTGCGGGGCAAGCGCTGTTCGAGCAGGCGCGCCCACTGGTGGAAGGCCTTGATGCCCTGGACACGCAGTTCCACTCGACCCTGGCCGGCATCGGTGCCGGCGAACTCACCATCGCGGCAGGTTCATCGACAATCCAGTACCTGCTGCCGCCACTGGTCGCGGCCTACCGCGAAAAATTCCCCGGTGTGCGCCTGCAACTTGCCAACGTCACCGGCAAGGATGGCCTGGCCTTGTTGCGATCGAACTCGGCCGACTTCGCGGTCGGCTCGATGCTGGACGTGCCACACGACCTGACCTACCAACCCTTCCAGCGCTACGACCCGATGCTGATCGTGCCGATCGGGCATCCACTCGCCGACAAGCCCGACTTGCGGCTGGCCGACCTGTCGCCTTACGGATTGATCCTGCCGCCGCATCGCCTGACCACGTATCGGCTCGTCGACCTCGTGTTCCAGCAACGCAAGGTGCCCTACACCGTCGCGATCGAAGTGGGCGGCTGGGAAGTGATCAAGCAGTACGTCGCGATGGGCCTCGGCATTTCCATCGTCACCGGCATCTGCCTCACCGACGCCGACAACGGGCGCCTGGTCGCGCGCAACATGCGCGCGTGGTTTCCGCAGCGCAGCTACGGCGTGGTGATGCGCAAGGGCAAATATCTCTCGGCCGAGGCACGTGGCTTCATCGACCAGATCAAGCCCGGCCTGCTCACGCATCGCGAACACGACGAGACCGGGCACTCGGAGCGCTGATGGAAACCGCGATCAGAGTCGAGATTCACCGAACGATGTCACAATGATGGGTCTGCAACCCGACATTCGACCCTGACTCCGGTTTCCATGCTCGACCTGCACTGCCATATCCTGCCCGGCATCGACGACGGCGCGAAGGATCTCGATACCGCGCTGGCCATGGCGCAGATCGCGATCGACGACGGCATCGACACGATTGCCTGCACGCCGCACATCTATCCCGGCATGTACGAGAACACCGCCGCGGGCATCCGCGCGGCAATCGTGGCGTTCCAGGCCGAACTCGACCAGCGCGGCATGCCGCTCAAACTGCTGGAAGGCGCGGACGTCTATCTTGAACCCGGCCTCGACGCCGCGATCAAGGCCGACCGCGTGCCGACCCTGGCCCGCTCGCGCTATTTGCTGCTGGAGCCGCCGCACCACGTGATGCCGCCGCACTTCGAGGAAACCGTGTTCGGCCTGAAGATGGCCGGTTACGTCCCGGTGATCACCCACCCGGAACGACTGACCTGGGTTCCGGACCATTACGACGTGCTCGCGCGCATGGTGAACGCCGGCGCCTGGATGCAGATAACTTCCGGCAGCATCACCGGGCGTTTCGGAGGCACCCCGAAGCACCTGTGCGAACGGATGCTCGACGACGGCCTGGTGCACCTGATCGCCACCGACGCGCACAACCTCTCGCGCCGCGCACCGCATCTGGCGGAAGGCCGCGACGCCGCCGCAACCCGGGTCGGCGCCGCGGAAGCCGAACATATGGTGACCACGCGCCCCGCCGGCATCGTCGCCGACACCCCGCCCGACCAGTTGCCGCCGCTGCCGCAGGCCAAGCCCGAACGCCGCCAGCAGCCGCGCTCGCTGTGGCAAAAGCTGGTGGGTGGCGATAAGGTACGCTGGTGAAAAGGTCACCCGCAATGGACACCACGGTCTTGCGCACCCTGCTGGCGGCGTTGCTGACGCTGCTGATGGCCGCGTGCGCCACCAACCAGCCGGTCAACATCCAGTCCGGCGGCAATGGCTTGCCGCCGCCGAGCGCATCCGACACCAACGCCGACGCCAAGGTGTTCACCTACAAGGTCGGCGCGGGCGACGTGCTGGAAATCACCGTGTTCGGGGTCGATGACCTCAACCGCACCGTGCGCGTCAATACCGACGGCGACATTTCCCTGCCCCTTATCGGGTCCGTGCACGCCGGCGGCCACACCATCCCGGAATTGCAGGACATCATCACCGCGCGTCTGCAAAAGGGCTTCCTGCAGGATCCGCAGGTCAGCATCTTCGTGAAGGATTTCGTCAGCCAGCAGATCACGCTGGATGGCTCGGTCACCAAACCCGGCATCTATCCGCTCACCGGCAAGACCACCCTGCTGCAGGCGCTGGCGATGGCCGGTGGCATGACCGACCTCGCCGAGCACGATGGCGTGGTGGTATTCCGTCAGATCGACGGCAAGCGCATGGGTGCAGTCTTCAACATGGACAAGATTGTCCACGGCCAGGCGGTCGACCCGCAGGTTTACGCCGGTGACATCGTCGTGGTGTCCAAGTCCGGCGCCAAGAACGCCCTGCAGAATTTCATCAAGGCTGCGCCCGCCCTCGGTTTGTTCCTTCTGCTTTAGCTGCTTCAGGCCACGCACAGTCCATGCAAGACGACCACCAACCCGGCCCAACCGGCGATGACGACCATTTGCCGATCAGCGGCAGGCGTCATGACGACCATCAGGAAGTCGCTGTCCGGCCCAGCCAGGCGCTGAGCACCAGCCTCGCCGACCGCGAGGACCAGGGCGACAAGGACGAGCTCGACCTGCTCGCGTATTGGCGTGTGCTGGTCAAGCGCCGCTGGCTGATCCTGGGCGTGATCGCAGCGGTGCTGGCGCTGGCGATGATCAAGACCCTGATGACCCCGCCGACCTATCGCGCCACGGCGACCCTGGAGATCAACCGGCAGGGCATGGAGGTGATGCAGGTGCAGGGGATGCAACCCTACAGCACGTACGACCCCGATTTCACCCAGACCCAGATCCAGTTGTTGCAGAGTACAAGTCTCGCGCAGCGCGTCGCCGAAGATCTGCACCTGCCGGGCAGCAACATCTTCAAGCGCCTCAAACCGCCCTCCTGGACGCAACGCTTGCGCAACCTGGTGGCGCCATCACAGCCTGCGCCCGTCGCCGCGACGGTCACCGTGGCCGATCCCGCCAGCGGCCAGTCCAGCGCCACGCCAGCCGATTCCGTTCCTTCGACGTCGGCCGCAGCGAAAGGTCCGAACCTGCGCAGCGTCACCGGCCTGATCGAAAGCGGCCTCACGATCGAACCCATCCGCAACACCCACCTGGTGCAGATCCAATACACCAGCACGGTGCCGGAATTCTCAGCCGAGGTCGCCAACGCGGTGGCCTCCGGATTCATCGCCGCCAGCATGGATCGCCAGGTGGGCGCGTCGTCATACGCCAGCAAATACCTGCAGGACCAGCTGGAGCAGTTGCGCTCGCGGCTGGAAGAATCCGAAGCCAAGCTGGTGGCGTACGCCAGACAAGCCAACATCGTCCAGAGCGGCCAGGGCACCTCGCTGGTCAGCCAGAACCTTGCCGACCTCAACTCGCAGCTGGCCACGGCGCAGGCCCAGCGCATCGCTGCCGAAGCAAAGTGGAACACCGTCAAGGACACCCGCGGCACCGCGCTGCCCTCGGACATGCTCTCGGGCTCGATCCTGCCGACGCTGCAAACCCAGCTCGCGACCTTGCAGAGCGATTACCAGCAGAAGCTCAAGACCTTCAAGCCCGGTTTCCCCGCGATGCTGGCGCTGAAGAACCAGATGGACGCCGTGCAAAAGCAGATCAACACCGAGACCGCCAACATCCGCGCCTCGGTGAAGGCGCAATACGACGCCGCCGCCGCGCAGGAAACCATGCTGGAGCAGAAGCTGTCGGACCTGCGCACCTCGGCGCTGAACGTCGACAGCCGCAGCATCCGCTACAACCTGTTGAAGCGCGACGTCGACACCAACCGCCAGCTCTACGACGCGTTGATGCAGCGCTACAAGCAGGTCAGCATGGCCGGCAACGTGCGGCCCAGCAACATTTCCATCATCGACAACGCGCAAGTGCCGACCAGCCGCTACGCGCCCAGCCTCACCCGCAACCTGTCGCTGGGCATGCTGCTTGGCGCCTTCCTCGGCATTGGTTCGGCGCTGTTCCTGGAATACCTCGATGACACCCTGAAAACGCCGGAAGACCTCGAGACCAACCTCGGCATCGGCGTGCTCGGCATCATCCCGAAACTGCACAAGCAGTTGCCCGCGGACGCCCTCCAGGATCCACGCTCGGCCTTCTCCGAAAGTTATCGCTCGGTGCGCAGCGCGCTGCAATTCTCGACGACCAGCGGCATTCCCAAATCGCTGTTGATCACCAGCACCGGCGCCGGCGAAGGCAAGACCACCACCGCGCTCACGCTCGCGCGCACCTTCGCGCAACTGGGCAAACGCGTGTTGCTGATCGACGCCGACTTGCGCAACCCGACCCTGGGCAAGACCACGGGACTGCGCTCGGAAATCGGCCTCAGCAGCCTCCTGACGGGCGCCGCCAGCCTGCCGCAGGCGACCGTCAAGACCAGCGACGAACGCCTCGACGTGATCCTGTCCGGGCCCTTGCCACCCAGCCCCACCGAATTGCTGGCCAGTTCCAAGCTGGTGTCGCTGTTGACCGTCGCCGTGAATACCTACGACCAGGTCATCATCGATGCCCCGCCGGTACTCGGCATCGCCGACGCGCCGATCCTCGCGAACGCCTGCGCCGGCACCCTGGTGGTGGTCAAATCCGGCTCGACCCGCATCAAGCCGGCGCAGATGGCGATGAAACGACTGCATGCCGCGCATGCGCGCGTGGCCGGTGGCCTGCTCACGCAGTACGACGCGCGCGCCAGCGGTTACAGCTACGGTGGCTATGGTGGCTACTACGGCTACTATGGAGCGGACGCCCAGATCAGTCACGACGAATGAACCCGTGGACGCCGCACCGGCCAAACCCGTGGACCGCGGCATCCTCGACGTGGTGCTGGCGCTGCATCGATCCCCCGTCTTGCGCTTCGATTTGCGCGAACGCCCGCTGCCAGCCGACCTCGACCTGATCCTGCACCTCGCCGCACCCAGCCAGCCGTTGCTGGACGACACCGCGAAGCAGTGCGACGTGACGCCATCCACGCTGCGCGAAGCCGGCCGCTTCTATCTCCAGCAGGTGTTGTTCGAACCCGGTACCGATGCGTACCGCGTACTCGGCGTGGCGCCCGACGCACCGTTCGAACGCATCCGCGAACACCACCAATGGCTGCAACGCTGGCTGCATCCGGATCGCAGCAACGACGAAGGATTCGCACCCTTCGCCGCCAAGCTCAACTGGGCCTGGCAACAGTTGCGCAACGAACGCAAGCGCAACGCCTACGACGTGGAACGCGCACAGGCGGACACGTCATCGCCCCGCACCGGCCTCCAGCCCGTACCCGCCCGCAGCGCGAAGTGGACCACCGTGCCGGTGTCGCCATCACGGCGCCCCGGGCACTGGTGGCGGCGCGGCGCGCTGCTGCTGGCCTTCGGCAGTTGCGTCGGCCTGTTCGTACTGGCCTTGATCCGCAATGAGCCGACACCCATCGCGCAGCCGCTGGTGGACGCGCCAGCCGCGGCACCCGCGCAAACCCGCGCGCCCTCGTCCGCGCCCGCGCCCGCCGCGGTCCTCGCCAGCACTTCCGCCTCGCACCGCAAGGCTGCAGCAGCCAGCGCGGCACGCCCGCAGGCAAACCCGCCCGCGGCACCGGTCGCAACCGCAGCGCACGCACCCAAGCGTAACGCGCAGCGCACGCTACCCACGCAACGCGCGGCCAGCATTCCTGTCGTACCCGCAACGCACGCACGCGAGCGAATCGCGCAGCACGCGGCTCCCGCCGAGCGCGCCACCAGTCTTCCGGTGGCACCCAAGCTCCGCCGCGCAGCCGTGATGACGCCGGTCGCGGCGCCGACCCTGCACGAACCGGCTGCCGATACCCGCAATGCCCCCGTCCCGGTTCCGGTCGAGCTGGCAGCCGTGCAACCGGCGGCGCCTGCGCAACCGACGGCTGCGGCGCCCGCGCCTGCGCAACCACTCGCCGCCGCGGTCCTGCTGCAGCGGGTCGAACTGGCCCGCGCACGGGTGGACGCGCTGGTCGCCTATTTCCGCAGCGCCGACGCTGCCGTGCCCGGCTGGCATCCGGCGCCTGCACCGTTCAACGCGCCGTTGCAACGCGCGGCACTGCGCCAGCGCACAGGGCTGCCTGCTGCAGCGAACTTTGCGCTGGACACCCCGATCTGGCGCGTCACCGGCGAACAGGTCGGCTTCCGCGCCGACTACCAAGTGCAACGCAACCGCGCCGTCATCGAACACGGCCGCTTCCAATTGCAAATGGTCTGGCGCGATGATGCCTGGGAGATCACCCACATCGAGCTGGAACCGCACGGATGAGCCGCCCTGCCCGCCTGGCCTTGATGCTGGTCGCACTGGGGCTGGCAGCTTTCGCCGGTTGGCGAATCGTTGCCACGCGGGCTGCGGATTCACTGGCAAGTAGCGCACCGCGACAGGCACTCGCGTGGGACGCCCGCAATCCGGAAGCACTGCTGGCGCTCGCGCAGCAGCAATTGGACCGCGGCCACCCGCAACATGCCGCGGCCACCGCGCGCGAGGTGCTGCGTACATCGCCGCTGCAAGCTGGCGCTTTCACGATACTGGCCCGTACCACCGCGGCCCGCGGCGACACCGATGGCGCGCGCCGGTTGTTCAAGATCGCGCTCCAGCGCGCGCCGCGCGATCAGTACGCGCGCGGCTGGATGATCGGCGACGAATTGCAACACGCGGACTATGCAGCGGCGCTGCACAACATCGACGTGTTGTTCGGCATCGCGCCCGACCAGCAAACCGCGTTGATCCCGGTGCTGGGCCAGGTGGCCGGACAGGATCCCGCGTTTGCCGCGGCGCTCGGCCATTTCCTCGCCAACGGGCCGACATGGCGCAATGCGATGCTGGGCGAAATCCTCGCGCACGCAAGCACTGCGACGGTCGATGAAGTGTTCGACGCGCTGCAGGCCGCTGGCCATGGACTGGACGACGACGAGGCCGGGCGCTGGTTCACGCGACTGGAAAAAGATGGCCAGTGGGGCGAAGCCTACAGCCGCTGGATCAGTCGCGCCGGCATCGACCTGCGCCAGGGCGTACCGCTGGTGTTCAACGGCAGCTTCGAGCGCGCGGTCACCGGCATCGGCTTCGACTGGGTCATGCGCGGCGAACCCGGTGTCGAGATCGAGCGCGTACGCATCGCTGGCGCCAGTGGCAACTACGCCGCCCAGGTGACGTTTCGCCGCCGCCGCGCCAACGACATGGGATTCCAGCAAACCCTGCTGCTGGCACCCGGCGCTTACATCCTCAGCTTCCGCGCCCGCGCCGACAACCTGCGCAGTGATCGGGGCCTCGCATGGGACATCGTCTGCGTCACCGGCGGCGCACCGATCGCAACCAGCCCGCGCCTCGATGGCAGCTTCGATTGGAAAACCGTCAACGCCGAGGTCAGCGTCCCCGCCGCCAACTGCCCTGCGCAACGCCTGGTGCTGACCAACCCGGGCGCCGGCGGATCGGCCAAGGTGGTCGAGGGCACCCTGTGGGTCGACGATTTCAAGATCGTTCCAGTTTCGAACGCGCCGGTTCCGGCGAAACCGACGCCGGATGGCATGCAGACCGACTGACGCGGCGCCGGTTGTGCCTGCTGTCTTGTTACAACCGTCCCATTGCCGCAGGACGCTCGCATGGCTGCCGCGCGAGCGCCGGAAGGCCCGGCATGGCGCCATTCCGGCCCGGTTGCGACCCTGAACGCCCGCGCGTACAATCGGCCGTGCAGAACACGCTCGCCGTTCAAGGAACTGGGCCATGAAGTTGAACAAGTCCATCCCCGCCGCCCTGGCGTTGGTTGTGGCACTTGCGTTGCCGTCGCTGGCAACGGCTGCGCCCGTGCCGCAAGCAAGCGGCGATGCACAACCCGTCGCGACCCTGAAGATCGGTGGCGGCGTCATCATGGTCAGCAACCAGGGCAGCCCGTTCGCGAGTGGCCAGGCCGACGAGTCGTTGTACTCCGGTGCGCGCCTGATGGTCTCCGACAATAGTTCGGCTACCGTCGTTTACAACGATGGCTGCCGGCAAACCTACAGCAAGCCCGGCATCTACACCATCAGCGCCACCTGCCTCGCGGGCGCGCAGACCAGCATCAAGCCGCCGAATACCGGCACACTGGCGGCCCCCGCCCGTCCGATGGGCGTGTTCGTCGCGGCTGCCGTCGTCACCGGTGCTGGCGTCGCCGCGATCATTGACGAAAGCCCCAGGCATACCCCGCCGGTCAGTCACTGATTCCATCCGCGGTTCAATTGAAATTTTATGCGCCACGACTCTCACGAGCCGTGGCGTTTTTGCATGTGCATCCATCCTGTCGTTTCACCGACGTGATGTCCAAATCCTGCAGCGCCCGGGCGTCCCTGCGCACGACGCGGCATCGTCGCGCCGAAACGTGAGATGAGATTCGCAGCCGCCCACCCGTCGCGACGCCGGTCCCCGCCCGCGGCCCGTCCGCGCCATGCGCCCGCCGACGCACGCGAGCGGATCCTGTTCGCGCTGTCTGGCGTGCTGCTCAGCGTCACCTTCATCACCGGCGGCAGCTCGCAGGAGAGTGGCTGGGGCGTGATGGTGGCCGAGCTGCTGGCCTTGCTGGTGCTGCTGTTCGTGCTGTCGCAGCGTCAGTGGCGCGCGCGACTCGCGGCGGCCCGTTGGGGCGTGGCCGTCGCCTGCCTGATCGTCGCGATCCCACTGCTGCAACTGCTGCCGATTCCCGCGTGGCTGTGGCAATGGCCGTCACCGCGATTCGCTCTGCAACACGACCTCGCCGCTGCGGGCGTCACCCACATCGACCACCGCTGGAGCCTCGCGCCCGCCGCGACCGAGCGCGACCTGTTCATGCTGCTGCCGGGCCTCGCATTGTTCATGTCGGCGCTGGCGTTGCCGCGCGAGGCGTGGCGGCAACTGCTGTGGTGGTTCGTGGCCCTCGTTGCCTTCAGCGTGGTG
>DASSNC010000125.1:0-11560 GCA_035688305.1 Rhodanobacteraceae bacterium
GTACAAGCAGCGGCTCACCGAAGCCATGCTCAAGGAACTGGAAACCAAATTGAAAGCGCAGCACGCCGCATGGACCGAAGACCGCCTGTGGGACGCCTTCGCCGTCACCGCGCCCGGCAAGGTGAAAGGCCGCACCCAGGCCAAACGCTTCGCCGACCTGATCCCGCTGGTGCGCTTCGCCCTGCAACAGCAGCCGGTGCTGGCACCGTTCGCCGATTCGGTGGCCGAGCGCTTCGACCGCTGGCTGAAAGCCAAGACCGATGCCGGTGTCGTGTTCACCCCGGAACAGATGCTGTGGCTGGAAGCCATCCGCGACCACATCGCCACCAGCCTCAGCATCGAACCGGACGACTTCGACTACGCACCCTTCCGCCAGCGCGGCGGCCTGGGCAAGGTGCACCAGTTGTTCGGCGAGCAGTTGCCGCGGTTGCTGGATGAATTGAACGAGGCGCTGGCGGCATGAGCGCGGTCGTGTCAAAGAAGAAGCGCGATCGCCAATCTGCGACCCAAGCTTCTACTCGTCATTCCGGCGAACGCGGGAACACACCCACTTCGTCATTCCGGGCGCCGCGCAGCGGCGATCCGGAATCCAGCGCCTCTGCTTCTGCTCGTCATTCCGGCGAAGGCCGGAATCCAGTTACGGAAAGCACCATCCAGAACGCGAATGCCGAGAATTACAGCGGATGGCGTTGGGCAACACTAGGTGATACGGGCCGATACATTAATGGAGTTGCGTTCAAGCCATCGGATTGGGTTGGTGAAGGCCTGCCGATCATACGAATCCAGAACCTAACCGATCCGCGAAAGCCACTGAATCGAACCATGCGCGAGGTCGACCCGATCTATCGCGTGAATTCCGGTGACCTTTTGGTGAGTTGGTCGGCGACGCTCGATGCGTTTCTATGGGATCGCGAGCCAGGACTTCTCAATCAACACATCTTCAAAGTCGTTCCGGATGAGAATGTCGTAGGGAAGCGCTTTCTTTTTTATCTTTTGAAGATGGCCATTGCGGAAATGATCAAGTCGGAGCATCTGCACGGCTCGACCATGAAGCACATCAACCGCGGGCCATTTCTAGCGCACCGAGTTCTGATTCCGCCGTTGCACGTTCAACATCAGATTGTCGCGGATGTCGAAAAGCAATTCACCCGCCTGGACGCCGGCGTAGCCGCGCTGCGTCGCGTGCAAGCCAACCTCAAGCGCTACCGCGCCGCCGTCCTCAAGGCCGCGTGCGAAGGCCGCCTCGTCCCCACCGAAGCCGAACTCGCCAAGGCCGAAGGCCGCACCTACGAAACCGGCGAACAACTCCTCGCCCGCATCCTCGTCAACCGCCGCAAGAACTTCCGCGGCCGCGGCAAATACAAGGAACCCGCCATCCCCGACACCACAAACCTTCCGCGGCTTCCAGAAGGCTGGGCGTGGGCAACATTCGAGCAGATCGCAGAGCGTGTGACAGTCGGCTACGTGGGTCCGATGAAGCACGAGTACAAAGCAGATGGCGTTCCTTTCTTGCGTGGCCAGAACGTTCGCGAAAATCGCTTCGATCCAGAAGGACTGCTGTACGTCAGCCGCCAATTCCACGAACAACTCGCCAAGTCCGCGCTGCATCCTGGGGACTTGGCAGTCGTTCGTTCCGGCGCAGTTGGCGTTACATGCGTGATTCCAGAATCTTTGCCAGAAGCCAACTGTTCCGATCTTGTGCTTGTCCAGCGTCCGCTTGGCTTCGTACCGCAATACGGTGCCTACTACATGAACTCGGTCGCTAAGCGCCATGTGATCGCCGGAAAAGTCGGCGTGGCGCTTACGCACTTCAACACAAAGTCTGTCGCGGCTATTCCGGTGCCGCTACCGCCGATGGCTGAACAAGAACGAATTGTCGCTGAAGTCGAGTGCCGCCTGAGTTTGATCGAAGAACTGGAAGCCGCCCTCACTGCCAACCTCCAGCGCGCTACCCGCCTGCGACAGTCGATCCTGCAGCGTGCGTTCGTCGGTGCGGCTCTTGATGCATAAGCTCTTGTTTTGTCGTGGGTGAGTCTTCGACTGTGCGACTCGGGTATGGTTAACTTACGGTTCCACCGCCAGTGGTACCAAGCAGGTTGACTGTGGAAGCGATAACACTCTCCCGCGAAGTATTGGACTGGGCCGCTGAGAAGGCGGGGGGGACGTTGCACTCTTTCGCCGAGAACGTTGCCAAGCGCGAGCGGGACAGGGAGCGCATTGTTGAAGGGCGATTGACCGTTCCCCAAGCCGAAAAGCTTGCCAAGAAAGCGCGCATTCCATTCGGCTATCTGTTTCTCTCCCAGCCTCCAGAGATCGAACGCCCCGCGATTCCTGATTTGCGGCAGGTGCAGGAAGCTTTGCCGTTGAGCAACGATTTTTATGAAACGTATGAAGACGTGCTCGCGAAGCAACAGTGGTTCATCGAGTACCTGACGGAGGCAGGCGCGCCCGAGCTGCCGTTTGTTGGTCGGTTTGCCGAAAACAGCAAGAGGAACGCGGCCAACATCACGGCGGACATGCGGCGTGAACTTGGCTTGAGCGATGATGATCGTCGCAAGAGCCCTGATGCTTCCTCCTACTTTTCTTGTTTGAGCGCCAAGGCTGAAGCTTTGGGTGTTCTTGTTTTCAAAACAAGTTACGTGAAGGCCAATACCCGGCGATCCCTGTCTGAAAAGGAGTTCCGCGGTTTCGCCGTGGCGCACAAGTTGGTCCCGATTGTCTTTGTGAACGGTAGCGATGCACAGGTCGCCGCCGTCTTCACCTTGATGCATGAGCTTGCGCACATCTGGTTGGGTGTCAGTGGAGTGTCTGACGTCACACCAAGCCGATTCGGCCATCCTGTGGAGCGCCTGTGCAATCAGGTTGCAGCGAATCTCCTTGTTCCCGGTGACTCTTTCTTGGAGCAATGGCGCGGCCCGCAAGACTTGGAGCGGGTTGCCAAATATTTTCGTGTCAGCAAGTTGGTGATAGCGCGCCGCGCACTAGACAACAAGCTTGTTGACCAAGCTTTCTACGACGATGTTGCCGAGCATTCCCACCGATCGAAGTCCAAGGCCAGGGTGACGGCACTCATCACGATTCCCATCAGGAACAGCAAGACATTCACGAAGACCGTTGTTGCCAGTGCGATGAGCGGGCAGACGATGTTGCGCGATGCTGCGAGTCTGTTGAACGTAAAGCCCGACACGGTAGTGGCGTTGGCGAAGGGGCGTGCGAAGAATGGCTAGTCAATACATCATTGATTCCAATGTCTTCATCCAGGGCAAGAATTTTCATTACCACTTCTCTTTTTGCCAGGGGTTCTGGGATTGGGTACGAATCGGCTTCGATAGGGGTCTGATCTACAGCATCGGGAGAGTTCGCGCGGAACTCATTGCAGGAAAGAAAGATGATGAAGCGCGGGTTTGGGCGGAACAGATGCCGGATGGATTTTTCCTGGACGACACAGGAGATGCTTCGGTTATGACCGAGTACGGGCATGTGATGGATTGGGCTGCTGCCGATACTCATTACCAGCAAGCCGCACTGGCCAGATTCGCGGAAGCCAAGCGGGCTGATGCGTTTCTGCTTGCCTACGCTCGAGCACATGGGCACATCATTGTCACGCAGGAATTGTCTCAGCCTACCAAGCGGAAAGAGGTTCCAATTCCCGATGCAGCGATCAAGATTGGCGGCGTTCGGACGATTCCGATCTATGACCTCTTGAGAGCCCACGCGAGATCAACATTTGCGTTTAAGCCATAGCGCATGAATGCAACAACCCTTGTCCAGAAACTCTGGAATTACTGCAACATCCCCGCGACGACGGGTTGTCGTACGGCGACTACCCCGGATCGGAATCCGGGGCAGGCTTGAGCAGTTGACCTTCCTGCTGTTCCTGAAGATGGCGGACGAGCAATCCGGGCCGCCGTTCAACAAGCCGTCGCCGGTTCCGAAGGGCGTTGGCTAGCCGACGCTGTTGAGGCTGGTGGCGACGACCTGGAAACGCACTATCGGCACACGCTGAAGAGCCGGGCAAGCGCGGCGGCATGCTCGGCACGATCTTCCGCAAGGCGTAGCGCATGTCCAGGAGCCGGCCTATCAGGCATGGGCGTACTGTCTCCGGCTTGCAGTTGCCTGATCGAAGCAGTATCTTACCTTGGTCTTACCTCGCGGAGAGAGCCATGGGCTCCGACCCAAAAATCACCACGACGGTTTCGACCAAGGGGCAGGTGATTCTGCCCAAGGCGATCCGCGGCAGGCGGCACTGGCACGCTGGCACGCGGCTGGTGGTCGAGGACACGCCTGACGGGGTGTTGCTGAAGGCCGAGCCATTGTTCAAGCCGACGCGTTCCGATGACGTCTTCGGCATGCTGGCGTACCAGGGACCAGCGAAGCCGCTGGCCGAAATGGATGCCGCGGTAGCGGAAGAAGTAAAGCGCCGCCATGCCCGCGGTCGATACTAACGTCGTCGTTCGCTATCTCACCGGGGACGATGCGGCGCAGGCACGCGCCGCGCGCAAGCTGGTCGATGGTGGCGACATCGCGTTGTCAGGCACGGTGTTGCTGGAAACCGAATGGGTGTTGCGCAGCCTGTATGGCTACGACCGCCGGCGTATCCATGCAGCGCTGACGGCGTTCGCCGGCCTTGCGAACGTCGAACTCGACGACCCTGCGCGTGCGGCCCGGGCCTTCGACTGGTTCGGCAAGGGCATGGACTTTGCCGACGCGTTGCATCTTGCCGCCTGCCGGGAAGGCGAGGCGTTCGCAACCTTCGACCGCAAGCTAGCGACGGCCGCTCGCAAGGCGGGTGCCGGCAAGATCAGGGTTCTGTAGCCGACCAACATAAAACCTGAAACCATGAATAGTGCGACGCTGGTCCAGAAGCTCTGGAACTACTGCAACATCCTGCGCGACGACGGGTTGTCGTACGGCGACTACGTCGAACAGTTGACCTTCCTGCTGTTCCTGAAGATGGCGGATGAGCAGTCGAAGGCACCGTTCAACAGGGCGTCGCCGGTGCCGGCGGAATTCGCGTGGCCGACGCTTCTGAAGCCGGAAGGCGAGGCGCTGGAAGCGCATTACCGCAAGCTCTTGCAGGAACTCGGCGCGCGCGGCGGCATGCTCGGCACGATCTTCCGCAAGGCGCAGAACAAGATCCAGGACCCGGCCAAGCTGCGCCGCCTGATCGCGGACCTGATCGACAAGGAACAGTGGTCCAGCCTCGATTCGGACGTGAAGGGCGACGCCTACGAAGGCCTGCTGCAGAAGAACGCCGAGGACGTGAAGGGCGGGGCAGGGCAATACTTCACGCCGCGCCCGCTGATCGCGGCGATCGTGGACGTGGTCGCGCCGCGGCCCGGCGAGACCATCTGCGATCCGGCCTGCGGCACCGGCGGTTTCCTGCTGGCCGCGCACGATTACCTCGCGAACCATTACAAGCTGGATCGTGCGGAAAAGAAGAAGCTGCGCAACGGCACGCTGTTTGGCGTGGAACTGGTGGACGGCGTCACCCGCCTGTGCGCGATGAACCTGCTGCTGCACGGCATCGGCAACGAATCCGACGAGCAGTTGCCGGTGGTCACCCGCGATGCGCTGGGCGAGAAGCACGGCGAATACGACATCGTGCTGGCCAATCCGCCGTTCGGCAAGAAGAGCAGCGTCACCATCGTCAACGATGCGGGCGAGACCAGTCGCGAATCGCTGACCATCAATCGCGCCGATTTCTGGGCCAGCACCAGCAACAAGCAGCTCAACTTCGTGCAGCACATCTGGACGATCCTGCACCAGAACGGCCGCGCGGCGGTGGTGGTGCCGGACAACGTGCTGTTCGAGGGCGGCGCGGGCGAGACCGTGCGTCGCGAACTGCTGCGCAACGCCGACGTGCACACCCTGCTGCGCCTGCCGACCGGCATCTTCTACGCGCAGGGCGTGAAAGCGAACGTGCTGTTCTTCGACCGCAAGCCGGCCAACCCGAACGGCGAGGCCAACACCCGCAAACTGTGGATCTACGACCTGCGCACCAACATGCACTTCACGCTGAAGGAAAACACGCTGAAGCGCAGCGACCTCGACGACTTCGTCGCCTGCTACAACGTGAAGAACCGCGCGGACCGCAAGGAAAGCGAGCGCTTCAAGTGCTTCGACTACGAAGAACTGGTCAAGCGCGACAAGCTCAACCTCGACATCTTCTGGCTCAAGGACGAGGCGCTGGAGGCATCCGCCAACCTGCCGCCGCCGGACGTGATCGCCGCCGAAATCGCCGCAGACCTGGAAGCCGCGCTTGAGCAGTTCGCGACGATTGCGGAGGACCTGAAGTAGGAATGGCGCGGTGCCAAATTCTTTGCGGGTAAAGTGTCGGGGCGGTTTCAGGGGAACAAGTGATGACCCACGTAAGTAAATCCAGGGCAGGAGAGCTCCTGCGGAATCTCCTGTTGATCCTGTCAGAGCATCCGGATGGCCTTCGGGCTTCAGAGGCACTCGCCAAATTGGAACAGCGAGTGACCATGACCGAGTTCGAGAGCGGCGACTACGAATCTGGCGGTCGTCGTTTCGAGCGGTTGGTGCGTTTCGGAACGGTGCCGGCAGTGAAGGCCGGCTGGATGACGAAACAGAGAGGTACGTGGCTGATTACGGACGAGGGGCGCGCGGCCCTCGCGTCTATCAAGGACGATGAAAAGTTTCGACGTGAGGTCGAACGCTTGTATTGGAAATGGCGCAAGGCACAACCGGCGCCGGTAAAAGAAAGCGAGGACGAGGAGGTTGACGAGGCCGCCGGGAGTTCCGCCAGCATCACGCTGGAGCAGGCGGAAGAAATGGCATGGAACGAGATCGAAGACTTTCTCGCCGAAATGCCGCCCTACGAGTTCCAACAACTGGTCGGCGAACTGCTCGCCGCCATGGGTTACCACGTGAGCTGGATCGCGCCACCGGGCAAGGATGGCGGCGTGGACGTGGTGGCATTCAATGATCCATTGGGTACGCGTCCTCCGCGGATCAAGGTGCAGGTGAAGCGCAACGCCAAGTCGCCGCGCATCGATGTTGTCGCGTTGCGCAGTTTCATGGCGCTGCTGGCTCAGGATGACGTGGGTTTGTTTGTGGGGCTATCGGGCTTTACTCGCGAAGCCGAGATGGAAGCTCGCCAGTCGAATCGACGCCTGACGCTGATCGATGCCGCCAAATTAGTAGAGCTATGGACCAGCCATTACGGCGCATTGAGCGACAGCGCGCGACGCCGACTACCGCTGAAGCCGGTCTGGTTTCTGGCGAGCGAAGATTAGCGCCCTTGGCTGGTCATCCGGCGGAAGCCGCTGCGCGGATTCCACCTACAGCTCGGGTGGACAGGTTGGAAGCCCAGCGCGCCACGCGCGCACCACCACATCAACCTTCTCTCCGCCTCCGTCTGCGAATTGGCATCAAACTGGCGGTTCAACAATGGCCCAAAAAGAAGCGCTCTACGTTACGAGACTCGCCTACAACAATACTGGCTGGCAGCGACCCGCTTCCGATCGGTCGGTGAAGGAATCCGGCAAGTCCTTTCGCGCCGAGAACGGCTTCGGTCACGAAGACTGGTTGTTCCGCAACGAGTGGATCATTGACGGCTGGCGCTATGGCTTCGTGCAGGGCGTCAATAGCAGTCGCCCCAAGCTGCTGAAGAATGCGGCACCGTTTGATCTCCGATTGTTTGCCATGTTCGGACCGGGTGACCGACGCTACGTGGCGGAAATTCGTGAAGCCGAGTGTCTGCCGGATGAGCATGCAAAGGATGCGGTTGCGGAGTTCAGGCATCGTGGATGGTTGGGCGGCATGCGCCATGAAATCGAGAGTGCAGGTGGCAAGGTGGCCGCGCTGGATACCCAGCAGTGGGCTCCTTTCATCATCAACTTGAGGTTTCGACTCGAGAACCTGCGCAGGTTCACTCCCCCCATCGCAGTCGCGGCGGATGATCCAGTTTCAGGGATCAAGCGGTATACGCTGTGCGGCGCTTCCAATTTGGCCAGGAGAGGAACCGGCTCGATCATCGCGCATCAGGCGCCGGCAGGGGAGGGAAGCAGCGCGCTTCCGGCAACAAATGGGTACTCGCGCTTCCTGGCGCAGCGCTCGGTGGATGTCACGCCCGAGCATGCGCACATGCAGAAGAGACTCATGGAGCAGCTTCGTGCCGAGTATCCCGACGCCGATGTCCGCCGGGAAGCGGAGTGCATTGATGTTGTCATGCGCCGGGCGGACGAAACCGTGCTTTACGAGATCAAGTCCGATCTCAATCCGCTATCTGTCGTGCGACAGGCGCTGGGCCAGATCATGGAATACGCGTTTCATCCGAGCCGCACGCACCAGGCACCCGTTCGGCTCGTCATCGTCGGGCGACGGCCGTTGGAAGGCGAAGACCTGCTCTATTTCGAGTCGATCAGGAACAAATTTGCGTTGCCGATCGAGTACATGGAAGTCGCTGTTTAAAAGAGTGCTGTACAGAAGAGGGGCTGAGGTAATTGTCAGAATTTCCCGCTGCGGCCGAAAAGAGAGCAGGAGGAAAAAGGCTCAAATTCATTTCTCCGCGCCCGCCAATTCTTACAATCGCCTCGAATAACTTTACAATCGGCTCCGCAAATCTTACAGTCGGCGCATGGCCCGCCCCGATCGCTCCGCCGAAATCGATGCCGCGCTGCTGGCCCGTGTTGCAAGGCATCCGCGGGATCTGGTGGCGGTGGTCGGCAATGCGCTGGGGCTGACGCGGCAAACCGTCGCAGCGCGTGCGCGCGCGTTGATCGAGGCCGGCTATCTCGTCAAATCCGGCACCACCCGCCCCACTTATACGCTCGGGCCCAGCCGGCGCGTCGTGTTCACGCACCCATTGCGCGGACTGGAAGAGGATCGCGTGTGGTCGGGCGATGTCGCCCCGTTGCTGCGCGGTCTGCCGACCAACCTGATCGATATCTGCCATCACGGCCTGACCGAAATGGTCAACAACGCGATTGACCATTCCGGCGGCTCGCATCTGCGGGTGTTCGTGGATCGCACGCGGGAAATGGTGACGCTGATGGTGTCCGACGACGGCGTGGGCATTTTCCGCAAGATCACCGCGGCGCTCGATCTTCCCGACGAGCGATTGGCGCTACTCGAACTGTCCAAGGGCAAGCTGACTACCGATCCGCGCCGTCACTCGGGCGAAGGCGTGTTCTTCACCTCGCGCATGTTCGATCGCTTCCAGATTGCGTCAGGCGAGCTGGTGTTCGATCACGACGATGCGCAGGCCGACGATCTGCTGGACGACATCCAACCGCGCTACGCGCGGCGCGGCACGACCGTGCTGATGGAAATCGCAACGACGTCGAAGCGCACCGCGAAGCAGGTGTTCGACAAATTCTCCAGCGGACCCGATGACTATGCGTTCGCAAAGACCGTGGTGCCTGTGCGGCTCGCCAGGGTAGGGGACGAAAACCTGGTCTCGCGTTCGCAGGCCAGGCGCCTGATGCAGCGTGTCGAGCGCTTCCGCACCGTAGTACTCGATTTCGCGGGTGTCGCCAGCATCGGCCAGGCGTTCGCGGACGAGGTGTTCCGCGTATTCGCCAATGCGCATCCGGATGTCGAGTTGGTGCCAGTGCACGCGGTTTCATCGGTGCAACAAATGATCCGCCGCGCCGAGGCTGCACGCGCCGAAGGCAGGTAGATCCCGCTTGCTACCGCTTGGCCTCCAAGCGTAGCCGGTGTAGCCGTTTCCGCCGCACGGCTGCTCCTTTGACGGAAACCGCTGCGCGGATTCGCTTTGTTGCGACGCGCCGGGATGACGAGTGAAATGGGCTCTTGCGTCGCGCCTGGTGAGATCGCGGGGTGCTGTGATGACGGCTTGAAAGGGGGTGGCCATGACACTCGTGTATTCGCGCAACGCGGGCGGCGGTGGCAGGCGCACGATCCGGCGCTTTACCGGCGCGGTGCGCGGCAGCCTGAAGACATCGCTTCCGTATCTGTTCGTTTTCGAGACCGGCGCCACGCGCACGGCATCGAATTCGCGTGACGAATCGCGGGCGGGTCGTTTTGTCGTGGGCGCGCCGGCCGGCCGCGGCACCGCGTTTCGCACTGGCATGATCCTGCCGGTTACGCGATGCAAGGACGCGCTGCTGCGCCGGCAACTGGAGTTGCTCGCCTCGGCATTTTGCAGCGACGAATCGCGCGCGAGAACCGATCCTGTTCGCATCGCGCTTGCGGAAAGCATGTTGAGAAACTCGCCATGGGCCGAAGTGCTGCGGGTTGACGGGCGCTTCGGTTCGCTTGGCGAATGCGCTTTCCATGCCACGCAGGCGCTGGTTCCGCTTCTGAAAGAGAACTTCGAATACGTGCGCGAGCTGGACGATGATCCGCGCGGCGATGCCGTGCCACTGGCGCACGCGTCATTCCCGGCGGACAGCTACGGCAACCTGATGGAGTGGTATCACGGGTTGTCCGAATCCGGTCCAGGCTGGATGCAATCAATCTGGAACCGGCTCAGTGTCGCGCTGGTGTTCGATGACAACGCGGATGCATTCACGAGTTTCGGCGCGACGCACGAACTGGAAAAGGATGTCGCGCTGGACCTGGAACGCTTGCTCGCACCCGCGCCGGTTGTCCGCATGGTGGAAATCAAGCTGGAGATGCGGCAATACGGCTGGATCGATTGCTGCCTGTCGGCGGGCGGCGCCACGACTTCGCACAGCTTGTCCGAAGTCTTCCCTCCGTTCGACAATCTGCTCGCATGGTGCAAGGCCGTTCGTGACGATCGCACGCCGGTCGCATTCTCGTTCGACGAGGAAGGCCGGAATACGAATTTCGAGGCGCACCGCCTCGGGCCGGATCGCGTCCTGTTCCTGGTGCGCGAGACGTATGGCGGAAAGATTCACCTGTCATGCGTCTGTTCTGCCGGGGCGCTTGCGGAAGCGTTCCGGTGCGAGCTGGCGGCGTTCTTCCGGGATCGTTTCGATCCGCAGCATTGGAGTGAGTACACGGAACCCGATTACAAAGGCGCGCCGCTGCTTGCGCGCATGGTGAATGATCCCTGGTTGGCTGGTCGGGTTTGTTGAGGCCGCGGCGCCATGCACTTGTTCACTGCAATCGTGATCGTCTGGATCCTGTGTCGTTGCGGTGATCTCGCATGTCGCGCCGAGCAGCGACGCCTGTGCGCCATGCAGCGCCTGATGGCGCAGTATCCACCCGAACCTTCGTACGGCTCGCCGTCGCCACACCAGTTGCTGGGCGACATCGCACGCCCAACCAGCGGGGCGGTGCGGGCGGGATAGCCGAGCCGGTCCTGAGTTACTCGCCGATGCTGCCGAGTTCGATGATCGCGCCGGTTTTCCGATCCACCGCGACGTGGCGCGTGCCGCCCACGGCCTTCTGGATTGCTTCGACGACGGCAAAGTAGAAAATATGGTCGTCGGCGCCCTCGGTTTCATTGAGGCTGGTGCGATAAATGCCTTCGGGCGGTTGCCAGCAGGCCGTCACGCGCATGTCCGCTCCAACATGCTCCTGCGCGATCCGCCGCGCGGTACCCAGGTCGAGCAGCGCCGGCGAGGTCGCGGCCATCTCGTCACAACGCCAGCCCGCGCTGTTC
>DASSNC010000140.1:0-8412 GCA_035688305.1 Rhodanobacteraceae bacterium
TATTCGTCCATGAACTTCTGCAGTTTGCGCAATCGTCGGTGATTGGCGAATGCGCGGCACCAGAGTGCGATCAGCTGGAGCTGGGTCACCGGGTTGCGAGAAAATTCGAGACGCGGTCCGTTGGTCAGGCCGTGCACATCCCGGTTGTGGCTGGAAAACATCAGGATCCCATTGGGACGCAGGAGACGGCGTATTTCACGCAGCGTGCGCAGGCGATCGTCATGACCGACCGCATCGAACACGTTGTTGGATGCCAGGACGAAGTCGAAATCGGCATCCAGGAGTGGCGACATCTGGCGCATGTCGGCGAGAGCGATGGGGGTGCCGGCGAATGTTGCTTCAAAGCTCCGCACCATTTCAGGTGAATAATCAATGGCTTGGTAACGACGAGCCAAGGGGGCCAGGTAAATGGTGGTCCTGCCGGTGCCGACGCCGATGTCCAGGACGTCCTTGCTGGCGAAGGTCGGCTGGTACTTGAGCAGGGCGATGCCCTCGGCGCGCCAGAGGGTGTCATCCCTGTAATGCCTGTCAATGCCTGGGCGCTGGTAAACGCGTCTGTTGATGGCGTCCTGAACCTTGCTCATGGTGGCACGTCCGGTTGGTGCCAGGCGATGCTGTCACTCCAGGGACGGCCGCCGGTGTCACGAAGCTTCGTGGTGGCTGGGAAATTTGACACTTGCGTCGGTGGTGGCGTTTTGGAGGGTTGACGGATATCGTTGCCACGATCGGGGCGCAGGAGGTGGGGCAAGGGTTCGTCCCTGATTTTCATTCAAGGGCCTGCATCAAAAATGCCGTGCCTCGGCGTGGAACTGCTCGTTCCTGCGAGCCATGTCCTGTTGTGTTCAAGATATTGCGGCGTACCATCCGCGAATTGACTTGCCTCAATACTTGCGGTCGATGAACTTGCGGGCCTGAACCAGGACAAATCCCCGAAATGGTGAGCTCTGCCGACTCCGTCGTACCGGCGATCGTGGTGGGCCGCGAACAGACCGGGCTGGGCACCCTCCGCTCGTTGCGCCTCGCCGGGATACCAGCCTATATCGCGTGCCCGCGGGGTGACCTGGCAACCCGTTCCCGCTGGTATCGCCCCACGCCCGGAGCCACGCCATGGTCCGGTGACCTCGGGGAGGCCGGCATGGACGCTCTCCGTCGCATGCCGCTCGAGCGCTGTGTACTCATTCCCGGACGCGATGACGCCGCCCTGTGGGCAGCGGACATTCCGGCCAGCCGTCTGGCCGATCGGATATTGGTCAGCAGCAGCAATCGATCGACGCTGGAAACCCTCCAGGACAAGTCACGCTTCGGGGAGTTCCTGTCGCACACGACGATCCCGCATCCACGCACGCTCACGATTCGCAATCGTGCAGACATAGCGGCGATCCCGTTCGCGGAGCTGGATCGCGTGTTCCTCAAGCCCGCCGATTCACAAAGCTTCATGCGTGCCGTCGGAGTCAAGGGCTTGTGGGCACGCAATCGGGAGGAATTCGAAGCGATCTGGCAACGGCTGGACGGGCGCAAACTCGCCGTCATTGCACAGGAATACATTCCCGGCACAGCCGACCAGCATTTCTTCATCGATGGATTTCGGGATCGCCGGGGCGCCATCACGGCGCTGTTCGCGCGCCGGCGTGTCCGCATTTCACCGCCGGATTTCGGCAGCAGCTCATACTGCATCAGCATTCCCATACAGGACGTGGACACGGCTTTGCCGGGCCTGGCCGAGTTGCTGGAACGCCTCCAGTACCGCGGCATCTTCAGCGCGGAATTCAAGCGTGATGCGCGGGATGGCGCATTCCGCATTCTCGAGGTGAATGCGCGTGCGTGGTGGTATGTGGAGTTCGCCACGCGCTGCGGCGTGAACGTGGTCGAGATGGCGTGGCGCGACGCACTGGACATGCCGGTTACCCATGCGCCCGCGAGCTACCTGACGCACGCGGGTTGCACCAACCTGCGCAACGACCTCGAGACCGTGTTCGCCAGGCGTGGCGCGGCACGTACGCCATTCCTGCTGGCACTGCGCCAGTGGTCGCGCGGCCATTTCAACATATTCCGCATGGACGACCCGCTGCCGGGCCTGCAGGTTGCGTGGCAGGTTGTCACGGGAGCATTGGCGCACCGCCTGCACCGCCTGGTCACGGGTGACCGGCGCGCGCGGGCGCGCAAGTCGGCGCACGAGTCCCAGCCGGTGGTACGTGCGACGCCGGTGCCGATCGACGCCGAAGCCACGGACGCGCCCCGGTCCTGACTTGCCGAAATTCCAGGAATAATCCGCGGCCTCGACCATCCGAGGTCCGGCACGAACCAGAACAGCATCGCCACTGCCGGGACATGCGCGGCAAAGACGCGCGCCAGCCCAGCACGGCTGCGTTTCCAAGCGCGATCGCGCGTCGGCAGGCTCACCGGTGTTCGCCTGGCGGAACCAGGTCACCCGGGGCCAGATCGCCGTGTATTTCGCGCGTAATCCGGCGTGGCGGCGGTGCGACCGTCGTCCGCCATGATCAATTCGGAATCCCGCTACGGCTGTTCCTTCCCGCTCGCCAAAAGTTTCGTCGAGCGTCCTTGCGGCGTTGCAGGCGGCGACGGCAACCGATATGTGTGCAACATCGTTCGTGACTGGCGACCTCCGCCGAAGCGGCGTGCAGCAGAACGGGGCCGGGCCTCGCTGGGGGGCCAATGTATCGCTGTCACCCGGTGCGCGCGGGCTCCTTTGCGGGCTTGAGGCGTCGCACGATTTTCGCCAAGGGCGGCAGATGCGCCGCCGTAGCCCTCAACAACACACCTGCATCGTGGTTCCCCAGACGGATCGCCTGGCGATAAGCCGTTCGGGACCCGCGATAATCGCCACGCGACAACAAGGTGCGGCCGATGCGCTCTAATATCTCCGCGCGGCGCCGGAGAACGCCGGGAGAATCGGCCGCGAACAGATCCGGCCGCCGAGCCATCCAGTAATCCATGATTTCCAGGTCGCGTTGCTGGCACGCCAGCAAGTCCACGTGTGAAATGCTGTCCGGCCGGACGCGATAACGCACCAGTACCTTGTCGACGTAATCGAAGTCGTGCTGTTCGGCGAGCCGCAACCACAAGTCGATGCCTTCGTGGACACGCTGGGAAGGATTCAGCCCGCCGGCTGCCAGCAACGCGTCCTTGCGGACCACCACGGTTGAGTTGAGGATGTAGTTGCCGAAGAAGAGGGAGCTCAATACGCGGCCGCGTGCCGGCTGCTTTTGCTGGAAGCGGCTGAGCGCGGCATCGCCGTCGGCGGAAAAATCGCGCTCGTCGGTGAATACCAGCGCGGTCGATGGATTGCGGTCGAACACCGCCATCTGCAACGCCAGCTTGTCCGGTAGCCACAAGTCGTCGGAGTCTAGAAAGGCGATGAATTCCCCGCGTGCCATGGCGACCGCACGCATGCGCGCGGCAGACGCCCCGGCATTCTCTTGCTGCGCCCAGCGCAGCCATGGCCACGCGGCCTGGTGGCGCGCGAGCAACGCGGGCGTGTCATCGCTCGAACCGTCGTCGATCACCACCAACTCGAAATCCGTGTACGTCTGGGCCGCCACGCTCGCCAGCGTCTCGGCCAGGGTGCCGGCAGCGTTGTAAGTGGCAATGACGATGGTGACGCGTGGTGGTGTGGTCATTGCCGTGTCGCACCGGCCCGGTCCATGTGTTCCAGCACGGATCCCTGGACATGACGTCGACGGATGAGGCTTTCCGTGCACCCCTGCAACTGGGAGACGATGGCGCGGAACACGGTCTGGTCGCTGTCGCGCGGATCGCGGATCTCGATCGGTACGGACCGGCCATGCGCTCCGGCGACGCCGATCAGCACGGCCTTGCGCATGGCCTCGGGGTGGATGGCCGCCAAGGCATGCCAGCATTCGACATCCATCGCCAGGATCAGGTCCGCACGCAGGATATCGCTACCATCCACCGCGCGCGGCTGGTGCTTGCGCATGTCCAGTCCCAGACTTTGCCGCACCAGCTCCAGCCATTGCTCGGAAGGGGCGTAGCCCAGCATCGGGTCGGTCCCGGCGGAGGTGACCGTCAGTCCGGCTACGGAGCGCTCCAGCATGGCGGCGGCCACCGGGCTGCGGAACACGTTTCCACGGCACACCACCAGGACCCGTTGGATCCTGCCGTCTTGCCAGGCGGGCGCCAGCCTGCGCCAGTGCAAGCGCGCCGCCGAGTTGACGTAGAGCCGCCGGAGCCGGGATTGCAGGCCGATGAACGCGGGACGCACCGTGTACCACCAGATCCCGGGTTCGCGCCAACGGAACAGATCCCAGCATTCGTGGCCCGTCAGTGGCCGCAGCAGTGCGGCGACATCGCGTGCGCCTACCGGCGCCACACGCAGCGGATTGTTGCGTTCGCGTACGGAGTCCTCGAACCAGTGCACGTCCTTGACCACGTCGCGCGCGTATTGATGACGCCGGTAGCGTGGCTGCTCGCCGAGCGGCTGCCCGGTCGCCGTGTGCAGCAGCGCGAGCGGGAAGTTGACGCCGGATGCAATGGCGAGGGGCAGTGAGCCCCACAGGCGGGGATTGATTTCCATCAGCCGGTAATCACCATTGTCGGCCATCTTGAATTCCACCATCGCCACGCCGTGCCAGCGCAAATGGGTCAAGAGGTCCAGCGTGGCCTTGCGCAGGTTTGCGGGTACGTCGATCGAGCGTCGATAGCTGCTTGCGCCGCCGGTGATGGGAAGTTCGTGGATACGCTCATGGGCGAACCACCAACGCGGCTCTCCGTGCTCGAACAATACCTCGACCCCGAACCCGCGACCACGGAAGTAGTCCTGTTCCAGGACCGGCGACAAGGGCAACAAGTCGGCCAGCGCCTCTTCGCGTTGCTCCGCGTTGGCGCAGATGCGAACCGAGAGCGACAAGGTTTCGTCGTGCAGCGCGACCTTGCTGCGTATCGGCTTGATGACGGTAGGCCACGCGGTGCACGCCGGCGAATCGGCGCCCCCGGCAATGACCTTGCCGCGCGGAATGGGAACACTGAGCCGGTCGGCCAACGCGAGGGTGCGCTGCTTGTCCAGCGCGATGTCGAGCGAGGCTTCGGGTGGAATCACCGCCTTCGCGCGCAAGGCAGGATCAAGGTCATCCGGCTTCATGGCCAGCAGTGATGCCTCGGTGCTGGGAATGATCAGGTCGAAGTTCTCGGCGTGGTCCAATTGCTCGATCCATGTGCGCAGTTCCGTCACGGCGCGCGGCTGGACCAATCTGCGCGCGGTCCTGTGCGAGGCAAAGCACAGGCAGTCATCTTCGATGGCGGCGACGTGCAATTCGCTGTGGGCCGGCAGCGCGAGCACGGCAGCGGCGGCGGCCTTGCTGTGGCCGTCGAGGATCAGGATCTTCGAATGGTCCTTGTTGTTCACTGGCGGAGTGCTGCTTCGACGGTGGCATCCATGGCAAGGTCGGACGTCGCGGTTTGCGGCGCCCGCACAACAGTGTGATGGATCAAGCCGTGGGACGGTGCATACGGCGCGTGAAGGCCGCGGGACTGTCGGCAGCGGGAACCCGGGGCAGCAGAAATGGATCGCTGTCCTTGGTGACCAGGCTCTGCCGGGTCGTGACCGCCGCGCGGTAATGGCGACGGGCCACCCCCACGACGCCGGGATCGTTGGCGCCGTTCGGGTAACTGAACAGATCCACCGTGCGATGGAGTTTTTCCTCGAGGGCCATCCGGCTTCCGGCGATTTCGTCCAGCAACATCGATTCGGTCAGGGTCGGCAGGATGGGGTGGGAGCGGGTATGGCTGCCGATGGTGATCAGGCTTTCGTCCATTCCCCGCAGCTGGTCCCAGGTCATTGGCGCATGGCGGTCGATTTCCGCCGATGGCGGCGTGAAACCGGCGGTACGGCTTGCGATATCCCGCTCGAATGCCCGCCTGGCGTCCATCGGCAGTCGCTTCGTCCATTCCATGATCGCTTCGACTTGCGTTGCCGGGCAGCCCGCCTGGCGGGCCGCGTCGGCGCGCCTGGCACTGTCGAGCACGTTGAGCCGCATGCGCAGGCCCGTGCGCCACAACCAGTCTCCGGATTCGATCAACCCGGGACAGACAAAGAACGTTGCCGGGACGCGGTGTGCCCGCAACAAGGGCCATGCAACCCTGAAATGGTTCTGGACGCCGTCGTCGAAAGTGATCGCCACTTCGCGGCCCGTCGTGGCGCCCGCTTGCAGCCGGTCGACCAATCCGCCGAGGCTTATGGGTTCGAAATGTGCGCGCAGATACCTCATCTGCCATTCGAACTGCCGAATCGACAACTCGGCATCACCGACAATGTGGTACATCAGGATACGTGGTTGCCGGATGGAGCGCGCGCGTCTGGTGGACGCTCCCGACAAGTGTGATACCCAGCGGAAAGAGGCTGCAACGGAGCGGTGCAGGACGTTCTGGACCATGCGCGGTTGTCCCCCCTCCCGGGCACCGGGTCGCAACAAACCGATGCGGGCAGTCTACAAGAACCCATATGCCGGTACCGGGGGCGATCGCCTGCACGGTCGTGTCCACCTTGCCTGCAGCGATGCCCGTGTTCGCGTTCGCATCGGGTCATCGCGACGGCTGCGGCGGCGATCGGGATGGGTGCACGCCGTATCGAAAACCCGGTAGTCTGAAGCGCTCGGGGGCCCCGGGGTTCGTGCAGCTACGCGATTTTCGCCGCCCCGCCGGATAGGCAAACGGATCCAATGATCGACCAGCCCATCTTCGTCGTCGGCGCCGGACGCAGCGGTTCCAGCCTGTTCCACCAGATGTTCACCGAACACCCGCAGGTGGCTTGGATGTCCACCTTGTGCGATCGCCATCCGGACCGGCTTGCCGCGCATCGGGCCTTGATGCGCGCGATCGACCTGCCGGTCATGGGAACCGTGCTCAAGCGGCGCTGGGAATCGGCCGAGTGCTACGGTTTCTGGGATCATTGCTTCCGGGGATTTTCACAGCCTTGCCGGGACTTGTGCGCCGAGGATGCCACACCGCGCGCCAAGGCACGCTTGCAGCACGCAGTCGAGGGGCTGGTCACGCCGCGACGATCGCGGTTGCTGGTCAAGATCACGGGCTGGCCACGCGTCGCGTTTCTGCACGCGGTGTTTCCGGACGCCCGTTTCATCCACGTCTATCGCGACGGCCGTGCGGTCGCCAACTCGCTGCTGCAGGTCGATTTCTGGCGGGGCTGGCAAGGCCCGGAGCAGTGGCGCTGGGGTCCGCTGGACGACGAACTGCGACGCGAGTGGGAAGCCCATGATCGTTCCTTCGTCGCGCTGGCCGGGATCCAATGGAAGATCCTGATGCGCGCGGCCGAGGCGGCAAGGCGTGCGGTTCCAGCAGGCAGCTTCATCGACGTGCGTTACGAGGAGTTCGCGAAACACCCGGTCGAAACGTTCCGGGAAATCGCCGATTTCTGCAAGCTGCGGTGTGACACGGGCTTCGAACGCGCGTTGTCGCGTTACAGCGTGGAAAGCGCCAATTACAAATGGCAGCAGGACCTCGATGCCGCGCAACAGGCGGTGCTGTTGTCGGTGTTGGGCGGTGATCTAAGGAAGTACGCTTACGATTGAGGGCGGCGTCATGAAGGGTGCTTCGGGACATCGCATACCTTCGCTGGACGGATTTCGCGCGATCTCGATCCTGATGGTGCTTTATGGGCATGTCGGTGGCACGCGCGACTTTCCAACCGAGACGGTGGGTGCGGGCGGGCGGTGGCTGGGCGATCTCGGTCATCTGGGTGTGCTGGTCTTCTTCGTGATCTCCGGATTCCTGATCACCACCCTTTTGAAGGTGGAACGGGAGAAGACCGGAACGATATCGTTGAAGCAGTTCTACTTGCGCCGCGTGCTGCGCATCTTTCCGGCGTTCTATGTGCTGATCCTGGCCTTGTTGCTGGCGACGTGGTTGCGCTGGATCGATCTCGGCGGACGCGATTTCCTGTTTGCCACAACCTACACGGTCAACTATTACCCCGACCACCCGTGGCAGATCGGGCACCTGTGGTCGCTGTCGATCGAGGAGCAGTTCTATCTGTTGTGGCCGCTTGCGCTGCTGGTGCTGCGCGAGCGTCGGGCATTGATCTTGGCCATTGCGGCGATATTCGCCGCACCGTTGCTGCGGGCCGCCATCCGCGAGTACATCTTGCACGTCAACCCCCATGCGGTTCTGGCGGACATGTCGATCTTCCCGGCGATGTTCGATTACATCGCTACCGGTTGTGCGCTGGCGCTGCTGCGGCCTTGGCTGCTCACCCGGAACTGGTACCTGCGCCTGACCGCCAGCCGCTGGCTGTTGCTGCTGGTTCCACTGATTTTCCTGATCAACAGGATGGATGGTTACACGCTCGCGATGCTTGTGGGTTCGCCGATCCTGAATATCAGCATCGCGTTGCTGATCGAGTCGTGCACTCGCCATGAACGCACG
>DASSNC010000001.1:0-11538 GCA_035688305.1 Rhodanobacteraceae bacterium
CGCGACAGCAGCCAATCCAGCGCGCGCCGCTGGGCTTCGGCTGGCGCATCGCGGTCTTCCTGCAGCGCGAGACACGTCAGTCCGGTATCCCACACCGGCGACACGCAGGGCTGGCACCAGGCTTCGTGGTCGTGCACCACCAGCAGGTCGTCGATGGCCTTGCGCGTTTCGCGCCGCGCCGGATGCTCGGCCGGATAACCCATCAGCGCCAGCGCTTCGTAGGCATTGACCATCGCCGGAAAAATCGCGCCCAGCCCGCCATCGCCATTGCGGCGCTCGAGAATCCAGGCCTCGGCGCGTTGCATCGCCCGCCGGCGCACGCGCTTCGGAATCAGCCGTTCCAGATGGCGGATGATTTCCTCGCCCGCGAACAAAATTCGATTCAGCAGCGAGCGCGAATGGAAGTAATGCTTTTCCTCTTCGGGCGGCGTGACGAACAACTCGCGGACATGCACGTCGCGCGGGTTGGCCGCGCGGGGCTTCAAGGTCGTCAACACCGACAGCGGCACCATCACCGTGCGCGACCAGTACGACACCTTGCCGAGGTGGAACGGAAACCAGCGCGGCAGCAGCACGATCTCCACCGGCAGGAACGGCACGCCGCGCCACGGCAACTCGCCGAACAATGCCAGCGCGATGCGCGTGAAGACGTTGCTGCGTGCGGCACCCCCGTGCGCGAGGATTGCCGCGCGCGCCTTGGCCATGTGCGCCGCGTCGGCGCGGTCGCCCGCCAGCTTCAGCGCGAAGTAGCACTTCACGCTGCAACTCACGTCCAGCGCGCCGCCCGGATACAGCGGCCAGCCGCCATCGCGCGACTGGTGGTTGCGCAGGTATTCGGCCAGCCGCGACTCCAGCAGGCGATCGGATTCGCCGAGGTAGTGGAGCATGAGGATGTATTCGGCGGGAATCGTGCAGTCGGCTTCGAGTTCGAATTGCCAGCAACCGTCCGCGCGCTGGTACGCAAGGATGTTCGCGCGCGCAGCCTCGATCGCCGCGGTCAGCCGATCGCGCGCACCCGTATCGACGCGATGGGCCGCGTGGCGGTAGTGCGGGATGCCGGAATCGGGAGGCATGGCTATTTGCAGGTGAACGCCTGCGCGGGGCCGCATGCATCGCTGCGCGGCCACGCGCCGTGGGGGTCGGGCAGCAATCCGCGCCAGTCGCTCGCCAGCGCCTGCAGTGGCAGGCCTTCGGCCATGCGCGCGAACCAGCGCTGCAGCACGCGGCTGTAGCCGGCGAACAGATGGGTGACGATCACGATCTTCTTGACGACCTGCCGCGACACTTTCACCTGCGCACCGGCCGTGAAATCGGGCTTGGCCAGGATCGAACCGAGCGTGCGCATCGCCAATCCCAGCGCGATCAGGCAGAAGCGCCGGATGCCCACCTCTTTTTCAGGAATCAACAAGGTGTAGTCGAGTGCGTTGCGAAGATGGCTGTGGGCGACGCCGATCAGCTGTGCGTAGGCGTTGCCGAACGCAGCCGGCACGGCATTGCGGCGGATGTCCTCCAGTTCCACGCCGACGCGGGCGAACAGGTCGTGCGGCAGCCAGCAGGCGCCGCGGTCACGGTCCTCCCAGAAATCCTTGAGGATATTGGTCATCTGCAGGCCCTGGCCGAACGACACGTCCAGCGCCGACAGCGCCTCGCGGCGCTCGGCGATGCGCGGCGAGTAATCGCAGAAGAGGTCGGTGAGCGTCTGGCCGACGACCCCGGCGACGTAATAGCAGTAGCGATCCATCTCGTGCATGTCGGCGAGGCCGGCGGTGCTCGTGCGGCGCTCGAAGCTCGGCATGCCGGTGCACATCGTGCGGATGCAGCGCGCCAGCGATTCGCGCTGGGCCAGGTTGAAGCTGTCGGTGACCTGGATGATTTCCGCGGTGTGCGCGACCAGGTCGCGTTCGGCGGCGAGCGTGTTGCCGGTGAGCAGCGGCGCCAGGTCGCGCGCGAACGAGGCCGGATCCTCGGTGGCTTCCACCACCCGCGTGAAGCGGTCATGGAACTGCTGCTTCACGTCGCCGGGCAGCGCATTTTCATCCTCGATGGTGTCGGCGATCCGGCACAACAGGTACGCATTCGCGATCACCGTGCGCAGGCGCACGTCGAGTTGCGGAATGGTCAGTGCAAAGGTACGCGAAACCTCCGGCAGAATGCGCGCCTGATAGCCGTCGGCACCGCGCCGCGATCCACTGGCGAAAGCTTGGGCGATCATCCTGCTGGTCTCCTTCGGCACATCGTCAGCCGTCCTCGTGATCGTACGCATTGTGCGTGAAGATAAGGTGGAAGTCGCGGGGAAATTGCTTTGACACCCAAGCGGTGCGCTCGCTAGGCTCGCGGCGATTCGCGGCCGCTGCCGCCGGACCAGGAGTGGGTCGATGCCGTTTGCAGATCGGGTGCCGGAATACCTCGAACGCGTCGAGCGCGCGCTGGATGCGCGGCTGCCTGCGGCGGATGCCCGGCCCGCTTCCCTGCATGCGGCGATGCGCTACGCGGCACTCGGCGGCGGCAAGCGCATCCGGCCATTGCTGTGCTACGCGAGTGGCGAAGTGCTGGGCGTCGCACCCGGGCGCCTGGACGATGCCGCCTGCGCGGTCGAATGCGTGCACGTGTTTTCGCTGGTGCACGACGATTTGCCCGCGATGGACGATGATGCATTGCGTCGCGGCAAGCCATCCACGCACGCCGCGTTTGGGGAAGCCACCGCGATTCTCGCGGGCGACGCGTTGCAGACGTGCGCATTCGAGATTCTTGCCGGCGACGGCAATCACGAGGCCGCCGAACGGCTGGGGATGATCGCGATCCTCGCCGGCGCCACGGGCTCAAGAGGCATGACCGGCGGGCAGGCCGTGGACCTCGAAGCCGAAGGCAAGCAGCTCACCGCTGCCGACCTCGAAGCACTCGATCGCGACAAGACCGGCAGGCTGATCCGTGCGGCGGTGCTGATGCCGACCTGCGCAATCACCGATTTGCCCGACGCCTCGCGCGGTGCCCTTGATCGTTTCGCCGAATGCATGGGGCTGGCATTCCAGATCAAGGACGACGTACTGGACGTGGAAGGCGAACAGGCGCTTACCGGCAAGACCCACGGCGCCGATGCGGCGCGCGGCAAGGCCACGTATCCCTCGTTGATGGGCATGGACAACGCCAAGCGCCGCGCCGATGCGTTGTATGCCGAGGCACTGGCTGCACTTGAACGCTTCGGCGATGCCGCCGAGCCGCTGCGCTGGATGGGACGTTACATCGTCCACCGGGATCGTTGAAGCCGAGCCGATCGGCAGGCGCCGGGCGGCTAGGTCGGGCGATCCGTGCGGGCTTGCATCGCGCCCCTTGAAGCCCGAAACTTGCCCTCATCTGGAGACCGGCCTGTAGCCGGTGGGAGTCCCGGGGCGCATAGTGATCAGCCACGACGGGTCGCCAGGGAAGCGCGGCATCATTGCGGAACTCAGCCATCGCCATGTATGGCGCGCCTCGGCGGTCTACATCGGCGCGGTATGGGCGCTCTCCCAAGGCATTGCCCAGCTTGCCCCCGTGTTCCAGGCGCCGGAGTGGATCACCCGCTGGTTCGTGATCGCCTGCGCGATCGGCTTTCCCTTCTGGGTGGCCTTTGCCTGGTATTACAAGCTGACGCCGGAAGGCCTGAAGCTCGAAAGCGCCGACAGTATCCCCGATCACGCGTTCCATCGTGCCACCGGGCGCAAGCTGGACTTGTGGATCATCGGCGTCATGGCGGTCGCGATCGTGCTGTTGGTCACCAACACCTTCGTGCTGCATCGCGACGTCAACAGTGCGGCCGGAGCGGCGGACGCGAAGGCCATCGAAGCGGCGCTGGCCAAGGTTCCATTCCAGTCGGTGGCCGTGCTGCCGCTGAGCAACGACAGCGGCGATCCCAAGCAGCAGTATTTTTCCGACGGGCTTTCGGAGGAGTTGATTTCCGACCTCACCCAGGTCAACGGCCTGAAGGTGATCGGGAAATATTCCAGCTTCAAGTTCCGCGACAGCAACGACAGCCTCGCCCAGATCGGTGCCGCGCTGGGGGTGGCGCACCTGATCCAGGGCTCGGTCCGCCAGCAGGCCAACCGGATCCGGGTCACCGTCAACATGATCCGCGCCAGGGACGGGGCCAGCGTGTGGTCGCACAGCTACGACGAAAAGCTCAACGACGTGTTCGCGATCCAGTCGAAGATCGGCGAGGCCGTCGCCGATGCGCTCAAGGTGAAGTTGCTGGGCAAGCCGATCGTGGCGAGCGACAAGCCTCCCGGCGGCAATGTGGAGGCCTACGAACTGATGCTGCAGGGGCGCGCCACCTACCGCCGCGGCACCGAACCCGGCATTCGCCAAGGCATTTCGCTGTTCCAGCAGGCGCTCAAGCTCGACCCCGATTACGCCTATGTCTGGGGGCTGCTGTCCAACGCTTCGGTCAACCTGGGTGTGCTGTTCCTTAATGGGGATGCGCGCCAGCAAGCCTTTGCCCAGGCTCGCGCCGCGGCAGACAGGGAGCAGGTATTGGCGCCGGATGCGGCGTATACGCATACCGACCGCGGTTACCTGATGGCGACGGTCGATAATGATCCCATCGGCGCGCTGGCGGAGTACAAGCGTGCCCATGAGCTGGCACCCAATGACACCACCAGCATGAACTACCTGGCGAGCGGACTGGAAAACCTGGGGCAACTGCAGGCGGCGGTCGACATGTATCGGAAAACCGTAGCCAATGATCCGGCCCGTGTCGACATCTATGTCAACCTGGCGCTGGCCCTGCTGGGCCAACGCCAGTTGGACGAGGCGGAGCAGATTGCCAAGAAGGGCTTGGCCTGGCAGCCGAATTACCCGTTTTTGCACAGCATCCTGACCGAGGTCGACGTGCTGCGTGGCAATGTGGACGCGGCGCGGAGCAACGCCGCCAAGGAAACCGACCCGGCGAATGGCCCGTGGGCGATCGCGCTTGCGCAGCAAATCGACCCGGATCGCCGCAAGGCCGATGCGGCGCTGCGCGACTACATTGCCAAGCAGGGCAAGGATCAGCCTTATTTTGTCGCCGACCTGTACGCCGTACGCAAGCAGCCCGACGAAATGTTCGAATGGCTGCAGCGCGCGTGGAGCCAACGTGATCCGAATTTCTCCGGCCTCCTGCTCACCGATCCGTTCGTGCTCGCCTACCAGCACGACCCGCGCTTTGCGGCCCTGTGCAAGCAGGCCGGCTTGCCGCTGCCGGATCGTGCGGTGGCGGCCGCCGCGGGGAGCGGCCAGCCCTGAGTCATTTCGCGGGGTTCCGAACCGCCGTGAACTTGGTGGTGCCGGTTCCCTTCTGGTGGGTTTGCGCCCCGTTTGGCTGTCAAAACTGTTTACAACCCGACCATTCGGGCATGTCCGCTACAAAAGTCCGGAAAGACAGTGGGTTGAATGGCACTGCCGCCGCAAAACCTCGTTCCTGTGTCGGATGAGCTTACAGATTGCACATATGCGGTGATCAAGATTGTAATGAGAACAATGGTTTGCGGGGGTGGCACAACCCATGCAGGTGCTAACGCTGCGGGGACGACCGGGCGCTTGCGGTTCCTCAGCAATCCGCAAATCTAGAGGGTATTCAGTAATGACACGCTATCTGGTTCTCGCGGCGGCAGCCGTAGTTCTCGCCATGACTGCGCCGGCAGCATTCGCTACGCGGGTGATTTTTGATCCGCCGACTGACACCCTGCCGCCGACGACACCGCCGCAGTGCACGCATGATGACCCCTGCAGCATCGGCCTGCTCAATCACACCTATCAGGTGAATTTCATTCCCTGTTCGGATGTGCTCGGCGTCGATACCAGCGGGTTCAGCTACTGCCTGTGGATGAACAATGTCACCGGTCACCCCGCGTCCAAGTTCACGTTCCAGTTCATCGTGCCCGACGGGGGCTCGGCCAGCGGTGATGAACTGGAATGCGGCAGCATTCCCGCGAACTTCGCGACCGATGATTGCCCACAGGCATTGCCCGATCCAGGCAGCTTGTTCACGGTGTCATTTTTCCCCAGCCCGCCGCTCCCGAACCGGACGGACTTCTACCTGTTCACCGATTTCGTGAATTCGCCGGGCGCCGCCAACGTGACGCTTTCGGTACCCGAGCCGGGTGAACTGGGCCTGTTCGGCCTCGGCCTGCTGATGCTCGGCATCGGCTACGGCTGGCAGCGTCGCCGCCAGCACGCGTAAACAAGCACGAGGCGTGGCGCGCAGCAGGTCGTTGACTTGCTGCGCGTTGCGTTGCGGTGTCCGCCGCAAACTATTTTTCTGTCGCGCCGCGTTCGATCTTGCCGACGAGGTTGTTGAGGATGCGCAGGTCTTCGGCGTCCAGCGTGCTGCCGCCCATGCCGCGGAAATGATCGTGGAACGCACGCACCGCCGCCGGTGGATCATCCAGCGAATAGCCGATCGCGGTCAGCGCCATCCAGGGATCGAAGCCGGCGGGCGGATCGGGCAACGTGGCGATCGGATCGGGCCACAAACCGAAACCGTTGGCTGCCAGGGTCGCCCACGGAAACAGCGGACCTGGGTCATCCTTGCGCGTCGGCGCCATGTCCTCGTGGCCGATGATCTGCGCGCGCAGGATGCTCCAGCGCGTAGTGAGGTCGGTCAGCAGACTGATGAGACTTGCGATCTGCGCCGGCGGAAACGGCTCGTGGCCGTTGTTGTCGATCTCGATTCCGATGGAGGCCGAATTGACGTCGGTGATCGTGCCCCAGCGGCCGCCGCCTGCGTGCCACGCGCGATCGACGTCGCTGACCAGTTGGTAGAGGTGGCCATCGCGGCCGATCAGGTAATGCGCGCTGACCGGTCCATCGGGATTGTGGCTGCGCAGGGTGTCCAGCGCCTGCTGCACCGAACCCTGATTGGTGAAGTGCAGCACGATCAACTGCGGTTTGCGGATGTCGTGGTTCTTCGATGCCACCCAGGTTGCCATCGGGTTGCGTGGCGGCAGCGGCGCGCAGGCGGCCATCAGCGCGAGTAAAAGGCAGGCAAGAAGCAGGCTTGGTGTGCGCAACGGACGTCCAAAAGCCGCCTTGAAATTCTGTTGCATCTTTCCTCTACCTTCGGGAGACGGTGCCCCGGCAGGGGCGGGTGAGGGTCCGCGCGTGAGCGGGATCAATCAATACTCGTGGTGCCGGCTTACGTTCACGAACCCTCATCCGGAGCTTCGCACAAAGGCGAGAGCAGCGCGTTGCGCCCCTCCCCCAGAGGAGGAAGGGAAGCCCGGAGGTCGTGAACGATCGACCTATTCAACCGTCAGCGCCCCGGCATCGCGCAAACGCTGGCGCAGTCGATCCAGCTTGTCGCCATACAAGGCGCTGCGGGCGGTGTCGCGCCGGATCGGTTGCCGCACCTGCGCGGCGCTGGGCAGGCTTTGCACCGTGCGCGTGGTCTTGTGGAAATCGAGGCAGGCGGGATCGAAGGGCAGGCCGCAGAAGTCCAGCAGGCGGCGAACTTCGGTGTCCGGGTCGGCGACCAGCGATTCGTATTGCAGATCCATCACGCGACCCGGGTATTTCTGCAGCCAGAATCGGGTGAGGCGGAGAAAGTCCGCGCAGTAATCGGCCATCTCGTCCATGTCGCATGCGAATCCGCTGTTTTCGCTGAAGCATTGCCTGAAGCAGCCGAGGCAGGTTTCCACCGGGTCGCGCCGGACGATCACGGCGCGCGTCGCCGGCATCATCGCCAGCGCCGGGCCTACCAGATACCAGGTGACCAGGCTCTTGTCGGTGAAGCGCGGTTTGCGTTCGCGCCAGCGCGCGGTGCGCGCAAGGTATTCGCGGCCGAGGCGCTGCCAATCCTCGGCGGTGGTATCCGGCACCCACAGCGGGTACGCCGAATGGCGGCGACGGGTTTCCGCATCGATCACTTGCTGCAAATCCTTGATCTCGTTCGCACCCTCGACTTCAGGGTGCGACGCGAGGATTTGCTCGACCAATGTCGAGCCGGAGCGCGGGATGCTGATGATCAGGATGGCCTCGTGGCCGCGTTGCGGATCGATGGGCAACGGCAGGTCTTTCGAGAAAGCGTCCATGATCGCGGCGACCCGCCTGCGCTCGCCCGCAGCGTCCCACTTCATCCGCTGGCGGCGCGAAGCGTTGGCGCGTGCGAATACGTCATAGGCCTGCGCGTAGTCGCCATGGTTTTCGAGCGCCTTCGCGTAGGTGAAGGCGAGCAGTTCGTAATCGCGTGGCGACAGGTGGGGTTGTTCGAGCGCACGCTTCAAGCTGGCGGCATCGGCCGGATCGAATCGGACGATGTTGAGGTTCGACAACCCGAACCAGCCTTCGGCGTTGCGGGGATCGCGCCGTACCACCTCGCGGAATCCCGTCACCGCGGCATCGACCTGGCCCAGGTTCGCCTTGGCGCGGGCCAGCGAAAGTCGGGCGGAGACGTGCGCGGGGTCGAGCTCGAGCGCCCGTTGCAATGCCTGGATGGCTTCGCTGGTGTGGGCTTCCCGCGCGAGTGCCTCACCAAGGTTGAACCACGCCGATGCGGAAGCCGGCGCAAGCTTGCATGCATGTCGCAAATGCATCACGGCTTCATCGACTTCGCCTTGTTCGTACAGCGCGATGCCCAGTCCGATGCGCAGCTCGTCATCGTCCGGCCAAATGGCAAGAACCTTCCGGAAACACTCGACAGCCTTGGCATTCTTGCCACGACGCAGCGCCACCGTCCCGAGCATCCGGGTGGCTTCCGGGTTGTCCGGCGCCAGCGACAGCACGTTGATCAACGATCGCTCGGCAGCTTCGAACTCCTGCTCGAGCCATTCCCTGCGCGCCCGTGCCAGCAGGCGTGCGGCCACCGACGAAAGTGGACGTTGCGGTGGAGCTTGCACGGATGGCGACATCGAAAGCGCGTTCACTTCAGGATCGGCGATGAAGGGAATGGTAATCCGGACGCGGCGGCGCGTGGCCCTGAATCGCGCGTGGACGATGCGGAATATCCGCCAGCTTCGCGGTGGCAAAAAAACGCCGGGCAGAGCCCGGCGGCGGAGAGTAAGCGGGGAGCACTCAAAAGTCGTAGGACACCGAGAACCGTACGTAGCGTGGCGCCTGGGTATTGTTGGGACTTCCGAAGTCCGGGTTGGGGTTGTTGGTGGTTCCAAAGAAATCATTGATGAACAGCTGCTTCTGGCTGTTGAACACGTTGAACACCGCCAGGTTGAAGTCGAGCTTGTGGTCGGCCCATGTCGGTTTGTAGTCGATGTTCAAGTCCAGCCGGCGGGTCCATGGCAGCCGGCCCAGCGAACCCGGCGGTACCGGTTCTCCGGCACACCAGTAGTAGGTGTGCGAACCGTGCAAGGCGAGCTGGTCCGGGCCGTAGCCACCACGACACAGGCGCGGGGTGCCGGAGGCCACGTACAGGTTGGCACCGACCGTCCAGTCCTTGTCGATGGCATACGCTCCGTAGATCTTGAACTGGTTCCTGCGGTCATTGGGCAGCATGCCGTACGAGTATTCCATCCGTTCGGGGAAATCCCAGGCGGTGGTGAGGGATTCGTACGATCCGCTCTGCTGCGAGTACGTGCTCACCGGTCCTTCCGTATTGCCGATGGTCTGGGCCCAGACATAGTCGAACTTGGCGAACCACTTGCCATCCCACTCGTGCGACAGCGACAGGTCGATCGAGTAGTACCTGCGCGTCGGCCCTTTCGGGAAGCGTTGGTCGGCGGCCGTGAGGGTCACCGGAACGAGGCTGCCGTCCGGCGCCTTCATCATCAGGTTGTTGGTGACACCCGGGTTGATCAGGACCAGGCTCTGCGCCCAGTTGCTGCAAGTGTCGGGCGTCATCCAGGCGTAGCCCTGGGCGCGCCCTGCCGCGCATTCGATCTGCTCGTCGTCGAAATCGTCGATGATGCGGCTCATCTTCTGGTAGGTGCCGGTGGCGCCGAACACCCAGCTGGTTCCCAGCATGTCGAATTTCTGCTGCATGCCCAGCACGAAGTTGTCGGAGAACTCGGCCTTGATGTTCTGGGATGCCGATACGCGCGGATCCTTGGGCTGGCCGTACTCGTTGTCGATGGAAACCCCCGTGGACGGGTTCTGTGGCAGCGGGGTGAAACCGATCGGCTCGCCGGTCACCGGATCGATCCCGGTGTACGTGCCGTACAGGTTGGTTGCGGTCACCGGCGCGGCGATGGACAACGCGGTGGTCAGCGGCAGCGCGAGGTAGTAGCGGCCCGCATTGCCGAACACCTTCATGGTGGAGTCGCCGTGCACGTCCCAACTGAAGCCGAGCCGCGGCGCCCACTGCGGCTTGGTCAGGCGAATGTAGGGGACGCCCGAGCCGTCGAAGTTGGTGAACGAATCGTTGCGCAAACCCAGATTCAGCACCAGGTTGGGCGTCACCTGCCAGTTGTCTTCGATGTACTGCGCGCGCTGGAAGACCTTGACGGACGCATTCGACAAGTCGATGCGCTTCTGGACGTAATAGCAGTGCACCTGTCCGCTGCTGTCCGGATGGCAGGTGGAAGCGGGCGGCGGCCCGACGTAGGGAGGAACGTCGGGGCTGACGCCGAAGATCGGCTTGCCCGGATCGGCGCTGCCGTAGTACCACGCGTACCCCGGGCCGGTCATGGTGGCGCCGTCGTGCAGATCCCATGAGTTGATGTTGTCGATACCGATCTGGAAATCGTGGTTGCGCCACTTGTAGTCGAGGCTCAGCCGATAGCTCATCACATCGACCTGGTGGCGCGGATCGGATTGCTGCGAGCTGCCTTGCGAGTTGTTGATGCCGGTGCTGCCGGGTGGCAGGAATGCCGGGTTCTGCGTGGAAATGCCGCCAACGTGCGGCAGGCTCGGGTCGAAGCCCGGGTACGCCGGCTGTTCGGTGTAGTACTCGCCGCGTGTCTTGCCGAGCATGGCGTTCAGCGTCAGGTTGTCGCTGAGATAGGAGGTGTAGTTCAGCGACCACAGCCGGAAGTTGGTCTTGCTGGTCTGGTCGAGTCCCTCGAAATCACCGCGCTTCAAAGTGCTGTAGTCGAAGTCGTAGTTCGCTTCCCAGTATTTGTCCGAACTCTGCAGCCCGGTCAGCGTCAGGATGTTGCTGTCGTTGATGTTCCAGTTGACCTTGGCGTAGATCTTGGGCTTGTGCTGGTGCCACTCGTACTGCGCCGGGCCTTCCACGGACCCGATGGTCGTGCCGCTCAGGTTGTCCTGTTCGGCGGCGAGGAAGAAGAACAACTTGTCCTTGATGATTGGACCGCTGACGTAGGCGTCGTAAATCGTTTCCTGCGAGTGATTGCCTTCGTTGTAGATCTTGATGTCACCGGGGCTGTAGCCGGGCTGGGTCGAAAGCGGGTTGGAGAAGTAGAAATTGCGCTTCTTGGCCGTCCAGGGCGTTCCACCCGGCGCCCATTCCGCACGCACACCGAAGTGCCATTCATTGGTGCCGCTCTTGCCGACCTGGTTGATCACGCCGCCGATCGATCGGCCGTACTGCGCGCCGTAGCCCGAGATGAAGGTCTGCTGCTGCTCGATTGCACCGTATGGCAGTTCGATGCCGCCTTGCGCCGTCAATGCGTCGGTGAC